>JAHDVQ010000109.1 GCA_023384595.1 Vicinamibacteraceae bacterium | reverse complement strand
GTCCTCGCCCGTGTCGAGCACGCCGTTGGGCACGCTCATCGACGAGGTCGGGTTGATGAAGTCTTCGAACCCCAGCTCCCCCGTCTCGCGGTCGTCGCCCGTGCCGACGACTCCATCGGGCCCGGGGCCGCGGTTGGCGCGCCGGTCGGAGAAGTACACGACGTAGCCCGTCACGTCCATCGTGTTGTCGTCGCCGGTCGTGCCGATCTGCCCGGCGATCCAGCGGCGGAAATTGTTCACGTCGAGCTCGACGTAGTGCATCGCGCCGCCCATGTAGGGTACGGTGCCGAGCGAGGCCGGCGCGTCGCGATAGCCACCCTCACGCGCGTCGTAGAGCGCGTTGGGCCAGTAGTCGGTGTCCGAGTTGCTGCCGTTGCCGCAGCGGACCGTCGTGTAGCCGCTCACCGTCGAGAAGGCGCCGTTCGACGGCGTGTCTCTCAGCCTCTGGATGCGCACGATGGCGTTCGGGTGCGGCTCGGTCCCGCAGATGGGACCCGGGGCGCTTCCGGGTGTGAAGTCGGGCGTGTTGAGCGTGCCGCGCGACATGTTGCGGCCCGCCGTGCCCAGCGCGAGGATTTCGGCCGTGACGTCGAACCAGTCCCCGTCGCGGTTCTGACGCTCGATCTTGATGAACCCGCCGAGGAGCGACGAGCCGTTGGTCATCCGGTAGCCCTGCGCGTTCGACCCGTTCGAGGTGGCGACGGGCAGCCACGCCGGGTAGCCCCGCGCGCTCATCTCGGAACGGAAGTTGGCCGCGTTCTCGAGCGAGATCGGCTGCCGGCTCGCGTCGATCCCCGGCAGGTTCATCAGGTCGTCCACCGTGTCCGACAGCAGGATGCGCAGGCTCGCCATCGAGTAGAAGCGTTGGCGCGCCACCTGCGGGATGTCGGGGTTGAAGCGATCGGGCCGGCGGATGAGATCGATGGGCCTCGCGCCGTCGCTCACGATCGGCAGATCGAGCCGTCGCGCGCCGGTGCGGCCGTTGCGGATGTAGCTGTTGTAGGTGCCCACCGAGATGTTCGTCCACGTGGGCTCGTTCGCCACGTTCGGCGCCTGCAGCTGCATGACCAGACGGCCGTTGGCGTCGGTCGTCAGAAGGCTCGGCGGAATGACGGGCGGCGATCCCACGATGGTGACGCTGCCCTCGTTGGCCGCGAGGTTGCGGTACACCCCGGCCGCGCGTGCCATCCGGATCGTGCCCTGATGGCCGCTCACCGACGAGGCGAGGCCGTTCGGCAGGTGCGTCCGCACGACCTCGCCGACGGCGGTCACGCGGTCCTCGAGCGTCAGCGTGGCGCCGTCGTTCTGCAGCAAGAACACGTTCTGGTTCGTGTGCACGCGGCCACCGAAGTTGAAGTTCGGGCCGGCGAAGAAGCTCAGGTCGTTCTCCGAGTAGATCCCGAACTGGAACACCGGCACCGACACCGTCTGCATCGTCCGGCGCATCTGCACCTCGGCCCCGCCGGGCCCGCGAGCGATGACGTTGATGGTGTAGGGCGTAATCAGCCCCACGAGTCCCTGGTACGGACCTGCCGTGATGGGCGATCCGTTCGGGCTCTCGGGCGACGGGTTGCCGTTCGCGTCGGGCACGAAGCCGATCTGGTACCCGTCGCCCCCGTCCGGCGCGAGGTACTGGAACCCGGCGATGACGGGCGGGTCGTTGCCGAGCGCGTTGACCTGCGCGGCCGGCGGGCTGTAGTTCACCGTAAAGAGCGCGCCGAGGTCGGCCGTCAGCTTCTCGAGGCCGGCGTGCGCCGCCGCGTAGACCTCGGTCTGGTCGCGGTTGACGCCGCTCGACTGCTGATCCGAGGTGATGATGGCGAAGAAGCCCACCATCAGGGCCGCCATCAGCATCAGGACGAGCAGCGTCGAGACCAGGGCGATGCCCGACTCGGATCGGGCCCGTCGCGGGAACGTATCGCGGTCCATGGGGTCTTCCCTACTGGTAGCGGTCGACGAGCGCGAGGCTGCGGAGGCTCACCTGCGTCGCCAGCGAGTTGCGGAAGAAGTCCTGCGTGTGCACGAAGCGCTCGCGCGAGCGGGCACGCAGCGTCAGGTTGATCTTGCGAATCTGGTTCGGCGAACACGGGCTCGGCGCGCACGTGCCCGTGCCGGCGAGGTCGGCCGCGTCCATGGCCACATCGCTGAAGTTGTTGACGCCGTCGACCAGGTCGTAGCGCAGAAACAGCTCCTCGATCCCGAAGGCGGCCGTGCGGCCCCGGCCCACGCCGGCGACGATGTCGCCCCAGCCGATTCGACGCACGAGACGAGGCGTGCCCGGCTCGGTGAGCGTGTCGAGGTAGTAGGTGATCATGCGGAGGCGCGAGGCGACCGAACCCGCCGCCTGCTGGGCCGCCGTGGCGCCGGTCGGCGCGGTCTGACGAACCCAGTCGAGCGTGCCCGTCATGGCCAGCGTGCCGTCGAACTGGTTCAGGTTCATCGGGTCGCCGGTCTCGAAGAACACCTGCTGGCCGTTGGTGCGCGTCACGAAGAGCAGGGTCGTGGCGCTGCCCTTGGTGATCATGATGAGGTCGCCGACCCGGATGTCGTCGGGGCCGCCATCGTCGATGACGACGGTGTTGACCACCGTCATGCTGTTGGCACCGAGGGCGCTCAGCCCCACGCTTTCGAAGCTGGGATCGGCCGCGAGCGTCGTCAGCGTGTCAGTGCGCTGACCGTTCACCACGGGACCGAGGTCCGGCCCCGGCGTCACGGCCGGCAGCTCCGTCGCCAGAGGATCGAACGTCATGGGCGGCTCGCCGGGCGGGACGGGCCGGTTGATGGGCATCGCGCCGGCTCCCGAGGGAATCTGCACGGTTCGCACGCCCTGTCCCGCCTGGATGAAGTCGCGCACCATCAGGTCGGCGGCGGTGCGCAGGTTCGCGTTCATCGACGTGACCGCCCGCGCCGTCTCGCTCGCGCGCATGGCATGCGTGATGGCCGTGAACAGCCCCCCGGTGACGATGAGCACGAGGACCAGGGTCACGAGGAGTTCGACCAGGGAGAATCCAGACTCGGATGGCTTCGGTCGCATGATGCCAGCTCCGCCTACGAGAACGACGAGATGAAGGTGCGCAGCCGGTAGGTGCGGCGGATGTTGCCGACGTCGTAGACGATCGTCACCAGGATCTCGCGCAGGTCGGGGTTGACCGGGTTGAACTCGAGGATCTCGATCTGCCGCTGGAATCCGTCGAGCGGCACGAAAACATCGTCGGGCGTGCCGAGCTGATCGTCAGGGCCCGGCAGGCGCTGCCGCTCGAGGCCGGCGGCCAGGTCGTCGGCGGTGTTGACGAGGCCGTCCACGCCAGGCGCGCGCAGCGGCTGCAGACCCTCGACGAAGACCCCGCCGGCGCCCGTGTTCCGGATGGCGTCCCAGGGAATCGTGCGCGTGTCGCGCGCCGTGTGCACGCTCTCGACCGCCTCGCGCGCCTTCTCGCGCGCCACGAGGTTCGCCGACGACGTGGAGAGGTGGGACAGGCCCAGGACGAAGCCCTGCGCCAGCGCGAGCACGCCTACCGCGAGGATGCCCATCGCGACGATCGCCTCGATGAGTGAGAAGCCGCCGTCGGTACGGCCGGGCGGCAGTCGCCGTTGCTGCACGTTGCCCTCCTACTCCAGCCACTGCCGGCCGTCCCACCGCCACTCGCGGATGACGGCCGTCGGCCCGAAGAGCGTCACGGCCCTGGCCGAAAGGGGATCGCCCACCGAGCCGAGGAAGATGGTGCCGTTCAGCGGGTCGTCGGCCTGATCGACGAGCGTCCCCTCGCTCGTGAACTGCACCGACAGGGCGCCGCCGAAGTCCACCGGGGCCCCCGAGCCGAAGCCGTCGGGCGTGTCGGGCAGGCCCCCGAAGGCCAGGAACTCCGCCGTGCCTTCGAGCTGCACCTCGGTGAGCAGCGTCAGCCCAGGTCCGGGAATTTCCTCGCGGAGCACGCGCACGGTACGCGGCGCGACGAACTCGAGCCGCATGTCACGTCGCTGCGAGATCGCCTGTTCCCGCGCCGTGCGCAGCACCGAGACCAGTTCTGACGCGCTGCTGCTTGCGCGGGCGAAGGCCGCGAGCTGGGGAGACACGAGCACCGCCATCGCGGAGCCCGTGATGAGAATGGCCACGACAAACAGCAGTTCGAGCGCGCTGTATCCCGCGGCCCGGCAAGTGGTGGGAGTGTGTGGTCGGCGCATGGTGTCGTTCCGCCTCCCTGCGGAGCAACCGCCATGCCACCGTGTCGAACGGACCTAAGTCACGCTGTCTGAAATCGTTGGGGCCCGAGTGACGCGCCGTTTCGTGTCGGACGGCGTCGGTCCAGGATCACAGGTCTTGGATCGCGCTCACGCTTCTGGTTCCCGGGGACCGCCGCTCCCGGTCCCGACGCGTCAGGGCAGGGTCCACCCGACGGGAACGCCCCTGAACAGAAACTCGCCCGGCACGATCCTCGCGGCCTCGTCGGCCTGCTCCGCCACGTCGGGGGCAGAGGTCACGGCTCGTGCCTCGTCGCCGCGCGCCGCCGGAGGCGCCTCGGCCATCGCCGTGACCGACGTCGTGCGTGAAGCCAGCCACGCCTGGCTCGCCGTGAAGTACTCGTCGACGAACGAGGTCAGCAACGGCACCTCACCCGGTCCACCCGTGCGCGCCTCGAGGAAGTGATGGTTCGCACCCGGAAGCACACGCACCGTCACGTCGCGGTTGCCGGCGCGCGCGAGGGCCTGCTCGAGGCGAGGCCGGTTGATCACCGTCGAGACGATGGTGTCGAGTTCGCCGAAGAGGGCCAGCACGGGCACGCGCACGCGTTCGAGCACGGGCAGGGGGTCGAACGACATGACGTGCCGCCAGTTCCACTGGAGGCTCTCGAGCGAGGTCGGCGGGTTGGTGTAGCGCAGCCAGCCCTCGGACTGTCCCTGCTCCATGCGCCGCACGAGCGCGTCCCAGCCGTCGCCCGACCGCGCCACCGCGGCCTTTTCGTCCATGAACGCGACGGCGCGCGCGATGAGATCGGCCCGCACCCCGTCGGCGCGCATCTGCCGTTCGACGCGCAGCCGCTCGTGCGCTTCGGGCGTCGTCGTCGGCACGGCCTCCACGATCACGAACGAGACGTCGGGCGAGCGTGCCGCGGCCAGCGGCGCGATCCACCCGCCGAGGCTGGCGCCGTGCAGGCCGATGCGGCGCGGATCGATCTCCGGCCGTCCCTTCAGGTACTCGACGGCCGTGAGCGCGTCGCCCGCCAGATCGTCGAAGGTGGCCCGCGCCCACGAGCCGGTCGATTCGCCGGTGCCGCGCTTGTCGTGGTAGAGCACCGCGACACCGCGCCGGGCGAACCCGTCGGCAAACGGCGTGAGCGCCTCGCGGGCGGCGACGCCCGAGCCCTGGATGAGCACCACGGCTGGGAAGGGCCCTCGCCCGGCCGGCACGAGCAGCGTGCCGGCCAGGTCGACGTCGCCGTGACGAAGGCGGACCGGCGCGTCGCGGTAGTAGGCACGGCGTACGGCGCGCATCGTGGGCTGGCCCTTTCGCTCGATGACCACCGCGTGCGCCGCCGCGTCGCCGGCGCGCTCGAACCTGAGCGTCACGTCCACCGGGTAGCCGCCGACGAGCGTACGGCCCGACACGAACGTCGAGTCGTCCGTCGCATAGAGCGTGCCCATGCGCTGGTCGCGGTGATCGACGAACGCGGCACCTTGCGGCCCCATGTAGACGAGCAGCGGCACGCCCGGCTCGATCTCGTAGGTGCCCTGGAACGGGGCGAACGCGTCGGCGGTGATGTACCGCGACCGCAGCAGTTCGAAGCGGCCCGACGCAAGGCCCTGTCGCACGGTCCCGCGCACGCGATCGCCGTCGAGACGCCCGTCGAACTGCAGGCTGCCGTGGGCGCCGGGCACCTCGAACCGCATGATGCCCCGATCGAGCGTCACGTTCCTCAGCAGGATCCGGCGTTCGCCTCTGAGCGGGAGGTCGATGCGCCCCGCCGGGGCGGTGTCCTCGCCACCGAGGGACACGGTCACGAACACCCACTCGCGCCCGTTCTCGAAGCCGCCCATCCACTCGCCGTCGAGGCCGGCGGCGCCGGCAGGCACCGTGAGCGTAAGGAGCGTCAGCGCGAGACCAGTCAGACAGGTGATTGTCCGCATGACACCTCGTCTCCCTGCGTGTGATTACCTGGGGAGACGAGGTGCGCGAGATGGTGTTCTCGCCTATGTGACGGGGCGGAGTGGCGCGTGATGAACGAAGGGCCGCCGTGGACGCGCGGTCGGGGCTGGCCCGTGGACCGAGGCCCGTCGCGACGAGGCCGCCGCGACTAGGCCGCCGCGCGCGGTCGGGTCACGAGGCTCACGAGAGAGCCGATGACGAGCACGGCCACGACGCCGACCACGTTGTGCCACAGGAAGGCGATCGAGGTGTAACGCGCCACGAAGGCGACGGTGGCCATGCCGCCGATGAGCCCGGCGAACGCGCCGTGCCCGGTCGCGAACCTGACGCCAATCGCCAGGACGAACACGCCGAGGATCGACCCGTAGAAGAGCGACCCGAAGCGGTTGACGACCTCGATGAGCGACCCGAGCTCGGCCGCGTAGATCGCCACGATGCAGGCGAAGAGTCCCCACAGGCCGGTCGCGAGCTTCGAGACGCGAAGGAAGTGCGCGTCGGAGGCCTCGGCCCTCACGTAGCGCCGGTAGAAATCGATGATGGTGGCCGTCGAGAGCGCCGCCAGTTCGGCGGAGATGCTCGACATGGCGGCGGCGAAGATCGCCGCGATGACGAGCCCCACGAGGCCGATCGGGAGGACGGTGGTGACGAACGTGGGATAGACGTAGTTCACGTCGGTGTAGGAGCGGTCGCCCGACGATTCGCGAACGAGCGCGACGGCCTCGCCGCGCACGCTCTTCAGTGCCCGATCGCTCTCGCGAAACGCCGTCGCGGCCGCCTCCCACGCCGCGCCGTCCTCGGGATTGGCGGCCGCCAGCGACACGGCCGCCCCCTGCCGCGCCTCGAGCGCGCTCGTGAATCGACGCTCGAGCTCCGAGTAGGCGCCGGCCGACGGCCCGCTCCGCACGCGCTGCTCGTGCACCGGGTTGAACAGCATGGGCTGCGGGTTGAACAGGTAGAACAGGAACATGAAGACGCCGACGAGCAGCACCAGCGCCTGGAGCGGGATCTTCCAGTAGGCGCTCATGAGCAGCGAGGTCCGCGCCTCGTCGACCGACCGGGCGGCGAGGTACCGCTGCACTTGGCTCTGGTCGGTCCCGAAGTACGACACGAACAGGAAGACCGCCGCGATCATGCCCGACCAGAACGTGTACTGCTCGGTCAGGTCGAACGTGAAGTCGAAGATCTGCAGCCGCCCGGTCGTCCCCGCCACGCGGAGCGCATCGCCCATCCCGACCGCGTCGGGCAGCCCGAGGTAGAGCGCCACGAACGAGGCCACGAGCGCGAAGACGATGAGCACCATCTGCTTCACGTCGGTCCACGCCACGGCCTGCACGCCGCCAAACATCGTGTAGACCGCCGTCGGCAGGCCGATGGCCAGGCAGGTGAGCGTCAGGTTCCACCCGAAGACGACCGAGAGCACGACGGCCGGCGCCGAGATGACGACGCCACACGACATGCCGCGCGACAGCAGGAAGAGGAAGCTCGTGAGCGAGCGCGTCTTCGCGTCGAACCGGCGCTCGAGGTACTCGTAGGCCGTGTACACGTGCGCCTTGTGGAAGAACGGCACGAGGGTAACGCACAGGATGAGCATCGCGACCGGCAGGCCGAAGTAGAACTGCAGGAACCGCATGCCGTCGCCGTAGGCCTGCCCCGTCGTCCCGATCATCGTGATGGCGCTCAACTGCGTCGCCATCACCGACAGGCCGATGGCCCACCACGGCAGGTTGCGGCCGCCCAGGAAGTACCCCTCGATCTCGTGGCTGTTCCTGGTGAGCCTGACGCCGTCCCAGACAATCCAGACGAGGTAGATGCCGATGATGGTCCAGTCGATCCAGTGGAGCATGGGAATGCCGTCGTCGGTACGGCGGCCGGGCGCAGCCTCTCGCGCATCCCGGCGCCGGCAGTCTCAGCGTGTGAAGTAGAACTCGAACAGGAACAGGGCCGCCAGCGTGGCGACCTGCACGAGGAGCACCTTGAGGGCCGTCGACTTCATCGGCGAGTCGGTCGGCTCGGCCGCCTTCGCGGGCTGGCGCGACGCGTCGGCGGTCACAGCCCTGCCACCCTTTCGCGCAGACGGGCGTCGGCGGCCGTGAGTCGTTCGCGTGTCTCCGCGAGCCACGCCTCGTCGGCCGCAAATGCGGCCCGTGCCTCGGCCAAAGCCCGTCCTGTCTCGGCCGGGGCCGGGCCCCCGTGAGTGGTTCGCACGGCCACGAAGTGCTCGGGGCTCAGCAGCGCCTGAAGCGCAGCCTCCTCGTAGTGGATGGGCGTGCCCGTCACCTCGCGCGACACATCGGCCAGGGTGTCGCTCATCGGTCTGTCTGGACGGTGCCGCGCGATGAGCTGCGCGGCAATCTGGTGGCCGTGCCGGAACGGCAGGCCGTGCTCGCGCGCCAGCGTGTCGGCCAGTTCCGTGATGCTGATCCAGTTGAGGCGCGCGCGCTCGAGCATGCGCGCACGGTCGAACTCGGCGCCCGCCATCGCCGCCGCCACGAGCTGCACGGCGCGGCTCGCATCGCGAAACGCCAGGGCGACCAGCGGCTGGAGGTCGTCCTCGGTGTCGACGATGTCGCCAAACGGCGTGTTGTGCACGGCCATCAGCACCGCGCTCGCCTGGCCGAAGGCCTTGCTCGTGATGGCGCGGGCGTGCTCGAGCGCGACCGGGTTGCGCTTCTGCGGCATGATGCTGCTGCCCTGCACGAAGCCGTCGGGCAGCCGCAGGTACGCCACCTCCATCGTGCACCAGAGCAGGAGGTCCTGCACCAGGCGCCCCAGTCCGACGGCCATCACCGCAATCGCCGACAGGCTCTCGAGCGTGTAGTCGATGGTGGCGATGCTCCCGTACGTGTTCCCGGTCGGCCCGTCGAACCCGAGCAGATCGCTCGTGAGGTGCCGATCGATCGGGAAGCCCGTGCCGGTGATGGCGCACGCGCCGAGCGGATTCCTGTTGGTCGTGACGTAGGCCGCCCGGAGCCGCGTCGCATCGCGCTCGAGCTGCTCGATGGCGCCGAGCAGGTAATGGGCCACCGTCGTGGGCTGCGCCGGCTGCGTGTGCGTGTGCGCCGGAAAGATGGTGTCGCGGTTGGCCTCGGCGATGTTCGTGAGGGCGCGCCGCAGGGCCAGCACGCCCGCCAGCACGTCGAGCACGAAGCCCCGCTGGCGCATCCGGTACATCGTCATGTCGATGTCGTTGCGCGATCGCGCCGTGTGCAGGCGCCCCGCGACGTCGACGCCGCAGGCTTCGACGACGAGCCGCTCCACGTAGAAGAACAGATCCTCGCAGGAGCCGTCGTACACCACCCGGCGCACGTCGGCTTCCGAGATGCCGTCGAGCGCGGCCCGCAGCGCCCGCGCATCGCCGGCGCCGACGATGCCGCGATCGGCGAGCATCACGAGGTGGGCGTAGTGAATCGAGAGGAGCGGTCCGAGGAAGAGCGTCTTCGCGTCTTCGAAGTTCTCGTTCAGGACATGGGTGACGTAATCGGGTGCGAACGGCATGGGGGGAATGCCACTGTCGGGAACGCTCAGGGAAGCTCGAAGTCGTGCGACGCGTGCCTGACCGTGAGCACCGGACAGGCGGCCTTTCGAACGACGCGCTCGGCGACGCTGCCGAGCAGCATGTGCGCGATGGCGCCGCGGCCGTGCGTCCCCATCACGATGAGATCGGCATGTTCGTCGCGGGCGTACCGGATGATCTCGACGAACGGGCTGCCGAGTCTGAGCGCGGTTCTGACCCGGAACCGCTCGCGCTCCTCGTCCGAGAAGAGCGCGCCGAGCCGTTCCTGCGCCTGCCGCTCCATCTCCTCGTGCACGCCCGGCAGCGCCGCCACGTAGACCTCCGTGGTCCACGCGTGGGCGGCCAGATCCTCGAGCACGTGCAGCACGTGGAGCGACGCGTCGAACCTCTCGGCCAGGCCCCGCGCGTAGTCGAGGGCCGCCTGCGACGCGTCGCTGAAGTCCGTCGCCACCAGAATCGTCTTCAGGTTGAGCATGTCACGAACCTCCGGGGGACTGTCGCGATCGCGGGCGACACGCCAACATTATGACCCGCTTCGGCTCGCAGGGGGTGGCCCGGCGGCCCCGCGCTCGAACACCCGCCCGGGCGGCCGCGTCAGCGTGCGGGCTCGGGCGGGCCGGCGGCGAACCACGCCCCCGCCTCGGCCAGATCCACGTTGCCGCCGCTCACGACGACGCCCACGCGGCGGCCCGCGCCGGAGACGGCACCCTCGAGCAGCGCCGCCGTGGCCAGGGCGCCAGTGGGCTCGACCACCAGCTTCATGCGCTCCCAGAGGAACCGCATCGCGTCGACGATGCCCCGTTCGGACACGGTCACCATGTCGGCCACGTGCGCCATGACGAGCGGGAACGTGAGCCGGCCGAGCGACGGGGTCCGTGCGCCGTCGGCGATGGTCCGCGGGTTGTCCACCGTCTGGAGGACGCCAGTGCGGAACGACCGGGTCGCGTCGTCGGCTGCCGCCGGCTCGACGCCGATGACGCGGCAGGCCGGCGACACGCCGGCCGCGGCGAGCGCGCACCCCGAGAGGAGGCCGCCGCCTCCGCAGCACACGAGCAGCAGATCGAGCGGGCCCACCTCGTCGAACAGCTCCAGCGCGGCCGTGCCCTGGCCCGCGATGACGCCGGCGTGGTCGTAGGGAGGGATCAGGACGAGACCCCGCTCCCTGGCCAGCCGCCGGCCGATCTCCTCACGCCGCTCGCGCGAGGGATCGTAAGACACGATGGTCCCGCCGTAGCCTTCCGTGGCGCGGCGCTTCACGGCCGGCGCGTTGTCGGGCATCACCACGGTCACCGCGACGCCGACCAGCGAGCCCGCCAGCGAGAGGGCCTGCGCGTGGTTGCCGGACGAGTAGGTGAGGACTCCTCGGGCCCGTTCCTCGGGCGTCAGCAGCGCGAGCGCGTTATAGGCGCCACGGAACTTGAACGCGCCCGCTCGCTGGAAGTTCTCGCACTTGACGAAGACCGTCGCGTCCGTGCGCGCGTCGAGCGTCCGCGACCGGTGCACGGGCGTACGGTGCGCAATGCCCTCCAGCCGGCCGGCGGCCGCGGTCACGTCCTCGAAGGTCGGCAGGGGAGGGAGCGAGGGGTCCATGGCGCCTTCCACGTCAGTGCGTCGTCGGCGGCACGGCGAAGCGGCGCGCGACGCGATCCCAGAGAAACGCCGGCGCGTGTCCAGCCACGTGGACGCCGCCGAACCAGCGGTCGATGCCCTGCGTGCGAACCCGGTGCGCGGTGCCCTCGAAGACCTCGCGGCCGAGGGCCGTCGCGCGGAAGTCGCAGCCCGCGGCGTCGCGAAGCCTGGTGAACGCCGGATCGACGAGCGGCCTGTCGCCCGCGGCAAGGCTGCGCAGCCGCTCGAAGAAACAGAGGTCGCCCATGAAGGGACGCCGCTCGCGCGCCGAGACGGCCCCGAACAGATCGCGGCCGCTCATCTCGCCTTCCTTGACGAGGAACTCGAGCGCCGTGCGCTCGGTGAGCGAGAGGCCGTCGTCGGCTGCCGGGAACTCGTCGAACCAGCGGTCGAGGGCCGCACGCAGCCACGGCAGGTCGGTCGCCGGCAGCGTCGCGCGCGCGGCGAGGTCGCGGGGCGTGGCGGCGGTGAACGCCTGCCAGGTCTCGAGGCCGCGTGCGAGCGCCCCCGCGGAAACGGGAACCCGCCCGGCCGCGAGCGCGGCGAGGTCGGCCGACGCGAAGGGCGACGGTCTGGGAGACTCCGATTCCGGGAAATCTGGCGCGTAGACGAGGGAAGCCGGCTGCGAGGGCCGTTCGATCGACAGCCAGGCGAGGTGCCGGACGAGGAGCAGCTGATCGAAGAGATCAGTCTCGACCCAGAACACCAACTCGTCGCCGGGCCCGGCCTCGTCGAGGGGTCGCTGCCAGCCCGAGAGGGTGGCGCGCGCCTTGTCGTAGGCGAGATACCCCATCGACGAGAGGGCCCGCGCCCTCGGCTCGACCCAGTCGGCCGTCGCGAGGGACCGGGGGACGGGCCCCTCGTGCAGCGCGTCGGCCCAGACCGCGATCTCGCCGTCGAGCCCCGCCCCGGCCAGGTGCGTGGCCAGCACGTCGCCGTTGGCGACGTGGAGGAGTCGTGGACGAAGCGTCACTTCACCTGCATGCGCTCGATGAAGTCGAGGAGGTTGTTCAGCCGCAGCACGCGCGCCCCGTCGTCCTTGTCGATGTTCTTGAAGACGGGGCCCCACACCGGCATGTCGACGGTGCCGTGCGCGGGAATGACGCGGTCGGTGCCGAGAATCGACGCCTCGACCTTCGAGCGTGGGAACGTCCCGCCGTGCTCCTTCGCCAGCGTCGTGAGATCGACGGTCTTGGCCTTCAGCGCCGGAGCGGCCGGGCCGTCGCCCTTCCCTTCCTTGCCGTGGCACACGGCGCAGTACTCGTCGTAGGTCTGGGCGCCGTCCAGGCTCGATATCTGCTGGGCGTTCTCTCGAGAGATGGACTGGGCCACGAGCGGCAGCGCGGCAAGGGCACAGGCGGCCAGCGCCAGCGCGGTGGGCCCGAGGATGCGACGGACCATGGCGGTCCTCCGTGAAGGGGGCTCGGGGTGGGAAGTACGGCCGTTCCCGATCCCGGAGCAACGAGTGCGGCCACTTCGAGTATACGTCGCCCGCACGAGGCCAGGCAGCCATAATTGAGCGAGTTCACTCAGCGAGGAGCACCGATGCGCATCGTCATCACCGGCGGCACGGGATTTCTGGGCCAGGCGCTCTCCGCGTCCCTGGCCGCGCGCGGCGACCAGGTGGCGGTCCTCTCGCGATCGGGCGAGCCGGCGCCGCCTGCCGGACGCATCTGGGACGAGCCCGGCATCCGGACGTGGCGCTGGACCGCCACGCCCGATCTCGAGGGATGGCGTCAGATTGTCGACGGAGCGGGCGCCGTCGTGAACCTCGCGGGCGAGTCGATCGCGTCGGGGCGGTGGACCGCTGTGCGGAAGGCACGCATCGAGCGGAGCCGCCTCGATGCCACGGCCGCGGTCGTGGCCGCCATCCGGACCAGCGCGGCGCCGCCGTCACGGCTGATCAGCGGGTCGGCGGTGGGCTACTACGGCAGCCACCGAGGCGCCGACCTTCTCACCGAGGCATCGCCGGCGGCCGACGAGTTCCTCGGCTCACTCGCCCGGCGCTGGGAGGAGGTGGCCACCGAGGCGCAGCTGGCGGGCTGTGCGGTGAGCCTGGTGCGCACGGGTATCGTGCTCGACCCGCGCGAGGGCGTGCTGGCCAGCCTGTCGCCGGTCTTCAAGCTCTTTGCGGGCGGGCCGGCCGGCAGTGGAGCCCAGTACATGTCGTGGATTCACCGCGACGACTGGGTCGCGCTCGTGACCTGGCTCCTCGACCGCCGCGATGAAGGCCCGTTCAACGCGACCGCCCCGAACCCCGTCACCAACGCGGAGTTCTCGCGGGCGCTCGGCCGCGTCCTCGGACGACCGAGCTGGCTCCCCACGCCGGGCTTCGTGCTGCGCGCCATGCTCGGCGAGATGGCCGACGCGCTGCTGCTCGGGGGGCAGCGGGTCCTGCCGGCGCGCGCGATGGCCGC
>JAHDVQ010000391.1 GCA_023384595.1 Vicinamibacteraceae bacterium | reverse complement strand
GGGCCGAGGGCATCGCGGCCATGGCGTTCGTCCCCCTGGTCTGCGGCCGTCGCGTCATCGGCAAGTTCATGCTCTACGGCGACGAGGCGCGCGACTTCACGCGGGAGCAGCTGCTGTTTGCCCGGCTCGTCGCGTCACAGGTGGCGTTTGCGGTGGAGCGGACGCAGACCGCGGAAGAGGTGCGACACCACGCGGACCGGCTGCGCTTTGCCCTCGACGCGGCGTCGATGGGCACGTGGGACTGGAACATCGTCGCCGACCATGTGCGCTGGTCCGACAACCTCGAACGCATCCACGGCCTGCCGCCCGGCACCTTCGACGGTTCCTTCGGGAGCTACGAGCGCGAGATCCATCCCGACGATCGCGCGCGCGTCGTCTCGGCGCTGAAGCGGGCGCTCGAACACGGCGTCGTCCACGAGGAGGAGTACCGGATCGTCGCGCCCGACGGCACCATCCGGTGGGTCGAGGGGAAGGGCCGCGTCGAGTACGAACACGGCCGGCCCGTGCGCATGTCGGGCGTCTGCATGAACGTGACGCGACGCAAGGAGGCGGAGCTGGCGCGCCTGGCCGCCGCCGAAGAAGCCAACCGGCTGAAAGACGAGTTCCTCGCGACGCTGTCACACGAGCTGCGGACGCCGCTCAACGCCATCCTCGGCTGGGTACAACTGCTCGAGCAGAACCGCCTGCCGGCCGAGCGTGCGCGCGAGGCGGTGCAGGTCATCGGCCGCAACGCGCGGCTGCAGGCGCAGCTGATCGAGGACATCCTGGACCTCTCGCGCGTCATTACCGGCAAGCTCGCGATCGACCACGCGCCGGTGGCGCTCGCGCCGCTCGTCCAGGCGGTGGTCGCCGGCGTTCGCCCGCAGGCCGAGGCCAAGGGACTTGCCGTCGAGTGTGACGTGGCCCCCGACGTGCCGGCGGTCACGGGCGACGCGCGACGCCTGCACCAGGTGCTCGGCAACATCCTCTCGAATGCCGTCAAGTTCACGCCGGCCGGCGGTCACGTCCGTGTGCGTTGCTGGCACGATGGCGGCCGCATCGGGCTCGAGGTGCGCGACACCGGCGTGGGCATCGCGCCAGAGTTCGCGCCGTACGTGTTCGATCGGTTTCGTCAGGGCGACAGCCGCTCGACGCGCGTGCACGGGGGCCTCGGGCTCGGCCTCGCCATCGCGCAGCACCTCGTCGACATGCACGGCGGAACCATCGAGGCGCAGAGCGACGGCATCGGCCATGGCACGACGGTGACGGTGCGTCTTCCCGCGAGCGCGGGCGAGGAGCGGCACGAGCCGGCCGCGACGACGGATTCCGACCCGTGCGAGCACGTGCGGCTCGACGGCACGATGGTGCTGGTGGTCGACGATGAGCGCGATTCGAGGGAGATGCTGAGAGCACTGCTCGAGCAGTGCGGGGCGACGGTGGTGGAGTCCGACGGGGCCACAGGGGCGCTCGACACGCTGCAGCGCGAGCCCGTCGATCTGATCGTCGCCGACATCGGGATGCCCGACATCGATGGCTACGGCCTCGTGCGTCGCGTCCGGGCGATGGGCATGACGACTCCGGCGCTCGCGCTGACGGCCTATGCGCATGCGCACGATCGCGGCCGGGCCCTCGACTCGGGCTTCAACGCGTATTACGTGAAGCCGGTCGACGTGAACGGCTTCCTGCGGGCGGTGGGCGACACGCTGGGGCGGTGAATCGGGCCTTGGACCTTGGGCCTTGGGCGTTGGGCCTCAGCGTGTCACAGCGACAACCAAAGGAGCATGCAGATGGGCAGCAGC
>JAHDVQ010000390.1 GCA_023384595.1 Vicinamibacteraceae bacterium | reverse complement strand
TCCGCCGTGTCCGTTCGTGGCCTCGTCAAGCGGTACGAGGAGGTGGTCGCCGTCGACGGCCTCGACCTCGAGGTGCATCGCGGCGAGTGCTTCGGGATGCTGGGGCCGAACGGGGCGGGGAAGACCACGACCATCGAAATCCTCGAGGGCATCCTCGCGCCGGATGCGGGCGAGGTGTCCGTGCTCGGCCTGCGGTGGGCCGACCATGAACGGGAGCTGCGCCAGCGCCTGGGCGTGCAGCTCCAGGAGACCCTGCTCTCGGAAAAGCTGACGGTCTACGAGACGGTGCGGCTGTTTCGCTCGTTCTACCGCGAGGGCCGTTCCATCGACGAAGTGCTCGGGCTCGTCGAGCTGGAATCGAAGCGCCAGGCGCGAGTCGGCAAGCTCTCGGGCGGGCAGAAGCAGCGCCTGGCCGTGGCGTGCGCCATTGTCGGCCATCCCGACCTGCTCTTCCTCGACGAGCCGACCACGGGGCTGGATCCGCAGTCGAGGCGGCAGCTATGGGACCTGCTGGCGCGGTTTCGCACCGGCGGCGGCACCATCCTCCTCACCACGCACTACATGGAAGAGGCCGCCACCCTCTGCGACCGCGTGGCCATCGTGGACCGCGGGCGCGTCATCGCGCTCGGGACGCCGGACAGCCTCATCGCGTCGCTCGGCGAGGGCGAGGGCTGCACGCTCGAGGACGTGTTCGTGCGGCTGACGGGGAGGCACCTGCGCGATGAGTGAACGGTCCGCGCTCGTCGAGCTGACGCGTGTCCGCTTTCTCGAGTTTCTCCGCGAGCCCGAAGCGATTTTCTGGGTGTTCGCGTTCCCCATTCTGCTGACCTTCGCGCTCGGTCTCGCGTTCCGCTCGCAGGGCGCGCCGATCGTCCCGGTCGCGATTGCCGCCGGGGCCGGAGCCGACGAGGCCCGTGCGGCCCTCGAGGACGCCGGGGGATTCACGGTGAGGGTGCTCGCCGAGCCCGAGCTGAGCGTGGCGCTTCGCAACGGCGCCGTGCAGCTCGTGGTGACGCCGGCGGGCGAGGGTGGCGCGCCCGAGTACCGCTTCGACCCGACGCGGCCCGAGAGCCGGCTCGCGCGGCTGGCCGTCGACAGCGCGCTGCAGCGGGCCCGTGGCCGCCAGGACGTCTTCACGGCGCGCAGCCGCGAGGAGACGGCGCCGGGGTCGCGCTACGTGGACTGGCTCGTGCCCGGCCTCGTCGGCCTCAACATCATGGGCACCGGCATCTGGAGCATCGGCTTCGCCATCGTCCAGGCCCGCACGCGCAAGCTGCTGAAGCGGCTGCTCGCGACGCCCATGAGGCGGTGGGAGTACCTCGCCTCGCTCGTGCTCGCCCGCCTCGTGTTCCTGCTGCTCGAGGTCGCCGCCATCGTCGGCGTGACGTGGCTCGCCTTCGGCATTCCGGTCAACGGCAGCCTGGTGCTGCTCGGCACGGTGTCGCTCGTCGGGGCGTTGGCGTTCGGAGGGCTCGGCATCCTGCTGGCCTGCCGCGCGCAGACGGTCGAAGCGGTCTCGGGGCTGATGAACGTGGCCATGCTGCCGATGTGGCTCTTCTCGGGCGTGTTCTTCTCCTCGGAGAACTTCCCGCGGGCCATGCAGCCCTTCATCCAGGCGCTGCCGCTCACGGCGCTCAACGACGCGCTGCGTGCCGTGATGATCGACGGAGCCGGGCTCGGCGGGGTCTGGGTCGAGCTGCTGAACATGACGGCCTGGACGGTCGTGACGTTCTGGGTGGGCCTGCGCCTGTTCCGCTGGCGCTGACGCCGGCATCCGGC
>JAHDVQ010000108.1 GCA_023384595.1 Vicinamibacteraceae bacterium | reverse complement strand
CCGGGGTGGTCGGGGTCAGGTCTTGAATGCGCGGTTTTTTCACGACCTGACCCCGCGGGCCTGTTCATGGCCCGCCGAGCCCTCTGCGCAGCCGCTCGATGTACCGATCCTTCTCCTCCAGCGCGGCTGCCAGGGAAAGTGCGTAGTCGGAGGCGGTCTGGAAATCGCGCCGCAGTTGCCCGGCATCGCGCGCTGCCTCGGCGTACAGGTCGTAGAGCGCCCGCGCCACTGCCGCTGAGGTTCCTGGTACCAGGGAACTGCGCCGCTCCATGGCGCCTGCGAGCGCATCGAGCGACAAGTCGAGCGCCCGGCCGCGCGTCGAGGGCTCGCTGTAGTGCTCGGCATACCCCTCACGGCAGCAGCCGACACGCCTGTCGTCGTCAAGCCAGCCAGACAGCGCCGAGAGCGGACGATAGTCGACGAACCGGTGTCGGCTCGGGTTGTCCGTGTCGATCACGAAGCACGGCTTGCCCGCCAGTGTCGCTTCGAGGGCGATCGTGGAAGGCGTGCACACAACGAGATCCGCCGACTCCACGACGTCCGCAGGGTCGAGCCCCCCGGCGAGCACCACCGGTTCCGAGAGCACCACGACGTTTGGCAACTCCCCGGCACCCGGCTCGACCGCCTCGTAGGGATGCGGCTTGAGCGTGAAGAGCGTGGAAGGGTGTCTCGACGCAAGTTCTGTGACCGCAGCGAACCCGTCGATGGCCCTCCCGTGCTGCTGCCAGTGCAGGTTGGTGGCGACGACGACGTGACGGTCGAACCGCCCGGCCCACGAACCGTACAGGGCGGCAGCCGACCGGTGAGCCACATCGGTGTAGCGGTCGAATCGCATCCCGCCGACGACGGCGAACGCGTGATCGCCGGCACCGATGACCTCGCGGTACTCGTCAGACCAGGCGAGCACGATGTCCGCACACGTGGCGATCGGAAGCGGAAACTCAGCCCGCGGCCAGATGCCGTGCTGCACGTGGCCGGTCGCCCATCCGAGCGCACGGGCGTGCAGCAGCATGACCGCGTTGCCGAGGTGGACCGAGTTCGCCGGTGACTCCGAGGCCGAAAGCAGCACCTGCACGTCGAGGTCGTCGAGCGTGCTGTCGGCCAGGGGACCCACGCGAACGGCTGGCACGCCGTAGGCCCGGCAGGCGGCGTCGAGATCATCCGCGACGGTTTCGTCGCGTTCACCAACGCCCTGCCGGAGAATCACCCGCAGGTCGCGAGGGTCGATCGCCTCGAGCCACGGCGCGAGGTTGTGGAAATCCTGGTACCCCGCGAGCAGCAGGCCCAGGACGACGCGCGCACGGCGCAGCGGATGCTGCGGCCCGAGCAACGACCGGAAGGACCGGATGCCCCCCTCCGGCGCGCACGGGGCCGGGTCGAGGACGAAGCCGACTCGATCGACACCCGCCATCCGATACGGGTCGGCGGCTGTCCACGCGTCACGCCACCGGCCAGTCGTCTCGGCCTCCCGCAGCTCAAGTTGCCGTCTCACCGAGAAGCCCACAGCCTCGAACAGCCGCGTCCAGCCAGCAGGGGGCAGCAGCGTGACCGCCCGGTCGACAGCGGTGGGCGCTACCGAGGCTGCGATGCCGACAGGCCGATTCAGCGAGCGCAACCGCGTGGCCAATTCGGCGAGGGCCGAGCGCCGGACCGAGGCCAGGTCGCCCTCGACGACGACCGCGGGGCCTGGTGTCGCAGGCATGCCGGCGTCCTGCAGCGAGTCGAGCGGCAACACGATCGCGTCAAGCGGTGCAAGCGCCTCGACGAGTCGGGCAAGCGGTGGTGAATGGGAGGCCCCGGACATATATCGAGCGGTGCTCCGGATGCCGATACTCTATCATCGGGCCCACACCCGCAGGCTCGTGCAGCCACGCGTCTCGCCGGCACCACGACGAAGGCGGCGGCACGACAGGGCGCGAGACGAGTCCCGCAGCGACCATGAACGTATCGAACAACGGCTGGTGGTACGACGGGCGCGTCCTGCACGTCATCCCTTACCTCTGGAGCGGTGCCGGCGATGTGGTCACCCGGCTGGCCGCCGCGCAAGCTGGGCGGCACCGGGTCATGGTCGCGACATCGCCCGCGGTTGGTTCGCTGCGCGACTGGCCAGCTTACCGGCGCCGCCTGAACAGGGCGAGCGTCGCTCATGCGACCGTCGAGACCTTCGCCAGGGCCCCTGAACGGTTCTGGACGGCCGTCGACGCCATGCAGCGCCTCTTCCGCACGTTCCGTCCCGACGTCGTCCACTGCCACGCCGGCGTGCCCGCCCTCGTCGCGGCGTGTGCCACTGCCGCGACGAGCGGCGATCGACGCCTGGTCGGGCAGTTCTACAACTGGCGACCAGGCCGGCCCACGTGGATGAACGTGATGGACTGTCACGGCTTCGGCCGGATGGATGCTCTCGTCTGCTCGGCACGCGCCAGCGTCCGACTGCTCCGCCGTCATGGCGTGCGGGGCCCGATCACGATGGTACCCCTGGGCCTGGCCCCGAGTTTCCTCCGACCGATCACTTTGGCGCCCGTTCAGTTCGGCCGTCAGACCGTGGGCTTCGTGGGACGCATCGAGCCACGCAAACAGCAACACGTATTGATCGAGGCACTGGCCGTGCTTCGTCGCACGCGCTCGGTCGATCTCGAACTGATCGGTGAGCCGGCTGATCCGACGTACCTGGAGTCGCTCCAGTCGCTCACGCTGCGCTGGGACCTCGGGGACCGTGTTCGCTTCGCCGGACATATCCGTTCCGTGACTGGCCGCGTGGCGGGATGGTCGGCGTTCGTCTCCGCGTCGATCGACGAAGGTCAGGGGTTAGCGGTTCTCGAGGCGATGGCCCTCGGCACGCCCGTGGTGGCGCGGCGCGCTCCAGGACTCGAGGACTTTCTCGTCGACGGCCGGAACGCGGTGGTGGCGTCGCCGGGCGCACGAGCGCTCGTGCGAGGCATTGCGCGCGTGCTCGACGACGATCGGCTGCGCGCGCGACTCATTGTCGGAGGACGAAGGCTGGTCGAACGGCGGTTCACGTGGGACCGCACGCTCCATCTGCTTTCGAGCGTCTACGCCGGGGGATCGCGGTGAAGCGCGCCCCGCTGACAGTTGCGGTCTTCGGCGCCGGCTCAGCCGGCGAACAGGCGCTGATGCGCCTCGAGGCGAAAGCCTTCCGCCACGTGCGGGTCGCGTGGGTCTTCGACAACGACCGGGCCAAATGGGGCCGCACGCTGCGAGGCGTCGAGGTAGCGGCGCCGTCGAAGCGCCGGCTGGCGTCGGTGGCCCGCGTGCTCGTCGCGTCGATTCACGCCAGTGACATCACGGCGCAGCTCGAGGAGACGGGAGCCGGGGCGAAGGTGGTGTATGCGGTGGCCGATCTCGCGTCGCGAGACGCCACCGCCCCGCGCGCTGCCACCCGCGCCGAGGTCGAAGCCTCGACGCGCCCCGATCTCGTCGCCCGCGCGGCGTCGTTCATCGGTCCAATCGCCTCGCCGAGGGACCGCGACCGGCGAGCCCGCGTCGCCTGCACGATCTGCTCGAACAACTATCTCGCCCACGCGGTCACGTTGGCGAAGTCCTTCCTGGCGCGGCATCCCGATGCGGATTTCGTCATCTGCCTCGCCGACGAACGTACGAAGGTGCTCCCGTATCCTGAACGCCGCCTGCCCCGCCTGTCGATTGTCGCAGCCGGCGAGCTTGGCATCGCCGGGTTCCGGGCCATGGCATTCGGCTATTCGATCCTCGAGCTCAATACCGCAGTCAAACCGTTCCTCCTGGAGCACCTGCTGCGAACGCTCGGATACGAGACGGTCCTGTACCTCGATCCCGACATCCTCGTCTTGACGCCGCTCGACGATCTCTTCGACGCCCTCGACACGCACGATTTCGCCGTCACCCCGCATCTCACCGTGCCCTATGCGGACGACCGGAGACCGACCGTCGTCGACATCATGCGCGCGGGCGTCTTCAACCTCGGGTTCTTCGGTGTTTCCGCCCGCTCGTCGGCCAGGCCGTTCCTCGGTTGGTGGCAGGCGCGTGTGGCGCGCGAGTGCGTCGTCGCGCCCGACCGGGGGTACTTCGTCGACCAGCGCTGGGTCGACCTCCTTCCCGCGCTCTCTCCTGCGGTGCACGTCGTCCGCGATCCCGGCTGCAACGTCGCGTACTGGAACCTTCACGAACGGAGGATCACGTGGTCGCGCGGCGCGTTCCGCAGTGGCGAACACTCTCTCAGGTTCTTCCATTTCAGTGGCATCGACATCGATGCGCCCTCGACGGTATCTCGCCACCAGAATCGGCACACGCTGCCTCGCAGGGGTGCCCTCACCGATCTCTTCGGCCTCTACCGCTACCTGGTCTACCAGCACGGGCACGCGCGGTGGCGGCGCGTGCCTTACGGCTACGGCACGTTCGCCAACGGCGACCCCATTCCGCCGCTCGTCAGGGAGATCTATCGGTCTGCCGGCGATCGCTTCGGCGATCCCTTCCGCGTGGGGCCGCGCAGCTTCCGCCGCTGGCTCGATGCTCCAGACGAGGGCCGGACGGGCCTGACGAACCTCGAACGCGAGGCGTACCGTCACCGCGCCGACCTTCGATCGCGGTTCGAACACGTAGATGGCGAGGATCGCGCGAGGTACCAATTGCACCTTCGCCGCCATTGCCACGCCCTGGGCCTGGATCGGCGCCTCCTTGCCGCCCGCGGAACGCTCGCGCAACGCGGCGTGTCCGTGTCAGCCGGAACCGACGGCCCGCGGCAGGCGCGACCGGGGATCAACGTGGCCGGTTATCTCGACACCGAGAGCGGTGTCGGCGAGTTGGCCCGGTCGTTCGTCAAGGTACTGCGCGCCGTGGACTGGCCGCACGCCCTCGTGAACGTTGCGCAGCCATGGCTCCGCCGCGGCGACCGGAGCGTGACGCGAGCGGGACAGGGGCGGCCGCAGCATCCGATCAGCTTCCTCTGCGTCAACGCCGAAGCCGTCGATCAGGTCGCGGCGACGCTCGGCGGCGGGTTCTTCGCGAACCGCCACAACATCGGCTACTGGGTGTGGGAGCAAAGCGTCTTTCCCGAGCGGTGGCGGCGGGCCTTCCACTGGTTCGACGAGGTCTGGGTCCCAAGTCGATTCGTGCTCGACGCCGTCTCGCTTCGCTCGCCGGTGCCCGTTGTGCGTATCCCGCCGTGCATCGACGTCGGTCAGGTGTCTCCGTTGCCGCGCGGCCGGCTCGGCGTGGACGACGAGACCACCGTCTTCGCCTTCGTGTTCGACGTGAACTCGTTTCTCGAGCGGAAGAACCCGATGGCCGTGATCGACGCGTATGAGCGGGCGTTCGACCGGCGCACGCGCGTGGCCGGGCGCACGGCGCTGGTGCTCAAGGCCACCGCCGCTGCAGGCGCGCGAGAGTCGAGGGCGCTCGAGGCGCTGAGGCGGAGGGCGGGCGAGGTCCACGCGACGCTGATCGAGGGCTACTGGCCCCGAGCGCGAGTGCTGCGCCTCATTGCCTCCTCCACGGCGTACGTGTCACTGCATCGCGCAGAGGGTTTCGGCTACACGATCGCCGAGGCCCAGGCCCTGGGCGTTCCCGTGGTCGCAACCGCTTATTCGGGAACCACCGACCTCGTCGCTCCGCCGCACGCCATGCCAGTCGCGTTCCACGAGACGCGCCTCGACGCGTCGGTCGGCCCGTACGACCGCGGCACGACGTGGGCCACGCCGGACGTCGACAGCGCCGTCGAGTGGCTGCGTTTCGTCCATGCCGATCGCGCCAGGGCCGCCGCACTCGGACGGCGGGCGCGGGCCTTCATGCAAACACACTTCAGCGCACGCGCGATCGCCGGTCTCGTCGAGGCTCGCCTCGCCGGGACTTCAGGCATGCGCCAGTCGAGAGGAGTTCCAACCGATGGCTACTGACAACGCCGATGCCAGGCACCAGATCGAGTCGGTTCGCTGGTACCATCGGATCGAGATTGCCCAGGGACTCGTGACGCCTGGTCGCACCGACAGCGAGAGCGTCTGGAGGAGGCTCGATCTACCAGACGACATGCGGGGTCTGCGTGTGCTCGACATCGGCACGGCCGATGGTTACTTCGCGTTTCGCGCTGAGCGGGCCGGTGCGGACGTCATCGCCGTCGATCTCGCCCCTTCACCGGGCTTCGTCGTCGCCCACCGGCTGCTCGGTTCGCGCGTCGAGCACAGGGCGTGCCCGATCTGGAATATCGACGTGGCGTCCTTCGGCACGTTCGATGTCGTCTTTCTGCTCGGCGTGCTGTATCACCTCCGCGATCCGCTCGCCGCGCTGCACCTCGTGCACCCGCTCTGCCGCGGGGACCTGTTCGTCGAAAGCTACGTCTGGGACGAGCGCATCTTCGACGACCTGCCCGCCATCGACGCCGACACGGCAGCGCGGCTGCGCGAAATTCCGTTGATGCGATTCTTCCCTGGAAACACGCTTGCCGGTGACCCGACGAACTTCTGGGGGCCCAATCACACCTGTCTCGTTGAGATGCTGAAGGAGACGGGCTACGACGTCACGGCAACCACCCGGGCAGGCGATCGCGCCTACGCCAGATGCCGGCCGCGGCCCGACGCACTGCACGATCCGATCGTCGTCGCCGGATCCGCGACGGGCCACATCGCGAAGCCGCGGTTCTGAAGCGGCAGCGGTTCAGCGCGGGGGAACCAGGTCGACCGACGAGGACCCGAAACCGAGCACCGTATCGGGCGGTGTGAGCCCGTCGGCGAGATCGGGAAACTGCTCGCCACGCGCCATCCAGATCGTGTTCTGGAAGCCCGGAACCTTCGTCCAGCCCACCCGGACGATGCGGAGCCCGACGCGCCTCAGTGTCTGCCGAAGCCAGGTCCAGTCGTAGTACACCGCAGCCGTCGGATCGTCGCCGCTGACATGGAGGGATATCGTGCTCGGATTGGCGGCGGCGAACCAGCGTGCGTCGAACAGGAACCAGGTGGAGCAGAACAGGGCCCTGGCGGTCATCACGCGGGCGCACTCCTCCAGGTAGAAGAGTGTCTGATCGGCCAGCAGGTGGGTGAACACCGAGTGCGCGTTCACCAGCGTGTAGTGATCGCCTGCAGCCGGGAACCGGCGTACTCGCGGCTGGTCTGGAGAAGGACTCGCCCCCGTGCGAGGCGTACCGACCGCATGGTGACGGAACGAGAAGCCCTGATGGAAGGACGCCAGGTTCGCCTGGCACCACTCGATCAGTTCGGCGTCCTTGTCGAGCCCCAGATACTCCTGGGGCGGCGTTGACTGACACAGGAGTTGCCGAGCCTGCCGGCCGCAGCCACAGCCGAAGTCGAGCACCCTGGCGTAGCCCTCCAAGGGACGCAGCGGGCCAACGGCGAGGTCGCCGAGAATCGGCGCCCCGTGCGGGTTGGTGTAGGCGGCATCGTCAAGTGGGCCCACCCGCTGCCGGAGGTGAACGGGCGGCAAGGGGATCTCTTTGTCCGTCCGATTCAGGCCAGTCATCAACTCCTCCTCGGAGTGCGCGTGAGAATCGGGGAGAGCGAGGTCGTGGTTGGCACGTTCGGGCGATGGCCTCAGGTATCGCGCACCACGTCGAAGCACGGCGATGTCGTGGTGTCCCGGTCGACTCCACCGGCCGAGCATGTCCAGCGACTCCAGCACGACCTTTCGCCACCGATCGGGCCGCAGGAACACCGCGCCGTGCACGAGCGGAGTGCCCCAGGATCCGGCTTCCCCGGCCGGCTGCGCACCAATCTCCAATTGCCCGTCACGGCCGAGTCGTGCACGCTGCTCGTCGGTGAGCAGCAGCTCTTCATGGGGCTCACCAAGCAGCGAGAGGGAAAGGTACCACCCGGTCTGAGTACCCGGGCGAGCTCCTCGAGCCACGCCCGTTGGTTGATGACTGGAATGTGCGTGAACACACTGTTGGCGATCGCCCAGTCGGCCGAGGCCGTCTTCAGCTGATCCGCCGGGGCGACCGCCGGGACGACGACCGCGTCCGATACGCCAGGGCACCTGCTGCACCAGGACACCGCACGGGCCGAGATGTCAGCCGCTACGACGCGAGCGGCGAACCCCTGGATGATTCGAAGCAGCCGCCCGGCCCCACACCCGAAATCGAGCACGTCCGGTGCGCGGATGAAACGAGCCCTTGACCTCCGCAAGGCGGCGGCGTGAGCGCAGAGGTCGCGCCACCCTGAGGCAATGAAGACGGCGGGCTTCGCCTTGTCCGGGTGGTTGAACTCCAGAACGAGCTCCCGTGGTGGGTTGGGCACCCGCCCGACGAGCCCCAGATCGACCGACAGACCCAGCGCGCGGAGCTGCGCGACAGCCCGTGTCACCAGCTCGTCTCGATCTGGCGATCCGTCGTCCATCGCGGTTCGACTCGGACGTTCACGTTCACGGCACATCGCACACGGCGACGAGGCATTCGGGCGACGACTCGTCTGTTGCGCTCGACAACGCCATCCGGCCAGGCCGTCCCGCAGAAGAGGGCCACTGCCCGTACATCGCGACAACCTCGAACCACCCGCCGAGCACGGCCCGGAACGCAGCTTCGTCGTAAGTCCTCACGTGAAACGGGCTGATTTCGACCGGCCAGTTGTTGGGCGTCGACACCACCAGCCGGCCGCCAGGTCGGAGCACGCGGCGCAGTTCCCCGAGCATCGCCAGGTCGTCTGGCACGTGTTCGATGGTCTCGAACGAGACAACCAGGTCGACGCTCCCGGACTCCAGCATATCGAGTCGGCCGGCATCGGCCACGAGGAACCGGACGCCGCCGCGGCTGTGGTGTCGGACGGCGTACGCGACGGTGGCCTCGTCGAGGTCGATCCCGATCACGCTCGCAGCCGGACCACGCGTCGCCAGCAGAGCACTGCCGTAGCCCGTCCCGCACGCACAGTCGAGCACGTGGCGGCCGGACGCGAACGTGGCAGCGAATTCGTATCGATCGAGGTGGAACTGCCGTCGGTCTGCAGCGTTGACCGCCACCGTGGCGTCCATACGCTCGACTTTGTTGGCCTCGAGCCAGAGGAACTCGGCCATGCTCCGGCCCGCAGCGAGCACCACATGAGCACGCTCGAGCAGATCCTCCCCAGGAGGCAGAGACATCGCCGGCGCCTGCAGCTGCCGGACCGTCCAGGCCCGCTCGCCCGTCACGAACACCTCCCCCAACGTTCGTCTCATCCCTTCCGCCGAGGCGTAGGTGCCGAGCACGAAGAAGTCGATCTTCTCTTCGCGTGCGCGCACGGGACTCCAGACGGCGAGACCATCGACTTCGTCGGGAAAGCCGGCCGGCTCGCTCTCGACGAACGCGACGGGCCTGGCGCCCAATGCTGCACATGCCAGGACCAGGGCCCTGCCGACCTCGCCGGCGCCATAAACGACCCATCGGGCAGGCAATTGCGGAAGGAGCGTCGCCGCAAACGGGCGAAGGAGCTCGGCGAGCAGCACTTGCTGAGTGGCGCGCTCGCCTGCATGCCCCGTCGGGCCGCGTGCCTCGTCCTCGTGGAGCCGAGCGTTCACGCCATCAGCCTCCCGTCACATCCACACCGCACCGATGCCCCACTGGTGGGTCACCATGGCCGACCGTCGACCGCGCGCGAGGCTGGAGAAGGCTGCATGGACGTCGGCGAGCGTCTGCAGCGTCTCGAGTGGGAAGGCTCCGTGAACGACGGCATCACGTCCCATCGCGACAGCCACGTCGTGCAATGCCACGAGGCCACCGGGGCGCACCAGCCCGGCGTAGCGCCTCAGGTCGCCCGCCACTCCGGCCAAGCTATGGTCCCCATCGACGAAGAGCACGTCGATCGGCCGACCCGCCAGAATGGCCTTCAGGCGATCGACGGTTCCGGCGTCGTGACTGTCACCCAGGACGACATGGGCGTCAACATCCTCGTCGCGAAGCCGCCTGGCAACGCGCTGCAGTGACTCCCCGCTGTCGGGTAACCCCCACGGACCGCCCGGAAGGTCAATCGCTACCGCCGTCAGCGGCACACCGAGGTGTGCCGCCAGGGCGTAGAACGAACCACCAAGGCGGCTACCGACCTCGACCAGCACACGCACATCTGTAAGGTCGTCAATCCATCGGAGCAACTGTTCGAACTCTTCCACGTGCTGAGCCAGCGGGACGTCGGGCAGTGTCTTGATCATCGGCATCCTCGAACAGGCGGCAAGTGCTCCCTGTAATGACACGGCCGAGACAATTCGCTCGTCAACGGCCCGCGTCAGAGACTCCGTCGCGGCGGTGCGTCCACGTCTGATGTCACGTTTGGCAGCAGACGCGAGGTCGCAGGCCGTCCTCCGGGCGGCACGTCGTCGCTCGCGATCGCACCGTTCCACTGGGATGTCTGGCCGACGCAGTCCGAACGGCACCTCGACGTCAGGCAAAGACAAGATACCCGCTCTCGTCCTGTTGCAGAGCACCGGGCTGCCCGACTTCCCGCTGAACTCCACCACCCAGTCACGAAACGCCCGCAGGTGGGTCGACGTCTCGACGTCACGCCCATCGATCCCGCGCTCGACGACTACGGGCTCCCGCCTCCACCGGCGCCACACGTCCTCGAGGCGCGCGCCTGCGGCCACCTCGCGCGCCCAGTCCTCCTCGAAGACGGTGCCCCGGCAATAGGGCTGGCCGTCGGTGTACGCGAAGTCGGCGCCAAGCAGCACGAGTGGACTGCAGCCCAGCTTCGCAGCCAGGTCGAGCGTCGTCGTCAGGACGGACCCCCAGGCCAGCAGTTTGGCTCGATCGATGCCCCGCTCCCTGAGCCACGGCCACGGGTGATGCTCCGCGACACGGAACGTGAAGGCGCGCCCGCCGAACGCATCGAACGAGCCCGGGGCCACGCTCGGCTCGGCGACGAGGTGGGTCCGCGCGGGCGCCCCACCGATCGACAGGTGCCGCAGGTTGGCCTCGCCCGGGTCGACCGCGACGACGAGGTCGGGCTCGATGCCGGCGGCCAGGCACGGGCGCAGCGCCGTGTCCACCGCGAGCACGAGCGCGCCGTCACGATGCGGCCGCAGTTGCTCGAGGTTGCGATTGAGCGACGGCCCGGCGCCCAGGACGCAGGCTGGGACCCCAGAGAACCGGCCGAACAGCTCCGCGACATCGCGCGAGGCCACGAGGTGCCGCAGGTTCGACAGCGTGTTGAGGAGATACGGGCCGGCGAAGCGACGGCGGGCCTCCGCGTTCGCGTTCGCGTTGAACAGCAGCCGATCCAGGACCTCGACAGCCTGCCGAATATCGGCGGGCCGCTCACGCACCAGCACCGGATGCACGACCACGGGCGGCGTCTCAGTGGTCTCGCCCACCCAGTTCCAGAGATCGAGCCAACCCGTATACTCCGGCCCGACGAGGACCCGCAGGCGGTTCGCCTCGAGCAGCGCGCACCACCCGCGTCGGCTCAGCATCGCCTTCAGCGATGCGACCGAGGGCTCGAGCACCAACACGCGTCCGGGAACACCCTGCTGCTCCAATCCGTCGACGACGAAGCCGGCGCCTGCGCCAACGACGACGAGAAGGGGCGCCTCGCTGGCGCCCGGCGGAAGCCAGCGCAGGGCCTCGGCCACCTGGTCACGGCGACCGTGCAGCCTCACGAGGCCGCACGCAGTTCGAAGCGAGATCCCCGTGACCTCACCGTTCGCCTCGTCGAGCTCACCGTCGACCGACACATCGGCCAAGGCCTTCGCCAGGCCGTGGGCACCGAGTCGCGCGAGGGCCTCGAGGTTGGCCTGAAGGATGGCCTCACGGCGTTCGCCGAGCTTGGTACCGAGGGGCGCCACAGCCATCGAGGAGACTCCCGGTCGACGCGCAGGTCAGGCGGGCATGGACCCGCCCGTGTCGGCACACCGACAGGCGCACGGCGGTCCGACCTGCCGACGTTCACCAATCCACCGCGCAACACGGCGCAGGTTCCGCCCTGGACCCGTGCGCGTTCTGTTTCGGAAAGTGAGTTCAGCAAAGACGGTGCCGGGCCCGTCGCGGCGACGACCGACGTCTGTGCATGAACCATGGCCGGGGTCGACGTCCTCGACCGGGCACCGGGCGCCGGCCTGGTCCGCCCACCTCCGGACGACGGTCGTCACCGGGCCCAGCGGTGGTCGAGCAGGTCGAGTAACGTGACCACAGCCGAACTGCTCCGGCGCACGATCGAGGCGGGGTCGTGTGCCCCAGCGCGGCCGGCACGACTCCGCCTCACGGCGCGATCGGGCGCGCCCCCCTACCAGTTGAACGGGCCCGACCCGCTGGCGACGATGCCCTGCAGCCTGAAGGCCGGATCGACCGGCCCGAAGAGCGATGGCACCCAGCCGACGTTGTCGGACAGGTCGGGATCCCGGGCGTCGTTGTAGGCCTGCCGCACGTCGACCACGTGGTTGGGCGACGCGGCGTTGACCTGCGTTCCGAGCGTGACGATGGCCGTCGCGGTGAAGACCGCGATGAACCGCGCGGGCGTCACGCCGGTCGCCGGGTCGACGCGGAAGAAGTTGTCGTGCGCGTAGATGGCCGACTCGCGCCCGACGCCCCAGCTGTACTGGTAGTTCGCGTCGCCCTGGATCCGGTAGAAGTTGTTGTAGATGTGCACCTGGCCGAACCGCACGCGCGGCGCCCGCTGGCCGACGTTGCCGAACACGTTGTGGTGCAGCGTCACCTTGAGGCGGCCGCGGTCGGCCGTCGCCGAGTCCGACGAGCCAATCAGCATCACCTTGTCGTGGTTCACGAACCGGTTCCACGACACCGTGACGAAGCTCGCGGCATTCGTGATGTCGAGCTGCCCGTCGTGCACCTGGCAGAGCCGGCCGAAGTAGGTCGGCAGCGACGAATCGATCGTCTCGACGTCGGCGAACTCGTTGTGGTCGATCCAGATGTGGTGGCCGTCGCGGATCGAGATGCTGTCGTACTCCGCGTTCCAGTTGCCCGCCGCTCCGTCAGTGGGCGCCCACGCCGGGAAGCAGTCGTAGGTGTCGACGAAGCGCAGATTGCGGATGATGATGTTCGACGTCGCCGCCCCGCGGATGTCGAACCAGCCGCCCTTGATGGTCGCCCGCCGGTCCACGCCGACGATCGTCGTGTTCGAGCCGACGCGAATCCGCACGCGAGCCATCTGCGCGTTCCGCGAGGTGATACGCGCGGTCTCGAGCGGACCGGACGGCGGCACCCGACCCCAGACGTCCGGATCATAGGTGGCGAGATACGCCTCGAGCGTGTACCCGTCGCGATAGTAGTCGGTGCAGGCGAGCGGCTGGTTGTGGTCGTCCACGTTCGCGTCGATGACGCCGTCGACGTAGATGATCTTGGGCTGCGAGGAAGGGGTGCTCGACGGCGGCGGGTAGACGCCGTTGTTGAGCGCGGCAACGAGTTCCTGGCGGTTGGTGACGACATAGACCTGCGGCGTGTCGCTGATGGCGCCACCGGTCGTCCCGGCGCCCTCAGCGGCCCAGCCGTCGTCTGGCGCGAGGACCTCGCGGCCGAGGTCGCGCCTGGACAGGAGGTCGGACGAGCCGCCAACCAAGAGGAAGACTGTGGCCAATCCAATTGCAGCGATGGCCGACGATTGACGCGCACTGTGCATGTCGCACCTCCGCACAAGAAGCGATAGAACGCCAAGTGGTCTGACCACTGCGCGCCATATTCTGTGCGCCGGTGCCGGGTGGATGTCAAGACGTTTCTGAAGCCGGTGCGCCGTCGCCGACCCCGGGGCAGTGGACCCCGGGACGCGGACTCACGCCCGGACCGGCCGCCCGGCCCGCGCCGCCGCGATCTCCCGCACGGCC
>JAHDVQ010000107.1:2482-13730 GCA_023384595.1 Vicinamibacteraceae bacterium | reverse complement strand
CAACTGAGAACTGATAACTGAGAACTGAAATGCGCATCTCCTACGACAACGACGCCAACCCCGCCCTGATTCGGGCCAAGAAGGTCGCCGTCATCGGGTTCGGCTCGCAAGGGCACGCCCACGCGCTCAACCTGCGCGACAGCGGCATCGAGGTGCGCGTCGGCCTGCGCGAAGGCAGCCGGTCGCGTGCGAAGGCCGAGGCGGCCGGGCTCACCGTGGGCGGCGTCGCCGAGACGGCCGCCTGGGCCGACGTCATCGTCGTCCTCGCACCCGACACCGACCAGCCCGAGATCTACCGGACGGCCATCGCCCCCGGGCTCAGCGCCGGCAAGACGCTGCTCTTCGCGCACGGGTTCAACATCCGCTTCGGCGGCATTGTCCCGCCCGGCGACGTGGATGTCGTGATGGTGGCGCCGAAGTCACCCGGTCACCGCGTGCGCGAGCTGTTCGTCGAGGGCGGCGGCACGCCGGCGCTCCTTGCCGTCCACCAGGACCGCTCGGGACAGGCCCGGGACCTCGCCCTCTCCTACGCGCACGCCATCGGCGTCACCCGGGCCGGCGTCATCGACACCACCTTTGCCGAGGAGACAGAGACCGATCTCTTCGGCGAGCAGGCGGTGCTCTGCGGCGGCGTCAGCGCGCTCGTCAAGGCGGGCTTCGACACGCTCGTCGAGGCGGGATACCAGCCCGAGGTCGCCTACTTCGAGTGCCTGCACGAGCTGAAGCTCATCGTCGACTTGATGTACCGCGGCGGGCTCAACTACATGCGCTACTCGGTGAGCGACACGGCCGAGCACGGCGACTACACCGCCGGCGAGCGCATCGTCACCCCCGCCACGCGCGAGGCCATGCGCGCCATTCTCGACGACATCCGGAGCGGGCGCTACGCGGCCGGCTGGATGGCGGAACACGCCGCGGGACGCCCGACCTTCAACGCGCGCCGCCTCGCCGAACAGGCGCACCCGATCGAGCGGGTGGGCGCGTCGCTGCGCGCGATGATGCCGTTTCTCGACCCGGTGACCGTGCTGCCGCAGGAGCAGAACGCGCCCGTCGGCGCCTGACGGTCGAGCCGGGCGGCGCCCGGCCTGGGCGATAATGGGCACATGCCCCCGGTCGATGCCCACGGGCCCCCGCTCGACGTCCTCGGGCGCCCGCTCGGCAACCTCCGCGTCTCGGTCACCGACCGCTGCAACATCCGGTGCGCCTACTGCATGCCCGAGGCGCACTACGAATGGCTGCCGCGCAAGGACGTGCTGACCTTCGAGGAGATCGAGCGGCTGGTCGGCGTCTTCCGCGGCCTTGGCGTCCGGCGCCTGCGGTTCACCGGTGGCGAGCCGCTCCTGCGCCGCGATCTGCCGGCGCTCGTCGCCGGCGTCGCGCGGCTGGGCCTCGACGACCTGGCCCTCACCACCAACGGCATCCTCCTCGAGAGCGAGGCCGCGCGGCTGCGCGAGGCCGGCCTGCACCGCCTCACGGTCAGCCTCGACACCCTTCACCGCGACCGCTTCAGGGCGCTCACGCGCGCGGACGCGCTCCCGGCCGTACTGGCGGGCATCGGCGCCGCCCATCGAGCCTTCGGCACGCTCAAGATCGACACCGTCCTCATGCGCGGGGTGAACGACGACGAGATGGTGCCGCTCGTGGAGTTCGCGCGGGCCCACGCCGCGGAAATCCGGTTCATCGAGTACATGGACGTGCCGGGCGCGAACCAGTGGCATCCGGATGCGCTCGTCTCCCGCGCCGACATGCTGGCGCGTCTGGCCGCGCACTACGGACCCGTCACGCCGATCGAGGACGCCGGTCCCGCGCCAGCCGACCGCTTCCGGCTGCCCGACGGCCTCGTATTCGGCACCATTGCGTCCACCACGACGCCGTTCTGCCGCGCCTGCGATCGCGTGCGCCTCACGGCCGACGGCACGCTCTTCACCTGTCTGTACGCGACCGAGGGCCTCGACCTCCGTACACCGCTCCGGACGGGCGCCGACGATGCGGCGCTCGCCGCGGGCATCACGTCACGATGGCGCGAGCGGACGGATCGGGGCGCCGAGACGCGCCTGCGCCTGGCGAGCCGCACCGCCTTCGAGGCACCAGCCGCGACGACCCCCCACCTGCAAATGCACACGAGGGGCGGCTGATGGCGGACGCGGCCGGCACGCCGTGTGCCCTCGCGGCTAACCCTCACACGCAGATTGGCCGATAAGGTTGAGCAGGGGCGCCCCGTGCGCCCGTCGCCCATGCCCGACGTCGAACGCCTGCTTCGTGCCGCGGATACGCTCGACCCCGTGCCGGTGTCCGTGAGCCGGCTGCTGGCCGTCGTGTCGCGCGATCGCTGGGCGTTTGCCGACGTCGAGCAGGTCATCAGCCACGATCAGGCGCTCACCGGCCGTCTCATGCAGGTCGCCAACTCGGCGGCCAATGCCGCCCTCGTGCCCATCGGGACCGTCCGCGACGCGGTGATTCGCGTCGGCGTCGGGCCGGTCCTGTCGTTTGCCATGGCGGCGTGCGTCGGGCGCACCATGCGGCGCGCCCTGCCCGAGTACGGGTTGTCGGAGGGCGAGCTGTGGGCGCACTCGGTCGCCACGTCGCTGGCCGTCGAGGTGGTGACCGCCATGTCGCCCGTCGAGGTGCCCCCCGAGGCCGTGACGGCGGGGCTCCTGCACGATGTGGGCAAGCTCGTGATGGCGCGTTTCCTGACGCCGGAGGTGCTCAGCGCGATTCAGGAACTGCGCACCGGCGGGTCGTCGAGCCACCAGGCCGAGCTGTCGGTGCTCGGCATCGACCATGCCGAGCTCGGCGCGCACATCGCGCGCCGCTGGAACGCCCCGCCGCGCATTGTCGCGGCCGTGGCGCATCACCACGAGCCCGACCGCGCGCCCGTCGATCCCGCCACCGACGCGGTGCACGTCGCCAACGTCGCGGCCAAGCTCGTGCTGGCACGCGAAGACCTGCCCGGCGACGAAGCCCTGCCCCGCCTCGGCTCGGTGAGCCGGCTCCAGATGCCCGGCGCCTTCCTCGAGCGGCTCTGCCGGCACGTCGAGCGGCGCCTCGACGAGGTCATGGCGCGCTACGACACGATGGTCGCCGATCGCGGGCGCCAGGCCGGCTGAACAACTGAACGCTGGGCTCGCGCCAGCGCGACTGACATGGATCAATGCGCCCGGCAGGCCCTCCGGCCTAGAGTATCCGGGTGATCGACTTTCGCGAGCGGCCGTTCCTCGTCATCTGGGAAGTCACCCGCGCCTGCGCGCTCGCGTGCGTCCACTGCCGCGCCGACGCCATTCCCCGGCGCGATCCCCGCGAGCTGTCCACCGCCGAGGGGAAACGCCTGCTCGACATGGTCGCGGGCTTCGGCGCGCCGGCACCGCTGGTGGTCCTGACGGGCGGCGATCCGATGTGGCGGCGCGATCTCGCGGAGCTCGTCGCCCACGGCACGGGCCTCGGCCTGAGCGTGGCGCTGACGCCGAGCGGCACCGCGATGCCCACGCGGACGCGCCTCGAAGAGCTGCGCGACGCGGGGCTCACGCGGCTGGCCGTCTCGCTGGACGGCCCCGACCCCGAGACGCACGATCGCTTCCGCCGCGTGCGCGGGTCGTACGCCTACACGATGCGCATCATCGACAACGCCATCGATCTGGGCCTGTCGCTGCAGATCAACACGACGGTGAGCGCCATCACGCTGCCGCACCTGGCGGCCGTGGCCGACCGGGTGGCGAGCTGGCCGGTGAGCCTCTGGGCGGTCTTCTTCCTGGTGCAGACGGGGCGCGGCATGGGCGTCGATCCGATCGATGCGGCCACCTGCGAGGCCACGCTCGAGTGGCTGGCGGCGCTGTCGGAGCGCGTGCCGTTCGGCATCAAGACCACGGAAGCGCCCCACTACCGGCGCGTGCTGGCCGGCCGCGAGGCGCTGCAGCCTGCGGCCCCTGCGCCGCCCCGGCGCGAGTTCCTGAAGGCGCCCCGGCCGGTCGGCGACGGCAACGGGTTCGTCTTCGTCGACCACGTCGGCACGGTCTGTCCGAGCGGCTTCCTGCCGCTCGCCTGCGGGAGCGTGCGCGAGACGGATCTCGCGGAGGCGTATCGGACACATCCCGCGTTCATCCGCCTGCGCGATGCCGATGCGCTCGGCGGCCGGTGTGGCCGCTGTGAGTTCAGGGAGGTGTGCGGCGGGTCGCGCTCACGCGCCTATGCGGCCACGGGCGACCCGATGGCGGAAGATCCGCTGTGCGCGTATCAGCCCGGAGCCCAGGCCTAAGGCTAGAGCGTGGAGCCCAGGCTAGAGCCTGGAGCCCAGAGCCTGGAGCCTGTTTCTAGAATCCTGCCGCTTCGAGCGCCCAGAGGATCTCCTCGCGGCGCTCGTCGGTGGGGGCCTCCGAGGCCGCCGCCTCGCGCAGGTGCAACAGCAGCAGTTCGACCATCGGCTTGTACACGAGGTGCCAGCGGCCGTCGTCGCCGCGGATCTGGTCGAAGAGCAGGAGTGAATTGCGTGAGAGCACGCGGGCGCGCACGAGCTCCATTTCGACGGTGAAGCCCGCCTCGTACAGGGCGGCGAGCGTCGAGACGGCGAGCGTCGAGAGCGCTTCCTCGTCCTGCAGCCGTGCCTTGTCTCCGCGGTCGTCCCACATACGGCGGTCCACTCCCGAGTGGGTAATCGGCGGCGCCGCCCCCAACTTGAAGGGGTCGGGATACACTGAGGTGTGCCCGAAACGCCTCACGCCTCCGAGGGCCAGATCTGGCCGCCCGCCCTGCTGCAGCAGTACGACGCCCGCACGATCACGGTCGCGCGCGGCGGCGTGGTCTTTTCGCAGGGCGACCCGGCGACGGCGCTCTTCATCGTCCGCGAGGGCCAGGTGAAGATGGTCAGCGTCAACGAGCACGGGCGCGAGTTCATGCAGGGCGTCTTCGGCCCGGGGCAGACGTTCGGCGAGCCGCCGTTCTTCGCGCACCAGGCGTATCCCGCCTCGGCCGTCGCGGTGAGCGACGCCGAAGTCTGGCGCCTCGACCGCGACAACGCGGAGCGGTTGCTGCGGGAGCATCCCGGCGTCCACCTCGCCCTGACGCGCGTGCTCAGCACGCGGCTCCTCTACAAGTCGATGATGCTCTCGGAGATTGCCGTCGAGGAGGCGCGTCACCGCGTCGAGGCGCTGCTCGATTTCTGGAACGAGGAACGCACCGGCGGCGCCGACCGCTTCCTCGTGCCGTTCACCCGCCAGCAGATGGCCGACATGACGGGGCTGCGTATCGAGACCGTCGTGCGCGTGCTCCGCGTGCTCGAGGCCGACGGCCGCCTGACGCGCGACGGCCGCGCCGTCGTCTGGCACCCGCGCGCCCGCCCGGCCTGAGTCCCATGGCCGTGCTCTATCGCGATCCGGCTGCGGCCCCGGCGCTGCCGTCCTACACCGTGGTGCGTCACCCCGGATGCGCGCCGCTGCTGGCCGCAGGCGATCCCGCGTGGGAGCGCGCCCATGAGATTGCCTGGGGCCCGCCCGCCTATCGCACGGCGTTTCGCGCGCTCGCGTGCGACGAGGCGCTCCACCTGCGGTTCGTGTGCGCCGACCGGGCGCCGTGGTGGACGCACACGAAGCGCGATGCGCCGCTCTGGGAAGAGGAGGTCGTCGAGATCTTCCTCGATCCTGCCGGCGAGGGCCGCAACTACTACGAGCTCGAGATCAACCCGTGCAACACGGTGTGCGATCTGCGCGTCGTCTCACCGTGGCCTGCGCTGCGCGGTGAGATCGCGTTCTCGCTCGCGGGCCTCGAAACGGCGTGCACGGCCGCAGACGGCGGCACGTCATGGCTGGCCACGGCGCGGCTCCCCTTCGAGGGCCTCGCGGCGCTCTCGCCCGAGGCCGCCGCCGCCGTGCCTCCCACCCGCGGCTCCTGGCGCTTCAACGTGTTCCGCATCAAGCGCCCCGGCGGGCCGGCCGACCCCGAGCGCGATGCCGTCTACGCAGCCTGGGCCGTGCCCGACGGCCCGTCGTTTCACGTGCCGGAGGTGTTCCGGCAGATGGCATTCGCGCCTGGCCCCTGAAGCGCCGGCTCTATAACACCCACGCGTACCCGATCTTCATGAAAAAGGTGCGATCGACCTGCCTGAGATCGTACCGGTCGGTGGCCGTGTAGTTGTCGGAGTAGCCGACGAGGAACACCGTCTGCGGATTCAGCTTGTAGCTGAAGAGGAACTGGCCGAAGAGCCTGTTCGACCGGCGGTCCACCGGATCGAGATAGAGCGCCGGGTCGCGGCTGACCCCGGTGTGCTGCAGGATGGCGCGCACGAACGCGCGCAGCGAGTGGTGGTAGAGCAGGCGTGCCTGCGTGAGGTTCGCCGCGACGACCGTCCCGCCGCCCACCCGCAGCCGTTCGTAGCTGTGGCTGACGTTCACGTCGACCTTGCGCCACAGATTCAGTTCGACCGACGGCGCGAGCTCGAGCAGCCTGGCCTGCCGGCGGTTGGCGACGTCGATGGTCTCGCCGACGGTGGCCTCGAAGCTCGCCCCGAACGCGCCGCTCGGACGCAGCGACACGTCGAAGTTGTGGCGGAAGTTGTCGTAGGTACGCCCCTTGTACCGCTCGCGATTGGGCGACGGGTTGTAGCCCAGCGAGAGCTGCCACTTCGGCGCGACGTACTCGATCGGGAAGTCCATCTCGAAGTCGGTCAGCTCGCCGTCGAAGTCCTCCACCCGCTCGAACGACGCCCCGAACTCGAGGCCCGAGAACCACTGTCCCGGCGCGCCGTACACGTTGCGCTCGATCTCGCCCGCCACGCGCCGCAGGTCCACCCTCGGCTCGAAGCCGGCGTCGACGCGGAAGCCGGGCGAGGCCTCCGCGTAGCCGGCCCACCAGTCCCACGTGCCCGTCTCGTGCTCGTAGAAGGCCTCGACCGCGTGACCGCCGAAGGCCCCCATCTCCTGCCCGAACGCGGTGGCCACGTGCGGCGCGTACTGCGTCGTCGATCCCAGCACCTGGAAGCGGATGGCGTCGGCGTCGGTGAGCCTGATGGCGCCGTCGAGGCCCGCGACCCGATTGTGATATCGCTCGCCTTCGCGTCCCGTGACCAGCACGCCGATCGCCGAGGTGCCGCCCACGTCGCGCCGGTAGCGCGCGACCGCCGTCAGCACGTCCTCGGCCAGCGTGACGTCGTCGGACTCCTCGTTGGCCGGGAACGTGAGCGTGTTGACGGCGTCACGCGTGACGAACGCGCCGTACGCGTGGCCGTTCTGCTTGCCCGACACCTTCACGCCCCAGTCCGGATCGACCACCGTGCGCGTGAAGACGGCCTGCACCGGCGTGTTGAAGAAGTCGGCGCCCTCGAGGAAGAACGGCCGCTTCTCGGGGAACGACAGGCGGAAGCGCGTGTTGGTCTCGAGCTGCGCCGCGTCGGCCTCGACCTGGTAGAAGTCGGGGTTCACGGTGCCGGCCAGCGTGAGGTTCGGCGTCAGGCTCCAGCGCGCCGAGAGGCCGGCCTGCGGCTCGATGTCCCCGTTCAGGAACGCGCCGGGACCCGGACGCCCCGCCGCCGGCGGCCCGCGCCGGTCGGTGCGCGCCGCGGTGACCGTGGGCACGAACTCGAGGTCGAGCCCGGCGCCGCGCTGGTCGAAGCCAGCCAGCGGCTCGAACTGGCAGACGAGGCACGTGCGGGTGCGATCGGTCCGAATCGACCGCATCCGGTGCCGCACGGCGCGCGGCAGTTCGCGCGAGGCCATGAGGCCCCACGTCTGCGGGCCCGTCCCGGTGGCATACCGCAATGTCGAGAACGGGATGGCCATCTCCACGATGTAGCCGTCGCTCGTGATGCGGCCGGCCGAGTCCCAGATGCCGTCCCACGCCCAGTTCTCGGTGCGATCCACGTCGTTGTTGATCGCGTCCATCTGCACGCCGAGCGGGTTCACGCGGAACTGGTACGCGCGGCGCCTGTCGGCGAACGTGTCGAGCATGATGCCCACCGTGTCGTCGTCGGTGGGCGTGTCGCGGTCCGCAAACCTCGCGCGGATGGCCGCCGGGTTGCTGTCGCGCACGCGAAAGGCGACATAGAGCGCGTGGTCGTCGATGGCGACCAGGCACTCGGCCGGTTCGACGGCGGGCGTGTTGTCGCCGGGTTGCCACTCGAAGGCGATGGGGAGCACGGAAGCCGAGTCCCACGCGGGCTCGTCGAGCACGGCGTCCACCTCGATGGGAGAGGCGGCGCGGGCCACGGTCCGCACCTCGATCGTGCCGGCGTCCTGCGGCCTCGCCGGGGTGGCCATCGCCATCGACGCCGTCGAGCACGCGAGCGCGATCGTCGTCCCGAGGGCAGGCCACCCGCGGCGCGGGATGGCGAGTCGCGGCGCTGACGGTGCGGCGATCATGCCTGCGGCGGTCGGGCCGTCTCGGCGTGCCGCGCTTCCGACTCGGTCAGCCACCCGCGCCGCAGGCCCGTCGGATCGACCGACGAGAGGTAGGGTTTGATGTCGAGCACGGGGCTCTTGTCGAGCATGTCGACGCCGCGCACACGAAGCCGGGCGCCGTCACGGCCCAGCAGCTCGACCACGGTGAGGCCGATGGGAACGGGACGGACGGGCGCGCGCGTGGCGAAGACGCCGTGCGGCCGCGTGTCGTTGGGCGGCGTCACGACGAGCACGGGCGGACCGACCCGATCGAAGACCCACAGCACGAAGAGGTGCGAGAAGCCGTCGATGTCCTGGAGCCCGTCCGCCAGCTCCTCGCGCAGTTCGATGACGCCCTCGGCCTGGTGCTCGGCGCCGCAGCCCTTGGGGATCGTCGAGGTCTCCTGAAAGGGGGTGTGCAAGAGACCGATGGGATCGAAGGTCACGGGGGGAAGAGTCATCGCCCCATTCTATCGGGAGGCCGCGCCGGATCGCATCGCCGCTGAGCCGGCCGGGCCCTCCCCGCCCCGCGGTGACGGAGCCGTGTGCGACAATGGTCGTTCGGCCCGATTCCAGCCTGCGCGTTTCCACTCGATGAGCGACGCCCCTCCCCGTTCCTCGCGCTTCGACCGCACCATTGTCGACGGCCCCGTCGGCCGCGCGGTGTGGAAGATGGCGTGGCCCACGCTGCTGCAGAACGTCATCGGGGGCATGCAGGGCCTCATCGACCACGCGATGGTCGGCCACTACGTGGGCTACACGGCCAACGCCGCCATCGGCGTCAGCCTCCAGGTCTTCCTGGTCGTCATCGTCTTCATCGGATCGCTCTATACGGGCCTTGGCGTGCTCGTCGCGCGGTTTGCCGGCGCGGGCGACGCCGAGAAGGTGGACCGGACCTTCTACCAGGCGCTGCTCGCCACGCTCGGCGCCGCCTTCGGCATCGTCGCACCCGTGGGGTACCTCGCCGCGCCGGCGCTCCTCGACCTCGTGAAGGCGTCGCCGGCGGTGCAGCAGGAAGCGCTGTCGTACCTGCGGGTGATGTTCGTCGGGGGTGTCGGCATGCTGGGCTACTTCCTGCTCGCGGGCGCGCTGCGCGCGGCCGGTGACGCGCAGACGCCGCTCCGGCTCGGCCTCGCAATGACCGTCCTGAACGTCGGGCTGAACATCACGCTCATCGGCGGCGCGGGCCCGATTCCCGCGCTGGGCACCGTGGGCGCCGCGATCGGCACGGCCATCGCGAGCCTGATCGTGACCGGCACCGGCCTGTGGCTCATCGTGAGCAAGAAGGCGGTCGTGCACCTGCCGCCGCCCGGACTCCGGCAGTTCGATCCCGGCATCCTGCGCTCGCTGCTTCGCTTCGGGCTGCCGGCCGGCCTGCAGGGTGTCGCGATGAACGTCGCGGGCGTCCTGCTCCTGCGCTTCATCGGGGGGCTCCCGCAGAGCGCGGCGGCACAGGCCGCCTATGCCGTCGGGTACACCGAGCTCTTCTCGTTCATCACGTGGACGTCGGTCGGCCTCATGGGCGCCGCCGCGGCCGTCGTCGGACAGAGCCTCGGCGCCGGGAAGCCGGACCGGTGCATGGCCGCCGTGCGCGTCGCCTCGCGCATGGGCCTGGGCGTGGCCGCCTTCATCGGCGTCCTGTTCGTCGTCATCCCACGATGGCTGCTCGCGGCCTTCGGCATGACCGACCCCGAAGTGGTCGGCATCGCGATCGAGCTGCTGCGGTATCTCGCGTTCTCGGGGTTCTTCATCTCGGTCGCGCTCGTGCACACGGGCGCGCTGCAGGGGACGGGCGACACGCGCAGCCCGCTCTACATCTCGCTCGCCTCGCAGATAGGCGTCCCCATTGGCCTTTGCACGCTGTTTGCCGCGACGGGCACGCTCGAGGCCCACGAGATCTGGACCGCGATCGTGCTCGGCCACGTCTCGCGGGCCGCCCTCTCGGTCGTGGTCTTCCGGCGGGGCAAGTGGCGTCAGATTGCCGTCGATCTCGGTCCCGCGACGGCCTGATCGCCCACGGGCACGGGCCGCGCCGGGCAGGCGATGGTCACGAGTGTCAGGGCGAGGGCCACGAGCGCCAGGCCGACGAGCGCGGCGCCCGCCAGGCGCCAGCGCGTGGGTCGCCCGCGCCGGCGATCGCCCTGGCGCCTGTCGCGGGTCGAACGGGGTTGCCACGCTCGCGCGTCGGAACCGGCAGCGCCCCCCGGCGCCCGATCGCTGGCCCGCCGGTTCCGGGCCGCACCCAAATCGACCACCGGGTGCATGAAGCGTACGCCCCGGCCGCGCACGGTCTCGACGTAGGTTGGTGAAGACGGCTGATCGCCCAGGGCCTGCCGGAGCTGCCGGAGGCAGAAGGCGATGCCCTCCTCGGCATCGACGAACGTGCTCTCGCCCCAGAGGGCGACGCGCAGTTGCTCGCGCGTCACGAGCTCGGCCGGGCGCTCGACCAGATAGCCGAGCAGGGTGAACGGCTTGGGCGGCAGCTTCACGGGGACACCCTCGCGCGTCAGGGTGCCGGCACGCAGATCGAGAATGTAGGGCCCGAACTGGTACGGCCCTGCCTGCACCGACTCGGTCCCACTCGATGGCGACGCCACCTTCACCTGCCTTGGTTGACCCCAGCGCTTGGTCGAGGGCGTGGAAGTGCTCGCATTGTAGCCCGAGGAGGTGGATCTCGGTGAACGCTCGGCCATTCCTCGGCTTCACCCCCCTTGTGGCGCCAACTCTTGCACGCTTACCGTGTAGTTCAGTTCAAACACGAGTTTCGCACGTGCTGCTGGGCCCACCGGGTTCGGCGTTTACGTGCACACGACGCCGAATCGGGAGACTCCCGAGGCAGGCAGGCAGAGGCCGCACCCAACATCGTCGCTGTGGGGGGGTGGTGCGGCCTC
>JAHDVQ010000107.1:0-2382 GCA_023384595.1 Vicinamibacteraceae bacterium | reverse complement strand
CGCGGAATCAGATCCCGCCCGCTCGACACGTACGTGATCAGGAACTGCGTCAGGCGATAGTCGCCGCGCCGATCGGCCAGCGCGGCAAACGGCACGAGGTCGAGCAGCCCGTCGGGCGCGAGCACGAGATGACGCGCCTGAGGGACCTTGCCGAGCACGGGAGCGAACACCATGACGTCGAGCCGGCGCGCGTAGCTCACCGCGTCCATGCGGCGCGGATCGCGCAGGGCGTCGCGAAAGGCGGCCACCGCCTCGTCGACGACGGCGGCTTCGCCCAGGTCGACCCAGCTCACCTGTCCCCGGGCCGTGAGGATGTAGGCGACGTAGCGCCTCGGCTGCGCGGGACGGCCGTCGGTGCGGATCGTCGCGCCGCCGCCCGGCCGGTGCACGACGAACTCGACGAGCGCGGTGTCGCCCGACAACCGCGCCTGGACGTCGTCAATCGAGACCGGTGGCGCCGGCGGCTGGTATTCGAGACGATCCCGCACCAGCGCGGCTTCGGCCTCCTCGATCCGCTGCTCGAGCGCGGCGACGTCCGCAGCAAACGCCTCGCCAGTGCGGCCGCTTCGCCCGCCGGCGATGGTCGCGGCGAGCTCGCGCTGCAACGCGCGCAGGGCGTCGAGCTCGGCCGCGCCTTCGGCACCGAGCCGTGCCGCCACCGCGTCGTCCACGCGCGTGGCAGCCTCCACGAGCCGCCCTTTGCCGCGAAGCACGCTGGTGAGGGCGAGTCGAGCGGCCGCGACGCTCGACGGCGCGTGCTCGAGGTGGAGCGACACGGCGGCCTCGAGCGACTCGGCGAGCGACGCCGCCTCGCGCAGGCGGCGTGGTGCGGACGCCGAACGGAGCACGAGGTCGTGCAGATACTGTGCGCTCTCGAGCGCCTCCTCCTGGTCGCGCACCGCCCCGAGCGCGTCACCACCGAGCGCGCGCAGCACGGCCAGCCGCTCGAGCGTGCTGACCACGTCGGGATGCCGGTCGCCCAACGTCGCGCGGCGCGCCTCGAGCGCGCGTTCGTAGTATGGCCGCGCCTGGTCGAAGCGGCCCGCGATCTGATAGAGACGTCCGAGCGCGGCGAGTGTCGATGCGGTGTCCGGGTGCGTCGCGCCGAGCGCCGGCTCGGCGATGGCCAGCGCGCGGCGCAGCAGCGGTTCGGCCTCTTCGGTCCGGCCCTCATCTACCCGCAGCGTGCCGAGCGCGAGGAGCGTCCTGGCGAGTTCGGGGTGCTCCGGGCCGGCGTTCACTTCGGCCACATCGACAGCGCGCGTGAGGATCGACGCGGCCTCCTCATCCCGTCCGGCTCGCGATTTGGCCCGGGCCAGGGCCCGCATGGCCTCCAGGACGGCCGGCGCGCCGGCCTGCGTCTGCTCGCGGACCTCGAGGACGCGTTCGAAGGCCGCGGCAGCCCCAGCGGAATCGCCCGCCGCCAACCGCGCCTCGCCAAGGAGCCAGGTCGCCGCGGCGATGTCCGCGTGCGACGGGCCTCGAGCCTGCACGAACAGATCGACCGCCTCGCTGAAGAGCGGGACCGCGCCCGCCGCGTCGCCATTGGCCTCGGTCGCCCTGGCGAGGTTCGTGACGGCCTGCGCGAGCGACACCCTGTCGGAACCCGGCTGTCCGCGGCGCAGCCGCACGACTTCGCTGAGCGATCGAACGGCGGCCGGGTAGTTCCCGCGCGCGTACTGAATCTGCCCCAGGGTGTTCCAGGCGACCGACTGATCCTCCCAGGCGGCCTCGCCGCGCGCCGAGACGAGCGCGACGAGACGCTCAGCCGCCTGCTGCGCCTCGGCCAGCCGCCCGGCGTCGCGCAGCCGCGCGATCTCGGCAAAGAGCTGCGGCGCGGTCTCGGCCGGCGGCGCCTGCGCCGTCTGCGGCGCGCCCGGCGCGGAGCGTTCGGGTGCGCGGCCCCGCTGACTCTGCGCAGACACCGGCGGGCACGTCACGAGCATGACGCACGCGAGCGCGGCGGCGAACGGCCAGGCGCGAAGGGCGAATCGGGTTGTGTTCATTACGAGACCTATCGCTTCCGGCCTTCGCCCCACGTCAGCTTCACGGGCTTGCCGGACGCGGTGGTCGCCGTCACCTCGACACCGACGACGGCCTGCTTCGCCGGATCGAATCGCTGGCCGAAGCCGGCGACGAAGGAGCCGAGCGGCGCCGTCATCCGGCCCTTCGGCCCGAGCGACTGCGCCACGGCGCGGTAATGGTGGTTCACCCAGACCTCGATGTCGCGCCACTCCTCGTCGCTCGTGTTGGTGACGACGATGCGCCGCTCGGTGATGCTCACGATGAGCGGGTCGAGCGGTTCGGAACAGGCGGGGGCCAGCAGCGTGCAGAGCACCGCACAGGCCAGCGCAAGACGCAGACGCCGGGAGCGGGGAGCGA
>JAHDVQ010000389.1 GCA_023384595.1 Vicinamibacteraceae bacterium | reverse complement strand
GCCGGATGCCTCAACCTCGTGTAGGGGCGAGCGTCTCTCGCCCCTACACGAGGTTGTAGAGCGTGTCGCGTTCGAGGGCCCGGCGGCCGGCGGCGGCCACGAGCTGACGGATCTGCTGGGGGGTCATGGCCTCGGGCGTCCGCGCCCCGGCCATGTGGTAGATGCGCTCTTCCTGCACGGTGCCGTCGAGGTCGTCCACCCCGAACCAGAGCGAGGTCTGCGCCACTTCGACGCCGGTGGCAATCCAGAACGCCTTGATGTGCGGGATGTTGTCGAGCATCAGCCGCGCCACGGCGTGCACGCGCAGCGTCTCGGCCGCCGACGGCGCCGGCAGCTTCCGCATCTGGTTGTTGTCGGGATGGAACGCGAGCGGAATGAACGCCTGGAAGCCGCCCGTCTCGTCCTGGAGCGCCCGCGCGCGCAGCATGTGATCGACGCGCTCCTCCGGCGTCTCGATGTGCCCGTAGAGCATCGTCACGTTCGAGCGCATGCCGAGCCGGTGCGCGGTGCGGTGAATGGCCAGCCACCGCTCGCCGTCGCACTTGTCGTGGCAGATCTTCCGGCGCACGCGCTCGGCGAAGACCTCGGCGCCGCCGCCGGGCAGCGAGTCGAGCCCCGCCGCCATCAGCTCCCGAAGCACCTGCTCGTCGGTCATCCCGTAGAGATCCGCGAAGAACGCGATCTCGACCGCCGTGAACGCCTTGAGGTGGATGGCCGGGCGGATGCGCTTGAAGCCCGCGAGCAGTTCCGTGTAGTAGGAGAACGGCAACGTCGGGTGCAGGCCGTTGACGATGTGCACCTCGGTGATCGGCTGATCGGCGCGCTCGCGGAGCTTCGACCAGGCGTGCTCCAGCGACATCGTGTACGAGCCCGGGTCGCCTTCCTTGAGGCGAGCGAAGGAGCAGAAGAGGCAGCTCGCCACGCAGACGTTCGTGGCTTCGAGGCGGATGTTGTGGTTGAAGAACGTGTCGGCGCCGTGGCGGCGCTCGCGCTCGCGATTGGCGAGCCAGCCGAGGGCCAGCAGGTCGGGCGTCGCAAACAGCCGGACACCCTCGTCGGCATCGAGCCGCTGGTTCGCGTCGAGCTTCTCGGCGATGTCGGCGAGGCCGGCCGCGGCGAGTCGGGTGCGCATCTGGGGGCTGGCCGGGTGCGCTAGACGATCCCCATCACCTGAACGCGCAGCGTGCGCGCGCGCGGTCCATCGAGCTCCCCGAGCAGCACGCGCTGCCACTGGCCGAGCACCACTTCGCCGGCGTGAATCTGGAGCGTGAGGCTGTGGCCGAGCAGCAGCGCCCGCAGGTGCGAATCGGCGTTCATGCGGTCGCAGTCGGAGTGTTCGGGATCGTTGTGCCTCCAGTCGGCGTCGCGCGCGACCATCTGCTCGAGGAAGCGCTTGATGTCGGACAGGAGGGCGGTCTGGAACTCGTTGATGAAGACCGTGCAGGTCGTGTGCAGCGACCAGAGGCTGACGACGCCCTCCCTGACCTTCAGCTTGCGGACCAGCTGCATGATGCGATCGGTGAGGTCGACCACTTCGATGCGTTGGTCCGACTCGACCAGGAAGGTTTCGCCGTGGATCATGAGGCCGCCGGCTGTCTCGGTGGACACCTCCGAAATCGGCGCCTCGCGGACAGTGACGGTCGAACTCTTGCTCATGCGCTCCTCGTGTCGTGGAAGAAAGCGGAAGCTTCGCCCCGGCGATTCGCCGGGCGAAGCTTACAAACCGAACATGATATTTGATTGAATCCGGCCGAGGCAACTTTTTCGGCGGATCGGGCCACTTTTCCGC
>JAHDVQ010000388.1 GCA_023384595.1 Vicinamibacteraceae bacterium | reverse complement strand
GCCCGTTCGAGAGCCTCTCGCATCGCCCGCCGGCTCGCCGACTTGAGGAAGACCTGCGCCCGGTGCTCGCCGCGCAGGCGGCCGAGCGGCGCCGTCGCGGGCCCGAGCACCTGCACCCCGGGCGGCACGGGCCGCATCGCCCGCACGAAATCGGCCGCGCCCGCGAGCGCGTCGCCGAGCGTCGCCCCTCGCACGACGACGCTCGCCATCCCCACCGTCGGCGGATACCGCATCGACTCGCGGTACTTCAGCTCCTCCCCGTAGAACGCGGCGTAGTCCTGCACGCGCGCGTGGCGGATGCTGTAGTGGCGCGGGAAGAGCGTCTGGATGATGGCCTCGCCGCGGATCTCGCCGCGGCCGGCGCGGCCCGCCACCTGCGTCAGCAGCTGGAACGTGCGCTCGGCCGCGCGGAAGTCGGCCACGCCCAGGCCGACGTCGGCCGAGATGACGCCGACCAGCGTCACCGCCGGGAAGTCGTGGCCCTTGGCGAGCATCTGCGTGCCGACCAGCACGTCCAACTCCCGCACGGCAAAGCGGCGCAGCACCCGGGTGATCTCGCCGCGCCGCCGGATCGTGTCGCGATCGACGCGCGCGAGCCGGGCCGACGGAAACGCCGCCGCAATCTCGGCCTCGACCCGCTCGGTGCCGATGCCGACGTACTCCAGGTACTCCTCGCCGCACTTGCGGCACCGTAACGGCGCTTCCTCGTCGTGGCCGCAGTAGTGGCACCGCAACCGGTGCGCGCGCCTGTGGAGGGTGAGCGAGACACTGCACTCGGGGCACTCGAAGGTGTCGCCGCAGGCGCGGCAGATGATCGAGGCCGCGTACCCCCGCCGATTCAGCAGCACGATGGCCTGTTCGCCGGCGCGCAGCCGGGCATCGAGCGCCTCGAGTAGCGGGCCGCTCAGCACGACATCCGGCCCGCGTTCGGCAAACTGCCCGATCATGTCGACCACCCGCACGTCGGCGAGCGGCCTGTCGCCGACACGGCGCCGCATCTCGACGAGCGTGTACTTCCCCGTCCGCGCGTGACGGTACGTCTCCATCGCCGGTGTCGCCGAGCCGAGCACGACGAGCGCGCCCGCCTGCTGCGCCCGCACGATGGCGACATCGCGCCCGTGGTAGCGCGGCGCCTCCTCCTGCTTGTACGAGGTGTCGTGCTCCTCGTCCACGATGAGGAGGCCCACCTCGTTGAGCGGCGCGAAGACCGCCGAGCGCGTGCCGACGACCACGTCGACCTCGCCTCGCCGGATGCGGTGCCACTCGTCGTGGCGCTCGCCGCTCGAGAGCGCGCTGTGCAGGATCGCGACGCGAGTCCCGAAGGTGTGCCGGAAGGTGGCCGCCACGGCCGGTGTGAGCGCGATCTCGGGCACCAGGATGAGCACGCGACGTCCCGCGCCGGCGACGTGGCGGGCCAGCCGTCGGTAGACCTCGGTCTTGCCGCTTCCCGTGACGCCGTGGAGCACGGCCACGTGAAACCGGGCGAGGTCCGCAAGGCCGGCCAGCGTGGAAAACGCCGTGCGCTGTTCGTCCGTGAAGACCACCTGCGCCTTGGCGGCCTCGCGCTCGGCCTCGGCGAGATCGGCCGTGAACGGATCGCGCTCGACGACCACCTCGTCGGCGTGGACGAGACCCCGTTCGCGCAGCCGGGCCAGGACAGGCAACGACACGCCGCGCGCGGCGACATCGGCCTGCGCGAGACCGTCCGGAGCATCGCGCAGCCAGCCGAGCACCTCGCGTTGCCGGGGCGTCAGCGCCTCGTCCACCGCGGGATCGAGGCCGGCGGGCGTCAC
>JAHDVQ010000106.1:7561-13881 GCA_023384595.1 Vicinamibacteraceae bacterium | reverse complement strand
TTCGACCCGGTGACGGCGCACGACCCTTCCGAGCGGGGCGCCGGCGACGTGTCGTTCGTGGCCGAGTTCGTCCCCGGCCTCGACGGCCTCGGCGCCTTCGGCCAGAACGACCATGCGCCGGGGGAATATCTCGAGGTGGACGCGCTGCCGATGCTGACCACGCGCGCGGCACTCCTCATGCACCGGCTGCTGGCCCAGGAGCGGTAGAGCTGAAGTCGCTCGTCCTTGCGCCACTCTCTCGGCCCGCTCACTGGCGCTCCGGCTGGTCGCGCACGACCGTCTCGTGGGCGGCCATCCGCCACGCCCTCTTCACCTTCTTCATGACGATGAGGATGCGGCCGTCGACAGTGACGCCCGCGTTGGTTGCCTGGTAGCGGCCGACCGCATAGCCGAGTTCGCCCGACGATTCCACGTGCTCCAGGCGAATCCAGTCGATGTGCCCACCCGCAGCGATGCCTTGCCGCCAGTACGCCTCGATGGCTTCGCGCCCGTGGGCCAGCACATGCGCTGACAGGTAGTACGCATCGTCGGTGTAGAGCGTCGCCACTTTCGTGGCGTCGCCAGCGTTGTAGTGCTGCCTCCACGCTTCCGCCACCTCGCGCAGGGCGGCCTCGTCGGCGCTGGAGGTAGTGACCGAGGCGACGGCCGGGGGCGTCTGCGACACGGCGTCCGCAGCCCCGGCGACAAGGGAGAGAAAGAGGAACGACGCGGAGATTCGAGTCAACATCGACCACAGACTCCTTGTGAATGGGGTCGGGGCAATTTTCACTTTCTGCCACCCCGGGCGGGCAGTCCCCGGTGGGCGGCCTGGCCCGGGCGCGCAGAAAGTGAAAACACTCCCGACCCCATGTCGGCATCCCGACGTATCATGTCCCCGCCTCGGGTGCGGCCGTGCACATCGACATCATCCTGAATCTCGCCCTGCTGGTCGCCCTCACTGTCGTGTCGGGTTTTGTCGGCCATCGCTGGCCGGGCCACACGCGTAGGGGCGCCCTCGCCCAGGGTGCGCTGTTCGGCGGCGCCGCCGTCCTGGGCATGCTGCGGCCCCTCACGCTCTGGCCGGGGCTCATCTTCGACGGCCGCTCCGTCGTCCTCAGCCTTTGCGCGCTCTTCTTCGGCCCGTGGGCCGGGGTCCCGGCCGCGCTCATGACCGGCGCGTACCGCGTGTGGCTGGGGGGCGTCGGCACCACGATGGGCCTCACCGTCATCGCCGCATCGACGCTCATCGGCCTCATCGCCCACGCCCGCCGAGACCGCAACGCCGCCCCCCCGACGGCCCGCTGGTTCCTCGGCTTCGGCTACCTCGTTCACCTGGCCATGCTCGGGGCATTCTTCGCGATCCCGCTCGACGAGGCGCTCACCGCCATCCGGCGCCTGGCCTTCCCGCTCTTCGTCTTCTACCCGCTCGCCACCATCCTCGCCGGCCGCATCCTGGCCGACCAGCAGCGCGCCGCGCGCTCGATGGCCGCGCTTCGCGACAGCGTCGCCCGCTTCCAGCACGCTGCCCGCGTCAGCTTCAACACCATCTGGGATCTCGACGTCGTGCACGACCGGCTCTGGTGGAACGACACGTTCTACGAGCTCTTCGGCTACCCTCCCGACGAGGTCGAGCTGACGATCACGGCCTGGTCGAACCGCATTCATCCGGATGACGCTCCGACAATCACGTCGAGTTTCGAGGCCGCGCTGACATCGGACGCCACAACGTGGGAAGGCGAGTACCGTTTCCGGCGCCGGGACGGATCGTACGCCTTCATCGAGGACCGCTGCAGCATCATTCGCGACGCGTCGGGCCGCGCCGTCCGCGCGCTCGGCGCCATGCAGGACATCTCGACGCGCATTGCCGCCGAGGCGACGCAGCGCCTCCAGAGCGCTGCGCTCGACGCCGCCGCCAACGCGGTCGTCATCACCGACAGACAGGGCACCATCCAGTGGGTGAACCGGGCGTTCACCGAGCTGACAGGCTACGCGCCTGACGAGGCGATTGGCCAGAACCCGCGCATCCTCAACTCGGGCGTGCACGATCCAAGCGTGTTCACGCACCTGTGGGAGACGCTGCTCGCCGGCGACACCTGGCATGGCCAGGTCACCAATCGTCGTAAGGACGGCAGCCGTTACGTCGAGGATCAGACGATCACGCCCGTGAGGGACGCGCGCGGCGAGATTGCGCACTTCATCGCCATCAAGCGCGACCTGACCCAGGAGCAGCGGCTCGAGGCGCAGGTGCAGCAGGCGCAGAAGATGGAGACGGTGGGGCGCCTCGCGGGCGGCGTCGCCCACGACTTCAACAACATCCTGACGGTCATCAACGGCTCGGCCGACCTCGCGCTCGGGCGTCTCAAGGAGGGCGACCCACTGCGCGACGACCTCACCCACATCCTGCGTGCCGGTGAGCGAGGGGCCGCGCTGACGCGGCAACTCCTCGCGTTCAGCCGCAAGCAGATCGTGCAGCCGGTGGTCGTCGACCTGGCGGCGCTCGTCACCGACATCCAGCCGCTGCTCGGTCGTCTGCTCGGCGAGGACATCGAGCTGCTCGTCTCGGTCGACGCCTCGGCGGCCCCGCGGATCAAGGTGGATCCCGGTCAGATCGAGCAGGTGGTGATGAACCTCGCCGTCAACGCGCGCGACGCCATGCCGACCGGCGGCCGCCTGACGCTCGCCTTACGCGAGACGCGGATGGACGCGGCGATGGCGGCGACGCTCGGCGGGGTCAAGCCTGGCGACTACGTGACGCTGACCGTCACCGACACCGGCATCGGGATGGACGCGGCCACGCAGCAGCGCGTGTTCGAGCCGTTCTTCACGACCAAGGGGCCCGGCCTCGGCACCGGCCTCGGCCTCGCCACGGTCTACGGCATCGTCAAGCAGAGCGGCGGCCTCGTCACCATCGAGAGCGCTCCGGGCCGGGGGACGAGCGTCCATGTGTCGCTGCCCCGCGCGGAAGACGCGGTCCAGCGGGGCGAGGGACCTGCGTCGCGTGCGGCGAGCCGCGGCTCGGAGACCATCCTTGTTGTCGAGGACGAGGACGCGGTGCGGCACATCGCGGAGCGCATGCTGCGGATGGCGGGCTACACGGTGTTGAGCGCGCCGACGGCGGCCCGCGCGCTCGAGATTCTGGAGTCGGCCGAGCCCGCACCCGACCTGCTGCTCACCGACATCGTGCTGCCGGAACTCGACGGCGCCGATCTGGCCGCGCGTGCCCGTCACGCCCGTCCCTCGCTGAAGGTCCTCTACATGTCGGGCTACACCGACGATGCGGTGGTGCGGCGCGGGGTGCAGACGCGAACGGCGCAGTTCCTGGGGAAGCCGTTCACGCACGCGGAGCTGTCCCAGAAGGTGCGTGCCGCACTGGACGGGTAGCCGACACGGGGTCGGGAGTATTTTCAGTTTTTGCCATGGTACGCAAAAACTGAAAATACTCCCGACCCCGTGTCAGGATCCCGTCAGCCGGCCTCCGCTACCAGCCGATCGCGCAACGCGAGCACCGGCCCGAGAAACACCGCGACCATCGCCAGCACCAGCTTCAGCAACTGCGAGTTCGACGCGCGGTCGTACCACGTCGGCATCAGGTTCCGGATCCCCGCGCCCGAACTCGTCGCCCGCGTAATCGCCTCGCTGCGGGCGACCAGCGTCAGCGTCAGGTGCTCGCGGACGCGCGCCACCAGCGCGCTCTCGCTGAGGCCCTCCATGCGCAGGACATCGGTGGGCCCGAGCTCCACCACCTTGTCGTGATACGCCACCGTCAGCCGGCCATCGACAATCGCGGGGGCTTCGCTCTGCTCGGCCGTCGGCTCGAGGTTGCGCGCGCCGACCAGCAGCGAGGTGAACCCGGCCATCTGCAGCGTCGCTTCTTCCTCGGCACGGAAGCGGACCGCATCGAGTACGTCGAGCACCGCGTGCCCTGGCATGCAGAGCCCGCTCATGTCGCCGGTCTGCCCCTGGGCTTTCGCGCGGCAGCTCCACGACACCTGCCCGCGGCCCTTGAGAATCCGCACCTCCACGCTGCCGGCGGAGCGCCGCAGCATCATGGTCGACCCGGTGTTCAGCACCAGCGAGTTGATGGTGAGGGCGTCGGCGCGCCGGCATCCGGCCGCCGCCACCACGCCGCGTTCGACGCACACCTCCTGCGCGGCGGATTCGACCAGCAATTCCGACACCGCGACCGCGTCGGCCAGCACGTTCCGGCTCGCGCTGCCGCTGTCGACCACCAGCGCATCGGTCGAGGCCACCAGCGTGACATCGGCGTGCGGCAGGTAGCGCATCTGGAACAGCAGCGCTAGCGCGAGGGCCGCGGCAATCGTGCTGATCAACCACACGAGCGAGCGGCGGCGGCGGCGGCGGCTGGCGAGTTTCTCGATGATCTCGAGACTCTCGAGCGCCTGCCGGCATTCGTCGGTGCCGGCCCCCGACGCGAGCACGTCGTCGAGCCGGCGCCGGGCCTCCTGCAACCGCCGCATCAACGGATCACGTGTCGGCTTCATCACCTTCATGGGGTCCTCGGTATCGCTACGCGGATGGGAACCGTCTGATCGCGCCCGAGGCTCCCGACGGCCGTCACTTGCACGACGATGGGCGACACGCCGGGCAGCTTCGAGAGTTCGAGCACCACGGCATCGCCCGGCGCCGTGATGCCGGCGGCTCGCGCGGGCGGAAGCAGCGGGCTTCCCGACGCGTCCGACACCGTGTAGAGCAGGTAGCTGCTTCGGATGGTGGGCCGCACGACGATGAAGAGCGGTCCGGCAGCTCGAGCCCCCTGCGTCACCGGGTAGTAGGTCCGCCCCTGGGCCGGCGTATCGGTCCACGCGGCCCAGGCCACGTCGTCGGCACGCAGCGGTGGCGTGCGCTTCGTCATGCCGGACTCCCGGCCGAGCCGCAGCGGCTCCGACAGAGGGACGAGCGCGTCAAGCCGGTAGCGCGACTCGCGCCGTAGCGCGGTGCCCTGCAGTCGCAGAGGCCCGCTGTCGCCGCGACCCGCCGTGGCAATTCGAAGCTCGACTCCCCCGGCGGCGGGATCGCCGGTCACGCGCCCCAGCATCACGCCAATCACCGGCAGCTCACCGCGGCCGGCGTGACGCTCGACGACGACGCCGTCGCAATAGAGTCGCGTCCGCTGCGCATACGCCCCGGGGTCGTCGGCGCGCGCGCCCTGGAGCAGTTCGGGCGGGCACGGCACACGGCTCGCCTGCGCAGCGACGCCGGCCGGCATGGCGCAGAAGACGAACGCACTCAGAACCAGAGCACGACCACGCGCCATTGTCCCTCCTCGTCGAACAGCAGCGCGCTGCCCGGCACCTTCGCGCGTTCGTACTGCGCGGTGAAGCTCACGACGGCGCCGCGCTGGCGTCGCCATCCACTCGACGCACGATCCGGGAACCCCGACGGCACGCGATCGATGGGCGTGTCGACGTCGAAGGCGATCGAGACGAGCGGGCCCTGGAGTTCGGCGATCTGCCGCCTGAGGGCGCAGACCTCGGACACGCCTTCGGTCTTTCCGACCAGCCGCGAGATGACCTCGAGACAGCCGCCGCCTTCGAGTCGTCGCACGAGACGCTCGAGCTCGGCGCGCGCGGCGGCAGGCGGCATCGGGTCTCGTCGGAACACCAGCGTGCGATCCGCGTCACGCTCGTCGCCGGGCCCGTCGAGGAGCATGTCGCCCTTCTGAACGAGGCGCGTCGTGAACTCCTCGGTCTTCAGCGTGTCGAAGTCGCCGCCGCCCGGCGCGGGCTGCGCGCGCACTCGCCAGCCCTGCGCGCCGTCGTCGGTGGCGACGACCAGCCACATCCGGATCTGGTGCGCGATGGGATTTTCGGCAGGCGCCGGAAACGCGCACGTGGGCGCGAAGCTGGTTGGCGAGGCGGGCATGGCCCGGACGACGTTGCGATAGGCGCCTGTGGCCCGGCCGGGTGGAGAGGGCTGCAGGCTGTACGTGCGTTCCTCGAACCAGACGCGCACGCAGGTGCCGCCGGGCAGCACTTCGACCCCGCGCAAATCACTGTGCCGCCACTCGCCGGTTGGCGGTTCCGCGAAGAGGTCTGCGGGACTGTACATGTTCAGGGCCAGCGCCGCGCACAGAACGACGAGCCGTGCTCGACGCCGTGGATGTTCAGCGTTCGTCATCGAACCCTCCGCAACTCAATTGAGACGCTCGGATAGCCCGAGCGCGTGATCTCGCCCGTGAGGACGCCGTCGCTCCATGTGATTCGTCCGCTGGCAGGCCGGGCGTTGCCGGCGCCGTCCTTGAAGCTGCCGTTCACGGCAAGGCCGTCACCCTGCGGATCGAGCCGGCCCGAGAAGAGACCCATGCCCAGCGCCTCGAGGCC
>JAHDVQ010000106.1:4930-7461 GCA_023384595.1 Vicinamibacteraceae bacterium | reverse complement strand
CGTCGGACAGACGCGCCGCGTGAGGCGGCAGTCGAAGAACTCGTGTGCGGTGAGCGACCAGGGCACGCCAGTCGCCGCGGCCACCCGCTTGACGGCGCGCAGGCTCAGAATCGTCGGTGTGTCGCCGCGCCCCTGATAGAGCCCGACCACGCCGGAGGGGGCCGCAACTGGTGAGCCCGACATCCCGGGGTCACCGAAGAGTCCCTCGGCAGGAATCACATCGCGAGACCCGGCGCGAAGGCTCGCGTGGTCTGTCATCGATGGCGGCACTCGTCCCTCGATGGGCGCGGCGACCTCGGGGGTCAGCAGCGCGAGCGGCATCCCCGGCGTAATCCGGCGGGCCTCCATCGATTGCCAGAACAACGGGCGGCCGTGCCACTCGACGCAGAGGAACGTCACGTCGAGTTCGGGCGGCGTCGGCTCGGTTCCGGCACAGAAGCGCGCGGGGTCGCCGTTGCGCTGCCACCGCACCTCGACCTGCGCCTGCGCCGCCAGCCTCTCGTGGGTGGTGGGCAGGTCGTTGGCGCCGAACACCACGTGCGCGGGCACGGCGACCCAGGCCTTCCCACTCGTCGCGCCTGGAGGGCCCGGCGCGAGTCCCGCAGGGCCGGGTGCTCCCGGCTCCCAGCCAACGACGAGGCCCACGCCGCCTTCCAGCGCGTCGCGCACATCGCCAGGGCGGGGAGAGACGAACACGCGGTTGGTGATCCAGAGATCGACAGAGGTGGACGAGAGCGTCGGCGCGCGACAAGGCTCTGCGGCGGACTGCCCGAGCAATCCGGCCGTCGCTAGGGTGAGCGCGACGAGGAGGGACATCGGACGCCCGCCTAGCCCGGGCTGAACAACACCACGAGCTTGCCGTTCGGCCCTGCGGCCGCCGCCCACGTCATCTGCCCGGAGCGGAAGACGACACGGTAGACCTCGGCCTCGACTCCGTTCGGCATCTGCTCGATGCCCCTGAACCGGAGCCGTTCGATGGGGCCGAGGCCGGCAAGGTGCGGCTTCATCCTCGGAAGCTGCATCTCGCAGGCATCGAGGAGCAAGGGCGCCATCAATTCCTCGGGGCAGGCGCCGCGCGCGACGGCGTTCAGCGCGTCGGTGACCTTCGCGCGGAGCAGGCCGCCGTCAGGATCGATCGACTGGGCGAGCGTCGGACGAGGGATCTGTGCGAGGCCGAGCGAGAGCGCCAGGACCAGCGCAGGCGCGAGGGCGAGGGGGGCGCGGGCCGAGGGGGATCGAACGCCGCGTGACCGCAATGGTGACACCATGACGGACCTCCACTGTGGCGATTGGCGCAAGTCCGCGGGCGCGCCGCGGACGTGCGGCGCGTCACGGGTCGGTCGTCGGACTTCGCAATCGGCACTGCCTGGCTGGGAGGGGTGGCGGAAGTGTAGCGGGCATCATCGGCCGTGTCCAGGCAGGTCCGACTCTTCTGGTGTATCCTTCCGCCCTAGCGCGACCGTATCCCCCCGGGTCGGCGTGGCTGCAGCACCGGGCGCCTCTCCGGTCAACGCAGCGCGTTCACACCATGCCGCAGGAGCCTCGATGACTCGCCGTCACTCGCTCGCCCGCCGGGCGCTCATGGCGCTCGCGCTGATGGTTGGCTTCTACGCCCTCGCCCTTTTCATCGTGGTCGCGCTCCTCTGGATCCCGTACGCGGAGTACGCCTACCTCGGGCGGGTCCACATCAAGATCGCGCTCTTGTGTGTGGGTGGGGCGGGGGCCATTCTCTGGGCGCTCCTCCCTCGCGCGGACAGGTTTGATCCTCCGGGCCCGCGGGTGGACGAGGCCCATCACCCCCGGCTGTGGGCACGCATCCGCGAGGTGGCGGCTGGCACCGGCCAGGAGATGCCCCGCGAGGTGTACCTGCTGAACGAGGTCAACGCCTGGGTCACACATCGCGGCGGCGTCATGGGATTCGGCAGCCAGCGCGTCATGGGCATCGGGCTTCCGCTGCTGCAGGTCCTGTCGGTGCCCCAGCTGAAGGCCGTCATCGCGCACGAATTCGGCCACTATGAATCCGGGGACGTGCGGCTCGGGCCCTGGACGTACAAGACGCGCGCGGCCATCGGGCGGACGCTCGAGCAACTCGACGCGTCGTGGCTGGCCAAGCCGTTCGAGTGGTACGCGAGCCTCTTCGTCCGTCTCACGCACTCGGTGTCGAGACAACAGGAGTTTGTCGCCGACGCGGTGGGCGCACGGGTGGCGGGAGCCGCAGCGCAGGCCGGGGCGCTGCGCCGCGTGGCGGCGCTCGCGCCCGCCTTCGACACCTACATGCGCTCCGAGGTGGTCCCGGTGCTGCGCGCCGGCTATCTGCCTCCGGTGGCGTCGGGGTTCCAGGCGTTCTGGCAGGTCGAGACCATGGCCGACTGGTTCACGCGGTGCGCCAACGAGGAGGCGCGGACGGGCATCAGCGATCCCTTCGATACGCACCCGTCACTCCGCGAGCGCCTCGCAGCGCTTGGCGTGGACGAGACCCCCGGGGACTGGTCGGCGCCGGACCCTCCGGCGATCGAGTTGGTGGATGACCC
>JAHDVQ010000106.1:2362-4830 GCA_023384595.1 Vicinamibacteraceae bacterium | reverse complement strand
TTCGTGATGAGTGCGGGCCTCGCGGTCGCCTTGCTGGAGCGAGGCTGGCGCGCCACGACGGCTCCCGGCCGTCCGGTGGTGCTCGAGCGCAACGGCGACCGCCTCGACCCGTTCACGCGCCTGGGCGCACTCGCTGACGGGACGCTGACGCCAGCGGCGTGGCAGGACGAGTGTCAACGCCTGGGCTTGGCGGGCACCCCGCTCGGCCGCGGACAGTGACATCCGGGGTCGGGAGTATTTTCAGTTTTTGCGTACAGCGTGGGGCGGAAATCGGGGGGCGAGAAATGGGGGTCGGGAGTTATCTTCGCTGAAGTTCACACGAAAATGACTCCCGACCCCCATTTCACGCCCTGATCCTCCACTCCCGATTTCCGCCTTCCCTGTACGCAAAAACTGAAAATACTCCCGACCCCGTGTCAGGATCCCGTCAGCTCCACGAAGCGGCACAGCGCGTTCGCCAGCTGCATCTGCCGCGGCGTCCGGCACTCCGGCTCCACCAGTCGCGGCGACGCGACCACGATCGCCGCGCACCGCGCGCGCGACGTCGCCACGTTCAGCCGGTTCAGGCTGTACAGGAACTCCATCCCGCGCGGCGCATCCTCGGGCCGTGAGGTCGCCATCGAATAGACGACCACCGGCGCTTCCTGTCCCTGGAACTTGTCCACCGTCCCGACGGGCACGCCAAGTCCCGCGAGCCTGTCCGTCAGACGATTCACCTGCGCGTTGTAGGGCGCCACCACGCGCAGATCGCCAGGCGTCAGCGCCCGCGCCTCGTCCCTGTCGTTCACCCACCGCGCGCCGGGAGCGAGCAACTGCTGGACGATCCGCTCGACGACGTCCACCTCCTCGACCGACCAGTTCTGGTTCCCGTCGTGCTCGACCGGCACCCACCACAAGCCCGCGCCATCGAACGACCCCGTTCCCGCGAGCCGCTGCCGCTCGAGCCCGTCGCGCGACTGCAGCCGCCCCTCGTAGAACACCTCCGACGTGAACCTGCAGATCGCCGGCGCCAACCGCCACGTGGTCGGCAGGAAGAGCCCGCGATCGAGCGGCATGGTCTTCTCGCCGCCGAGCACGTGCTCGAGCGCGGAGACGTCGGCCCCGGGCGGGTGCGACGCCTTCTGCGGCTGGTCGAGCTGCTGCGGATCGCCGAGCAGCACCAGGCTCGTCGCCGCGCGCGACACGGCCAGCGCATTGGCGAGCGACATCTGCCCCGCCTCGTCCACGAACAACACGTCGGCCGCGCCAACCGCGTCATCGCGCGACCACAGCCACGCCGTGCCCCCCAGGACGTGCACCTCCCCCCTGGTCAGCGCATCGAGCGCGTCTTCGTTGCTCGCGAACTCCCGGATCGGCCCCTCCTGTCCCCCCTCGTCGTTCGACTTCCGCCCGAGACGCACGATCTCGCCCGCGGCCTGCGACTGCTTCTCCACCTCTTCGAGCAGATTGCAGATCACCTTGTGGCTCACCGCGGTCACGCCCACGCGCCGGCCTTCGCGCACGAGCGTGCGGATCATGCGAGCGCCCGCGTAGGTCTTCCCCGACCCCGGCGGCCCCTGAATAGCCAGCGTGCCGCGATCGAGCTGTAACACGACGCGCTCGGCGAACTCGACGACCGGGAGAGCGGTCTCGGTGTCGCGCCGCGCCTGCTCGAACGCCACCCCGCCGGCAAGGCGGGGCGGACGCCGCCAGAGCAGCTGGAGCCCGCACGTGCCCGGCGCCGTCTCGTCGCCCGGCCCCGTCTCGTCGCCCGGCCCCGTCTCGTCGCCCCGCGCCGTCTCGTCGCCCGCCGACGTCTCATCGGCCGGCGCCGTTGCATGGGTCGACGCCGTTTCATGGCCCGACGCCGACAGCAACGCGTCGGCCACCGCCATGACCGCGCACTGCACGACCTTCGACGGCACGACGCTCTTGTCGAAGAGCACCGATGCGTGTGTTCCCGCGGCGGATGGCCCCTTCTTGATGTCGACGAGACGCGCCTGGCGGTCGATGGTGTCGACGCTCCCGAATCGCTCACCCGAGCGCAGCTCCACGACGTCGTTCCGCCGCACGTCGCACTCTTGGCTGGGATACCGATAGCGATCGACCACCGAACCGGTCGGCTTTCCGGTCCGCCGGTGCGTCACCACCTCGACGCGCTCGACGAACTCCAGGCCGACGAGCGCCTTCGGTTCGTCGAGCAGCTCGTCGTCGTCCAGCTCGCGCACGCGGAAGTAGTCCCACCACTGCGCCTTGTCCTCGCGGCGATGCCAGTCGACGAGGTAGGCCATCAGCCATCGGGCATGCCGGGGATGCTCCGGCTCGCTCGCCTCGGGCGGCAGGCCGTCGAGCAGCCGCGCGCGAAGCGCCTCGGCCCGCGCATCGAGCTCGCGCACCTGCTCCGACGGCGCATCATCGCTCGTTCCGGGCCGCGGAACGCTCGTGCCCTCGGCCTCGAGCTCCGCCCGCAGCCGCTCCAGCCAGTCGCG
>JAHDVQ010000106.1:0-2262 GCA_023384595.1 Vicinamibacteraceae bacterium | reverse complement strand
GAACGCTCGTGCCCTCGGCCTCGAGCTCCGCCCGCAGCCGCTCCAGCCAGTCGCGGAGCGCCTGGGTCGAGCGGCAGTCGTCGCGGTTGTAGCCCTGCACGGCCGCGCGCACTTCCTCGGGAATCACCTCCGCCGTGCCGGCCTCGAGCGCCAGCTCGATCGCCTGGAGGTTGGCGCTCGCCTCGCGCAGGTCGATGTCGCGCGTGAATTCATAGAGTGGCTCGAGCTGCTTGATCGAGTAGCTCTCGACGCCCGCCAGCAGGGCCTGGCGCACGACCGTGAGGAGGTTGACGAACCGTTCGCCGCGAAGGAGGCGATCGAGATCGTCGGCGGCGAGCGCGTGGCGCCCCATCAGCCGCTTGAAGGCCGACGGCTCGTAGTGTCCGAAGTGGTAGACGTGCATGTTGGGGTCACTGTCGAGCGCGCCGACGATGACGTGCATCACCTGGTCGAACGCGGCCCGCTCTTCGACGGCGTCGTGAGCCCACCACGCGCGATAGACGCCGTCCGAGGACCAGAGCCCGAACAGGTACTCGCGCCCGCCTTCGCAGGCGAATCGCGCGGCCTCGAGGTCGAGGAACAGATCGCCGGGCGACGGCGCCGGCAGACGGGCCAGGCCGAAGCCCGGTTCAACCGGCAGCAGCAGCTCGTGCTCGGGCTTCCCCGAGAGGCGTTGCCGCACCTGCATGCGCGCCTGGTCGCGGATGCGTTCGTAGGTCTCCGCCGACCCGCGCGAGGGCCGGAACGGGAGCGGCAGCGACATGGCCGCCGCGGCGGCGAGCGTCGCGATGCCCTGCGACTGCAGTTCGGTCCGCTGCACGCGTCCGCAGTTGGCGATGAACGACAGGTGGTCGTCGGCGCGCCGCCGTGCGTTGCAGTGGTCCCACCATCGGCACACGTCGCACTGCTCGACCGGCTCCGGATAGTAGCGGGTGCGCAGGGCCTCGATGGCGGCTTCGATGGCTCCCTCGACGGCAGGCGCCTCGGCGGCGCGAGGCACGCCGCTCAGCGCGCGCGCCAGCTCACCGGCGATCTGCTTCATCACCAGCCGGTAGTACGCGGCGTACTCCGCGAACCGGAACGTGTGCTCCGCGAACGGCCACGCGTGAGACGACGCCTTCGGATGCGGCGTGACGACGTGGAAGCGCTCCGGTACCATCTGCTGGATCCTGGCGAGCATGTCGGAGTATGCGGCGAGCTGCAGGATGGTGCCGCCGCGTGTCTCGCGCGCGAGCTTCGTGTCGTGAGCTTCGTAGGACCACTCGCCGAGCGCGCTCGGCGTCTCGACGCGGCGCAGGATGTCGGCAAACCCGCGCCATCGAAGCCCGCTTCCGGGATCCACGTGCTCGAGCGCCGCCTGGACGATCACGTCGGCGCCCGCGCGCATGGCCTCGAGCGTGGCCGCCACGCGCACCGCCACATCCGGCCGGCCATCGTCGCGGGTCGCGCCCGTCACGGTCTCGACCTCGACCACGCGAAGGCCGCTGGCGCGCAGCGACTCCACGTAGCGTCGCTCGTGCTCGGCCCCGCGCTGCTGCAACGCCTGGAGCGCGGCGCTCGTCCACACCGGCTTCTCCAGCAGACCGAACGCGGCGGCCAGGTCGAGCCCGGTGCGATGGCGGCAGCCCAGAAAGGCGGAGAGGTCGGTGGGAGCGAGGACGAGGCTGTCGTGGGCGCGGTGCATTGGGACGAGGGTAACGGATTTTCGTGGCCCTCGGGCCTCGGACCTTGGGCCCTGGGTCTTGGGCCTTGGGGCACGCCTCAGGTCGCCAGCAGAACCAGGGCCCGACGCCGACCGCCCACCGCCTGACGCCCGGCGCCCACCGCCTAACGCCCGGCGCCCAGCGCCCAGCGCCCAGCGCCCACGTTATGATGGGATCATCCCATCATGTCCCGCGCCCAGGACTCGTACATCGCGGTGTGCCTGACGCTCACCAGCGCCATCAGCCACGCCAGTACCGTCGAGGAGATCTACGAGATTGCGCTCGACGCGCTCGAGGACGGGCTCGGGGTGACACGCGCCGCGATCCTGCTCTTCGACGCCGACGGGGTCATGCGCTTCAGGGCCTCGCGCGGCCTCTCGGAGCGCTATCGCCGCACTGTCGAAGGCCACACGCCTTGGACCCCCGACACGCCCGACCCCGACCCCATCGTCGTCACCGACGTCACGCGCGAGGTGTCGTTAGCGCCTTACCTGACCGCCATCCGGGCCGAGGGCATCGCGGCCATGGCGTTCGTCCCCCTGGTCTGCGGCCGTCGCGT
>JAHDVQ010000387.1 GCA_023384595.1 Vicinamibacteraceae bacterium | reverse complement strand
CGCGGCCCTCCTGCAGCACCATGACGGCTTCCTCGCCATCGCGCGCGTATTCGACGGTCGCGCCGGATTCGACGCGCAGGCGCCAGCTGGTGAGTTCCCGGGCCCCGTGCTCGCCCCGTTGCTGGAGCAGGTGCAGGCCGGAGGTGCGCGGCACGCGGAAGAGGGTGTCGGTGAGCATCACGCGTCCTTCAAGGGGCCGCCAGGCGACCGGCGACCGCGCTAGCTTATAATTGGTTCGACCACTTTTCAAGGCGCCCCGGACTGTCCCGGTCAAGGCGCTCCGGACCGTCGCCGGCCGCGCCGCCATTCTCCGCATGGAGACTGCCCGCGAAGCCGCCAATGTCGCGGCATCAGAGGTGGTATGTCCAATCTGCCATCAAAGGCGAAGGACGCCGGCCGCGGCCACCGGCCCGCCCGGTGTGCGGACCTCTATCGTGGGCCAGCCGGCGTCGCTCGTCAGCGGTTCGAAACCCTCGTCGCCGACGAGCACCGTGTCTTCGACCTTCGACCCCGTGATGGACGGGTTCCAGGCAAACGCCTGCGAGGACTGCACGACCTCGTCGCTGGCCGGATGCGCGACCCAGTCGCGCGAGCGATACCCGATGGCCCCGCCCTGGTGGTGCTTCAACTCCTCTCCTGCGGCGCCCACCCCGGCGTAGGCCCGGACGGCGATTTCGAACAGGTCGCGGCCCACCGTTCCGGGGCGCGTCGCGGCGACGAGCCGGCCGAAGACCTCGGCGGTGCGAGCCGTCGTGTCGGCCAGCGCGGCCGACACCGCGCCCGCGGCGACGATCCTCGAGGCGGCCACGACGAGTCCATCGCGCTCGGCGCAGGTGGCCGCCATGAGGATGCTCCGCCAGCGATGTCCGGTCGGAACGGGATGGCGGAAGCGCGAGAGCCGCTCGTCGCCACCCACGAGCAGCACGATCGGGCGCGCCCCACGGGCGGCGAGATCCGCTGCCAGGCGGCCTGCCACCTCGCGCTCGGTCAGATCCGGCACGAGGCCGCGGCACACGCGGCCCATGGCGGCGGCGACGTCGCGTCCGAGCGCGCGGTAGCGATCGACCTCTCCCGGCGTCAACGGCACGCGCAGGCGCGAGACCGCGGCGTCCACGTTCAGCGTCTCGGGGAAGCCCAGGTCCGAACCGACGCGGGCCGCCGGGCCGATGACGGCCCGCAGGCGTTCGACGACGGCCTTCGGGTTGGCGCGGTCCTCGGTCCAGGGAATCTCCACCGGCTCGAAGCCGAGGCCCGAGAGCGCCTCGCCGAGGAGGCGCGGCATCTCGATGGTGTTGGCGACGACGTAGCGACGGCCGTTGGCGGCGACGACGAGGGCGCCCGCGCCCGCCTCGCGGCTTCCGTCGATGCGGTTCGACTGGCCTCCGGTGAGCCAGGCGAAATTGGGTTGCGCACCCAGGACGAGGCCCGCCAGTTCGAGCGAGGTCGCCAGCCGGGCGACCCGTTCCACCTTGATATCGACCTCGTGCATGATGCCTTCCCGCGCGATTGGTTATACCATTGGGCGGCTCCCGGCTCCACGTTCCCGCCACTGCGAGGTGCACCCGATGCCCGTGTCCCGAACCCTCGCCGGGCTCGCCCCGGCCCTGCTGATCGTGCTCACGGCCGGTCCGGCGCCCTGTCAGTCGGCCTCCTCCCTCCAGTACCCGTCAGCTCCGGGCCGCCCTGCCGCCGAGCGTGGGGCGAGCGATCCGGTCTTCCACCAGCCGTCGCGCCCGCCCAATGTCGACTACACGCTGCCGGCCGAGGGCGACATCGTGGCGACGCTGGCCAGGATTC
>JAHDVQ010000105.1:8665-13884 GCA_023384595.1 Vicinamibacteraceae bacterium | reverse complement strand
CGAGCCTGTCGCGCTCGAACGGCCACGTCAGGTCGAGCACCAGCGCATCGTCGGTACGGAAGCCGGGATCGATGGCGAGCAGGCGCACGAAGCTCCGCGCGAGCAGGCCGGCCCCGGCGAGCAGCACGATGGTGACCGCGACCTGGGCGACGACCAGCACGTGACGCACCCGCTCGCTCCGCCCGCCGGTCGCGGTGCGCGGCGCGTCGTTCAGCGACTCGCGGATGTCGCGCTGTGAGGCGCGCAGCGCCGTCACCAGACCGAGCGCGATGGCTGTGACCGACGCCACGAGCAGGGCGAACAGCAGCACACCGGTGTCGATGCTGACGGCCTCGAGCCGCGGCAGGCGGTTGGGCTGCACGGCCACCAGCACGCGTACGCCGGCCCACGCGAGCAGCAGTCCGAGCAGTGACGCCGCCATCGTCAGCACGAGGGCCTCGGCCAGCATCTGGCGCACGACGCGTCCACGGCCGGCCCCGAGCGCGAGCCGGAGCGCCAGTTCGCGTCCGCGCGTCGCGGCGCGGGCGAGCTGCAGGTTCGAGACGTTGAGGCACGCGATGAGGAGGAGCAGCGTCGAGGCGGTAAACAGCAGCCACAACGCCGGGCGCGCCGACGCCGTGATCTGCTCGCGGAGCGGCACGGCCACCGCGTCCGCCATCCACGTTCCGTCGCCGTAGCGTGCCTTGAGCGCCCGTGACACGGTACTCAGCTCGCTGCGGGCCGTGCCGAGCTCTACTCCCTCGGCGAGCCGTGCCACGACCTGGAAGTTGTGGGCGGTCCGCGACGTCTGCGGCGGACCGAGCTCGCGCGGCACCCAGAACTGGCTCGCGGACGGGTAGTCGAATCCTGCCGGCATCACGCCGACCACGTGGTGGACGACCTCCTGGATGCGCAGGGTGAGCCCGGCGTCGAGCGGCGCGCCGCCGAACCGCGTCTGCCACAGGTTGTGGCTGACGATGACGGCGGGCCGCGCGCCGGTGTGCAATTCGTCGGCGAGGAAGGGCCTGCCGAGCGCGGGGCGGACCCGCATGACGTCGAAGAACTCGCGCGACACCCACGCGCCGGGTGTCATCGTGCGCTCGTCGCCAGCCGCGACGGGCACCGTGTTGGCCACCATCTCGGCCATCGAGGGAATGGAGCCGACCTCCGCCTTCCAGTCGGTGAAGTTCGGCTCGGACACGTTCATCCGGCGGCCGTTCGCATCGACCTGGAACAGGCGGACGATGCGATCGGCGTCCGGGTAGGGAAGCGGGCGAAGCAGCACGCCATCGACCACGCTGAAGACCGCCGTGGCCGCGCCGATGCCGAGTCCCAACGTGAGGATGGAGACGGCGGCAAAGCCGGGCGCCCGCACCAGCAGGCGCGCCCCGTAGCGGAGATCGCGCCAGAGATCCTCGACGAGCGCGGGGCGCACCTCGTCGCGCGCGCGTTCCTTGCACTGCTCCACGCCGCCGAAGCGGAGCCGGGCCTGGCGGCGGGCTTCGTCGGGCGTCATCCCGCGTGCGAGGTTTCGCTCGACCTGCTGCTCGAGGTGGAAGCGCATCTCCTCGTCCATCTCGCGCTCGATCGCGTCGCGCCGCGCGAACCAGCGGAGCCGATGCCAGATCCCGTCAAGGCCCATGAATCTCTCCCGTCAGTCGAGCGTGGCCGCGAGCACGAGCTCGATGGCGCCGGACACGCGGCGCCACTGCGCCACCTCGTCGGACAGCTGGCGCCGGCCGTCGCGCGTGAGCGAGTAGTAGCGGGCGCGGCGGTGGTTCTCGGTCACGTTCCACTCGGAGCGGATGAGGCCGCGCCGCTCGAGCCGGTAGAGGGCGGGATAGAGCGTGCCCTGTCCGAGCTGCAGCACGCTGTTCGACCACTGCTCGATGCGTTCGGTGATGCCCCAGCCGTGCATCGGCTCGAGCTGCAGCGCGCGCAGCACCAGCATGTCGAGCGTGCCTTGCAGGAGGTCGTCCCTGTCCTTGTGCATGCGTACCTCGTCCCGTCTCGCGCTCCGCTGCCCAGGGGGCAGTGCCGCCGTCCAGGCGGCGGTGCTGGGCGCTCAGACGGCGGTGCTCCCGCAGAACGGCGCGTGCTTTCGATAGACGAAAGGAGAGGCGGGCGGGTTCCCGGGGCATCCCCCTGGCCCCTCGCGTCATGCCACAATGGCGCAGTGCGCACGCTTCGGACGATCACGGTCACCAGGTACGTCACCCCGCTGCGCGAGGGCGGCTCCCTGCCCGCCATCGTCGAGGCCGACGACGACGGCATGTACGTGCTGAAGTTCCGAGGCGCGGGACACGGCACGCGCGCGCTCGTGGCCGAGCTCGTTTCGGGTGAGATCGGCCGGGCGCTCGGACTGCCCGTTCCGGACATCGTCCTGGCCTCGCTCGATCCTGACCTGGCGCGAACCGAGCCCGATCCCGAGATCCACGCGTTGATCCACGACAGCGCCGGGCTCAACCTGGCCCTCGACTACCTGCCGGGCGCGGTGGGCTTCGACCCCATTGTCCACACGATCCCCGTGGAGCTGGCGTCACGCATTGTCTGGTTCGACGCACTGGTGAGCAACGTCGACCGCACGCCCCGCAACACGAACATGTTGATGTGGCATCGCGCGCCGTGGTTGATCGACCACGGGTCCACGTTGTATTTCCACCACACGGAGGGCTGGGAGCGTGATCTCTCGCGCGCCCGGGCGGCGTTCCCGGGGATCAAGGACCACGTCTTGCTCAGACACGCGACGACGCTGGAGGACGAGGACGAGAGAATGGCGCGCGTGCTGACGGAGGACGTCATCGAGGAGATCGTGAGGCTCGTGCCGGACGCGTGGCTTGCCGACGGCGCGAACGCGCCGGCCGCGGACCGCGTGCGCGCCGCGTACCGTCGGTATCTCGTGGATCGGTTGACGCCGCCGAGGGGCTTCGTCGAGGAGGCCGCCCGTGCCCGGTGAGTTCACCTACGACTACGCCATCATCAGGGTGGTCCCGCGCGTCGATCGCGGCGAACGGGTCAACGCCGGCGTCGTTCTCTCGTGCGCCGACACCGACTTCCTGGACGCGCGCATCTTCCTCGACGAGGCGGTGCTCCTCGCCCTCGACCCGGCAGCGGACGTGCAGGCGGTTCGCCAGGAGCTCTCCATCTTCCCGATCGTGTGCCGCGGTGGTTCCGACGCAGGCCCCATCGGCCTGCTGCCGCCACGCGCGCGCTTCCGTTGGCTGGTGTCGCCGCGCAGCACGATCATCCAGCCCTCCGCGGTGCACACCGGGAAGACGTCGGATCCGGCGGCGTGCCTCGAGCACTTGATGGAGCGGATCGTCACACGGTAGAAACAAGGATCACACTGGCGCCGCCGCGCGGCGTCGCGCAGTTCTTCAGGGAGATGACATGGCACACAAGGGATCGACTGGGGCACGACGGCAACGCGAGCGCGCACTCGCCGAACGGAGGCGCGAGAAGCTGGCGCGCCGCACGGCGCCGAAGGAACCCCGGCCCCCGCGTGAGACGACCCCCGACGGCGTCGACCCCGACATCGCGCACATCGTGCCTGGCCCGCAGCCGGCACCGTCGGACGAGGACGACTGACGAGCGGGCCGGCTGCCACGCAAGCGCTGACACGCTGCCGGAGCTGTCGACAACCCGAACAACCGCTGTCCGCCCGCATCGGCGAATGCCGGGCAGATCAGGCATCGCGGTACATCTCGGCTGATCGGACCCGCAAGCGGGCTGCGGACGTCGGTGTGCCGTCGGATGCCGGATGCCGGATGCCGGATGCCGGATGCCGGACGCCGGATGCCTGTGTGACGCCGCCGGACGCCGGATGCCGGACGCCGGATGCCGGTACAATCGCACCATGATCCGCGTCCGCTTTGCCCCCTCGCCCACGGGCTACCTCCACGTCGGCGGCGCCCGCACGGCGCTCTTCAACTGGCTCTTCGCCCGCCATCACGGCGGCGTGTTCGTACTGCGCATCGAGGACACCGACGTCGAGCGATCGTCGTGGGACATGGTGGAGGGCATCCTCGAGGGCCTTCGCTGGCTGGGCATCGATTGGGACGAGGGTCCCGAGGTGGGTGGCGCGCACGGTCCGTACTTCCAGTCGCAGCGCCTGCCGCGCTACCGCGAGCTGGCCGAGCGCCTGGTGGCGACCGGGCATGCCTACTACTGCTACTGCGACCCCGGCGCGCTCAAGGCAGAACGCGGTGCCGCGCAGCAAGGCGGCGACGGCTACAAGTACGACCGGCGCTGCCTCGCGCTCACGCCCGACGCCGTCTCGGCGAACGAGGCCGCCGGGAAGCCGCGCGCCGTGCGCTTCAAGATGCCGCCGGGCGTCACGCGATTCTCCGATCTCGTGAAGGGCGACATCGAGTTCGCCAACGATCACATCGAGGACTTCGTCATCCTGCGATCCGACGGGCACCCGACCTATCACCTCTCGGTGGTCGCCGACGACGTGGACATGGCGATCACGCACGTGGTGCGGGGCGACGACCATGTGTCGAACACGCCGAAGCAGGTGCTGCTGTACGAGGCGCTCGGGGCGCCGGTGCCGCGCTTTGCGCACGTGCCGCTCATTCTCGGGCCCGACAAGAAGCGCCTGAGCAAGCGCCACGGGGCGACGTCGGTGACCGAGTACCAGCGCCAGGGCGTGCTGCCCCAGGCGATGTTCAACTTCCTCGCGCTGCTTGGGTGGAATCCAGGGACCGAGCAGGAGGTGTTCACGCGTGACGAGCTCATCGCCGCGTTCTCGCTCGAGCAGATCAACGCGAGCAATGCCGTCTTCAACCCCGAAAAGCTCGAGTGGTTCAACGCGCAGCACCTGGCGCGGCTCGATGCCTCCGGGGTGACGGCGCTCCTCGAGCCCGAGTTGCGCGCCGCCGGGCTGTGGCGCGCATCGTTTGCCGACGTGGAGCGCGCGCAACTGCTCGCGGTCTTCGACCTCCTCAAGAGCCGCGTGAAGCGCGCGAGCGAGTTCCCGGAGCTGGCGCGGCCGTATCTGGGCGAGGAGATCGAGTACGAGAGGGCGGCGGCCGACAAGCACTTCGCGGTGCCGGGGATCGCGGCGACACTAGGCGCGCTCGCGGACGCGTACATGGCGACCGAGCCCTTCGATTCACACACCCTCGAGGTGGTCCTGCGAGCCACGGCCGAGGCGCAGGGACTCAAAGCGGGTGCGCTCATCCACGCGGCGCGGCTCGCCGTGACCGGCCGCGCGGTGAGTCCCTCGCTCTTCGACG
>JAHDVQ010000105.1:6754-8565 GCA_023384595.1 Vicinamibacteraceae bacterium | reverse complement strand
CACGCGGCGCGGCTCGCCGTGACCGGCCGCGCGGTGAGTCCCTCGCTCTTCGACGCGCTCGTTGTCCTCGGCCGCGAGCGCGTCGTCGCGCGGCTTCGCGCGGCGGCGGCACACATTGCCGATAGCTTGTAGCCCGGAGCCTGGAGCCCGGAGCCCGGGCGTGGCCTGCAGCCTGGAGCCCGTAGCCCGTAGCCTGCCTGTACAACGAACCCGGCAATTTCTACCCGGAGCGTTTGTTACTGATGAGGTCGCCGTCCGGCGTGACTCATCCGCACTCGACCTCGGCCGTTTGCCGGTGATCTCCTGACAGTCCTGTGTAGTCGGCCCCAATTTCGTGCGGTCGCGCACAGCGCGCACACGGTGGGCGCACTTGCCCGCGGTGATGTACCCGTGGCACCACGGTTGCACGGCTCTTCTCGAAGCGTTCCCGGTCCCGCCGCCGGGCACGAGAAGGGGAGGGTATCCGTGGCGAAAGAAGATCGTGGATTTGCATCGATGGATCCCGAGAAGCAGCGGGAGATTGCTCGTAAGGGGGGCCGGGCGGCCCACGAGAAAGGCACCGCCCACGAGTGGAGCAGCGAGGAAGCGCGGAACGCCGGCCGCAAGGGCGGTCTGATCAGCCACCAGCGGCGCCGTGAGCGCCTTGCCAGAAACGGCGACAGCACACCGCTCGAACAGGCTTGATAGATCCGGGGGGTGGGACGATTTCTTTGTCTCGCCCCCCTCTCGCTCCGGCGCGCTATACTGCGCGCCAATGTCCGCAGCCCCGCCCGATTTCTCGCGCGCTCAGCGCGCGCTCCGCCGCGATCCGGTTCTCGCCGCCCTCATTCCGCAGATAGGCCCCTGTGAACTTGGCGTCGCCGGTGCGACTCGCCATCCCTTCATTGCCCTCGTCAGAGCCATCGTCAACCAGCAGCTCTCGGTGAAGGCCGGCGAGACCATCTTCCAGCGCGTCGTCGGGATGGTCCCGCGCAGGCAGCTCACGCCAGCCGCCGTCGCCGCCCTGCCCGTCGAGGCCCTCCAGTCGGCGGGACTCAGCCGCAACAAGGCGTCGTACATCCACGAGCTCGCCGCGCGCCTCGTCGCGCGCGAGGTGCGCCTCGACGATCTCGCGCGGCTCGAAGACGAAGAAGTCATGACGCGGCTCTGCGCGATCAAGGGCATCGGACGCTGGTCGGCCGAGATGTTCCTCATGTTCCAGCTCGCGCGTCCCGACGTGCTGCCGCTCGACGACGTCGGGCTCGTGCGCGCGATCCGGCTGGCGTACGGCCTCGACGGCCACGTCTCGCGCGCCGACATCGAGGCGCTCGCCGACCGGTGGCGGCCGTGGCGCTCGATCGCATGCTGGTATCTATGGGCGAGCCTGGATCAGGGGATCCTCGCGAAGACCGCCACGCCTGCAAAGCCGACAAAGGCAACAGAGCCTACAAAGGCTACAAAGGCTACAAAGCCTACAAAGGCTACCAAGGCTACCAAGGCTACGAAGGTTACAAAGGGCAGGAGAGTCGTCAAGAGATGAGGATCACGTCGACCGTCGTTACCACGCTCGTGTTCGCGCTGGCGCTGGCCTCGCCGGCTGGCGCGCAGCCCGGGCCTGCCCCGAAGGGCGGCGCCGTAAAGGGCGGCGCCCCACAGAGCGGCACCTCACAGAGCGGCACCTCACAGAGCGGCACCGCGAAATCCGTCGCCAATGCCGCCCCGAAGTGGGACGTCACCGCGTCGCTCGGCCCCTCGACGCCCCTCGTGTACGAGACGACCGAGGGCACGTGGGTGAACGTCGACGTGAGCCCCGACGGCCGCGACGTGGTGTT
>JAHDVQ010000105.1:0-6654 GCA_023384595.1 Vicinamibacteraceae bacterium | reverse complement strand
CCGAGGGCACGTGGGTGAACGTCGACGTGAGCCCCGACGGCCGCGACGTGGTGTTCGACATCCTCGGCGACATCTACGTCATGCCCGTCGAGGGTACCGGCACGGGACTCGCGACGCGCCTCACGTCGGGACCGGCCTTCGACATGCAGCCGCGCTTCAGTCCCGACGGCCGCCGCATCGCGTTTGCCTCGGACCGCGATGGCAACACCAACGTGTGGACGATGGAGAGGACGGGGCAGGACCTGAAGCAGGTGTCGAAGGACACCCGCTGGTTCGTGAACAGCCCCACGTGGTCGCCCGACGGCCAGTACATCTTCGCGCGCCGCCACTTCGTCAAGGAGCGGTCGCTCGGCGCCGGCGAGGTGTGGATGTACCACGTGTCGGGCGCCGAGGGCATTCAGGTCACCGAGAAGACGAGCTGGCAGAAGGACGCCGGCGAGCCGGCCATCTCGCCCGACGGGACGACGCTGTACTACAGCAAGGACGTCACGCCGGGACAGAACTTCGAATACAACAAGAACCCCTACGGGACCATCTACGCCATCTTCGCGCGCGACCTGACGAACGGCAAGGAACGGCGGCTCGTGTCGCGTCCGGGTGGGTCGATTGCGCCGCGGCCGTCGCCCGACGGCACGCGCCTCGCCTTCGTCCGTCGCGTCGACACGAAGAGCGTGCTCTTCGTGCGCAACCTCGAGACGGGGCTCGACACGCCGGTCTTCGACCGCCTCGACAAGGACCTGCAGGAGGCGTGGGCGGTGCACGGCGTCTACCCGCAGTACGCGTGGACGCCCGACAGCCGGCATCTCGTGGTGTGGGGCGAGGGGAAGATCTGGAGGGTGGACGTCGCGGCGCGGCAGGGCGTGGAGATTCCCTTCCGCGTGAAGGTCGAGCAGACCCTGCACGAGCCGGTGCGGTTCGCGCAGGTGGTTCACCCCGATCGCTTCGAGGTGAAGATGCTGCGCGACGCGCGCGTCGCGCCGGCGGGCGACCGCGTGGTCTACAGCGCGCTCGGACAGCTCCACGTGAAGCCGCTTCCGCAGGGCGAGGTTCGGCGCCTCACGACGGATCCGTGGCTCGAGTCCGATCCCGCCTTCTCGCCCGACGGCCGCGCCATCGTCTATGTCACGTGGTCGGACGAGGCGCTCGGGCGCGTACGGATTGCCGCCAGCGACGGGTCGGGCGCGCGCGACCTGGTCTCGACCCCGGGGCACTACGTGCAGCCATCGTTCTCGCCGGACGGGAGGCTCGTGGTGTTCCGCGCGATTCGCGCCGACGAGGTACGGGGCCTCACCCACGGCGAGCGGCCCGGCATCTACGTCGTGGCGGTGAACGGTGGATCCGGCGTGGCGGGAGGCGGCGAGGTGGAAGGCGGCGCGGCGGAAGGCGGCGCGCCCGCGTCGCGCGGTCCAGGGGAGGGCCGTCCCATCCTCGTGCGCGAAGGCGGCGTCGATCCGCAGTTCGACCACACCGGGACGCGCATCTACTTCCGCGAGCGGCGTGGCGAGAAGTCCGCCCTCGCGAGCGTGACGCTCGAGGGGGGCGACGAAATCGTGCACCTCCTGTCGGAGAACGCCACGTCGATCGTGCCGTCGCCCGACGGGCGGTGGGTCGCCTTCGCCGAGCGTTTCAGGACGTGGGTCGCTCCGTTTCCGCGCAGCGGGCGGCCGGTGGACATCGGGCCGCGGACGACCGGATACCCTGTCGCGCGCGTGTCGCGCGATGCCGGCTTCTCGATTCACTGGTCGGCCGACAGCCGCAGACTCCACTGGACCCTGGGTCCCGAGCTCTTCACGCGCGATCTCGCGAAGACCTTCTCGTTTGTCGAGGGCGGCGAGCCCGCGCCGGCCGAGCCCGAGGCGAAGGGCGTGGCCATCGGGTTCACGGTCGAGAGCGACAGGCCCCGGCAGACGGTGGCGTTCACCGGCGCACGGCTGGTCACGCTCGCCGGACGCGACGCCGCGGGCGGCGTCATCGAGCAGGGGACGCTGGTGGTGGAGGGCAACCGGATTGCCGCCATCGGCCCCGCCGCGTCCGTGACCGTGCCCGAGGGCGCCTTCGTGGTGGACGCGCGCGGCAAGACCATCATCCCCGGCCTCGTGGACGTGCACGCGCACGTCGGCGGCGAGAGCGAGGGCCTGCTGGCCGAGACGTCGTGGCCCCTGCTCGCCAACGTCGCGTTCGGCGTGACCACTTCGCACGATCCCTCGAACGACACCGAGACGGTCTTCACGACGGCCGAGATGATCCGCGCGGGCCGGAAGCTCGGACCGCGCCTCTTCTCGACAGGCACGATCCTGTACGGGGCGGAAACGCCCTTCAAGGCGGTCGTCGAGAGCTACGACGACGCGCTCTCGCACATGCGGCGGATGAAGGCCGTCGGCGCCTTCAGCGTGAAGAGCTACAACCAGCAGCGGCGCGACTCGCGGCAGATGCTGGTGAAGGCGGCGCGCGCGCTCGAGATGCTGAACGTGCCGGAGGGCGGTTCGCTGCTCTACATGAACCTGACGCACATCCTCGACGGCCATACCGGGGTCGAGCACTCGCTGCCGGTGCCGAGGCTCTACGACGATGTGGTCACGCTCTTCGCGAAGAGCCAGGTGGGCTACACGCCGACGCTCATCGTCGGCTACGGCGGCCTGTCGGGCGAGTACTACTGGTATCAGCACACCAACGTGTGGGAGCACGAACGGCTGCTCGCCTTCACGCCGCGCGACGAGGTGCTGGCACGATCGCGGCGGCGCGAGATGGCCGCCGACGACGACTGGAACCACATCCTCATCGCGCGAGGCGCCAAACAGGTGCTCGACGCCGGCGGGTCGGTGCAGCTGGGCGCGCACGGACAGCTGCAGGGGCTCGGCGCGCATTGGGAGCTGTGGATGCTCGCGCAGGGCGGGATGACGAACGTGGAGGCGCTGAGGGCGGCGACCCTCGCCGGCGCGCGCTACCTCGGCCTCGACCGCGACCTGGGTTCGCTCGAGACAGGGAAGCTGGCCGACCTCGTCGTGCTCGAGGCAAACCCGCTCGACGACATCCGCCACAGCGAGCGCATCTCGATGGTGATGCTCAACGGCCGGCTGTACGACGCCGCCACCCTGAACGAACTCGGCCCCACGCCCCGCGAGCGCCCCCGCCTCTACTGGGAGCGTTGAGAAAGGGGTCAGGTCTGCGATCGCACATGTGCGATCGCAGACCTGACCCCCTCATTACTGTGCGATTCCAGACCTGACCCCCCGCTGCCGATTAATCCGGCGCGGGGGGAACGCCCATGGACTCGTGTCGCCGGGGCGACCCCCGGCGTACGAGTATGCGTCCGCTGACCTCCAGGCTCCTCCGGCTCGTCACCATCGGGCCGCCAGGGTCGGCGACCTCGACGCTGAGCCTGCGCTTCATGTCCGGGCTTGGCGCCATGGCCGCCGCGGTGGTCGCGATCTACGTCGTCTCGGCCCCGGCCATGGACGAGGGCGCACGGCGGCTGGAGCAGATGAACCGCGTGGGTCGCCAGCGCGCCCTCGTCCAGGCCATCGTCCGGTCTGCTCTCGTGCTGGTCGAGGAGGCCGACGACGGCGATCGGTATGCCGCCAGCGTCCGGCTCGCCGACGACGTCAAGCGCTTCCGCCTCGGCCTCGAGCAGACGTCCGCTGAGCTGGCCCACCTCGCCCGTGCCGCGGGTCCGGCCTCGCGCCTCCGGCCGGCCGCCGACGAATTCCTCGCGGCCGCCGGCGTCGTCCTCGGGAGCCCCAGCCCGGGGCGCGACGAGGCCGCCCGCCGCGCGTTCCATTCGCTGCGCCGCAGCGAACCCCCCGTGATGGCCGCGCTCGAGGACGTCGTGTCGGCCCTCGAGACCGACTCCCAGCAGCGCCTGCGCCGCTCCCGGTTCTGGATGATCTCGTCGCTCGGCAGCCTGCTGGCGATCACGCTCGCCTCGGCGCTCTTCGTCCTCCGCCCCACCCTGCTGCGGATGCACTGGCAGTTCGTGCAGCTGGCCACCAGCCGGGCAGAGCTGGAGCAGGAGAGCGAGCAGATCGAGGCGAGCCGCGTCGAACTGCAGCGCCTGAGCGGCGAACTGTGGCAGACGACGCAGCTTCAGCAAGCCATCCTGGACAGCGCGGGCTACAGCATCATCTCGACCGACACGCAGGGCATCATCCAGACGATGAACCGGACGGCCGAGCGCTGGCTGGGCTACCGGGCGGCCGACGTCTGCGGCGTAGCCACCCCGCTGCTCATTCACGACCCCGTCGAGGTGGGCGTTCGGGCCCGCGCGCTGTCGAAGGAGCTGAGTCGGGAGGTCGAGGGGCTCGAGGCGTTCACCGCCGGGGCCAACGCGGGCGTTGCCGACGAGCGCGAGTGGACGTACGTGAGCCGCGACGGCCGGCGCACGCCGGTGCTGCTCGCGACCACGGCGCTGCGCGACGAGATGGGACGCATCTCGGGCTATCTGCACATTGCCAGCGACATCACCGAGCGCAAGCGCGCCGAAGAGCGGCTGCGCGAGAGCGAGGCGCTGCTGCGCGACGCCCAGCGCATGGCAAAGGTCGGCAGCTGGTCGCTGGACGTCCGGACGCTCGAGGTCGCGTGTTCCGCGCAGACGCTCGTGAACTACGGCTTCGACCCCGAAGCCCCGGCGGCGCCGACGCTGGCGGCGCTGCACTCGCGCCTCTCGCCCGAGGCCCGGCTCCAGATGGTGCAGACGCGATCGCGCTGCATTGCCACGGGCGAGCCGCAGGAGCTCGAGTACCGCGTGACCTGGCCCGACGGCACCCAGCACGTGCTCGGGGCGCGCATGGAGCTGGTGCGCGACGCCTCGGGCCGGCCCATTCGCGTACGCGGCATGACGCAGGACGTGACCGAGCAGGAGCAGTTCGAGCGGGAGCTGGCGTTCGCCCGCGACCAGGCGCTCGAAGCCACGCGCGCCAAGTCGGCCTTCCTCGCCGCCATGAGCCACGAGATCCGCACGCCGATGAACGGCGTCATCGGCATGACGGGGCTGCTCCTCGACACGACGCTCACGCCCGAGCAGCGTGAGTACGCCGAGATAATCCACTCGTCGGCCGACCGTCTGCTCGATCTGATCAACGACATCCTCGACTTCTCGAAGGTCGAGGCCGGACGTCTCGAGCTCGAGCACGCCCCCTTCGGGCTGCGCGCCTCGCTCGAGGAGTCCATGCAGCTGCTTTCGGAACGCGCGGCCAGCAAGGGGCTCGAGCTGCTCCTCGAACTGCCGCCGGGGCTGCCCGAGTTCGTCATGGGCGACGTCGGCCGCCTGCGCCAGGTGGTGCTGAACCTCCTCGGCAACGCCATCAAGTTCACGGCGCGCGGCGAAGTCCTCATGCGCGTCTCGCGCGCGGCCGAGGGCGGCGACGAGCTCGTCTTTGAAGTCATCGACACGGGAATCGGGATCGCCTCCGACAAGCTGCCGCGCCTGTTCCAGTCGTTCTCTCAGGCCGATGCGTCCATCCAGCACCGCTACGGGGGCACGGGGCTGGGCCTGGCGATCAGCCGGCAGCTCGTCGAGCTGATGGGAGGCACCATCGGCGTCGAGAGCGAACGCGGCCGCGGCAGCCGGTTCTGGTTCACGGCGAGGCTGCCCGAGGCCGAATCGCCGGCCCCGGCCGGCGCGGGCGACGTCGCCCCGCTCATGGGTCGCCGCGTGCTCTGCGTCGACGACAACGCCACCAGCCGCACCATCCTCCGCGAGATGATGGCCGGGTTCGGCGCCGACGCGATGCTCGTCGTCTCGGGCGAGGAGGCGCTGCAGCGCCTCTACCAGGAACAGGCCGAAGGCCGCACGTTCGACGTCATGGTGCTCGACGCCATGCTGCCCGGCATCGACGGCATCACGCTCGCGCGCACGCTGCGCGACAGCCACACGTTTGCCGGCGTCCCTCGCGTCCTGCTCTCGGCGCACCTCAAGTCGCTGCGTGGACCGGACGACGACGGGCTGTTCGTGGCGCGGATGCTGAAGCCCGTCAAGCGGTCGCAGATGCTGCGCGTGCTCCAGCAGGCGATGGCCGAGCACGCCACGTCGGTCGATGCGCCGCTCACGGCCTCCGGAACGACGCCGGGCGACACGGGCGCGGCCGCCCAGGCCGCCGGGGCCGCGCCGGCCGGCGATCCGGCCATTCCCCGCGTCGCGGCGACGGCGGCGGCCGATGAGGGCCCCGTGCCTCACGCGGTGTTGCCGCCAGCCCCGTGCACGACCGACGTCTCACATCTGCGCGTAGTCGACAGCGGCGAGACACCCGCGCGGGCCGGCGCCGAGCCGGCGACGGCCGCCCCTCGAACGCTGCGGGTGCTCGTGGCCGACGACAACCACATCAACCAGAAGGTCGCGCAGAAGATGCTGCAGAAGATGGGATGCCGCGCGGACGTCGTCGCCAACGGACGCGAGGTGGTGGACGCGCTGACGCGTGTGCCCTACGACCTGGTCCTGATGGACTGCCAGATGCCCGAGATGGACGGCTTCGAGGCCACGCGCACGATCCGCCAGCGCGGCGAACCCTGGAGCCGCGTGCCCATCGTGGCCGTCACGGCGGCCGCCGGCCACGAGGACCGCGCCCAGTGTCTCGACGCGGGCATGGACGACTTCCTCACGAAGCCGTTCAAGTCCGACGACCTCAGGCGGGCCCTCGAACTGTGGGCGGGGTAGGTCAG
>JAHDVQ010000104.1:5181-13897 GCA_023384595.1 Vicinamibacteraceae bacterium | reverse complement strand
TCGTCGGTCTGCTCGAACGACTGGTCCGCACCGCCGCCCGAGAGCGTTCCCGTGAAGATCCTGGTGAGCGTGTACGAGTGCGGGATCAGGCCTTCGGGCTCGGTGACGAGTCGAATCACGTTCTCGACATCGATCGACGTGAAGGCCGGCGCCTGTGCCGCTGCGTTCCCCGCCAGCGAGGCCATCAGCGCCTGAATCATGCGCTTGACGTCGGCGGCGTCGGCCACCGACCGCATCTCGAGCTCCGCGCAGGTGCGCGCCACGCCATCGCGCTGACACGACAGAAGCCGTCTGGCCGAGAAGCGATAGCGCATCAGGACGTGCTGGCCGGGCAGCACGGGAATCGGCTCCGTGTTGCTGCTCTCGTACTCGGCGCCGACTTCCAGTTCCGCCCCCGTCCACGCGCCCACCACGGCGTTCCACTGCTCGGCCGCGCGAGCGTTGAGAAACGCTTCCGAGGTGACCATCGCCTGGACCTGTGCCAGGACCTCCGCGGCCGCGGCCTCCTTGGGAAGAACGGTGGCCAGGAACGCCTGGACCTTGCGCTGAACGGCCGGCAGATCGTGAACACCGGCAAACGTGCCGTCCTTCGACACCAGGTAGTCGGGCAGAAGGTCGGCCATCTGGGCCACCATCTGCGCCTGTGAGCCGGCCGGCAGCGCCACCCCGTCGCCCTCGATCTTCAGCACCGGATCGGAGAAGTGGATCCGGAGCCCGTCGTCGGCCGACGCGACCTGCAGCGTGTACCGCGACGTCATGGCCCGCGACGTCCGGTTGCCGGACACGCGGGTCCGCGTGCGCGTGGTCACGACCTCGGCGCGCAGTCCCGGCGTCCAGGCAAAGGTCGGCCGGACGATCCCCGGCGCGACGGCCGCCGGCTCCTCCGCGGACTGTGCGGTGACGATGGCGGCCGCCGCGGCGGTCAAGAGGACCACCAGCAGGAAGAGCGCGGCCGGCGCGGTGCGCGGCCGCCCCGTGCAGCGCCGACAGATCAGGGCACGGCAGGCGATCCGGAGGGTTCGGAAGCTCCGCACGGCCTCACACCCAGCTCAGAACCAGCAGCGACCCGAGCGCGAGCAACGACACGACCGACAGCGCCCACGCCAGCCTGTAGCGAACCGTGCGCCTGTTCCTGACGGCGAGGAGGCGCAGCGCGTGTTGGTCGGCGTCGGCCAGGTCCTCGGCGGTGGACCAGTGCACCCAGACCACCGACAGGAGCAGGAACGACGAGCACAGGATCACCGCCATCCCCGCGTACGCGGCCCGCGCCGGCCAGGCTGGCAGGGCCTGCGTGAGGAACACGGCGAAGACCGCCAGGATGATGGAGTTGAATCCGAGCAGCGACTGGGACTTCGCGTCGAGGATCGACAGGCAGGCGTAGAGATGCTCGAAGAGATCCCGATGCTCCTCTGACGCTTCGACCCGCGACAAGGCGGCGATGTACGCCTTTCGTTCGGCGGGCGTGCGCTGCAGCTGCGAGCGCAGGTCAAACATGGTCGTTCCCCGCGATGTCTTCGTCCCACAGATCGGGGTGCTCGTCGATGAAGCGCCGCATCAGCTCGTAGCAGCCGGCATGGTCCGCGAGGACCACCTCCACGCCGCGATCGCGCAGGAACTCGATCTGGCCGGCGAAGTTCCGGTCCTCGCCGACGACCACGCGTCTGATACCGAACTGCACGATGGCGCCCGCGCACATCATGCAGGGGCTCAGCGTCGTGTAGAGGGTGAGCGTGTCGTAGCGCTGCCGCCGCCCGGCGCGCCGCAGGCAGTCCATCTCGCCGTGCGCAATCGGATCGCCGTCCTGGATCCGCCGGTTGTGGCCCTCGGCGACGACCTCGGCGCCCTCGGCGAGCACGGCGCCAATGGGCACCCCGCCGCCGTCGTAGGAACGCTGCGCGGCCCGCAGGGCCCGCTGCAGGAGGTCGCGATCGCGGGCCGGGAGCTCGCTACGCGTCGCGATCACCAGACTCCTCCGGCCTCTTCCGCTGAAACACCCACGCGACGCCGATGCTGATGAGATACAGCCCCATCATCGGCCCCGCGAGCAGCAACTGCGTCACCACGTCCGGGCTCGGCGTGACGACCGCCGCGATGATGAAGATGGCGAGCACGGCGTACTTCGTGTTGCGGATGAGGAGCCGCGGCGTCACCAGCCCGATGCGCGCGAGGAAGAGCACGAGCGTCGGCATCTCGAAGACCAGCCCGAGGCCCAGCATCATGCGCACGTAGAGCCCGAAGACCGGGGCGATCTTCGGCGTGAACGCCATGTAGTCGGTCGAGAAGCTCGCGAAGAACGTCCACGCGAACGGGAACACCACGTAGTGCGAGAAGAGCGCGCCGGCGACGAAGAAGAACGTCGAGAAGAGGACGAAGGGAATCGCCAGGCGCTTCTCGTTCGCGTAGAGCCCCGGGGCGATGAACATCCAGATCTGATAGAGGACGACGGGCGAGGCGAGGATGAGGCCGACGAGGGCGGCGACCTTCAGATACAGGAGGAAGGCCTCGGCGGGCTCCGTGTAGATGAGCTTCCCGCCCTCGGGAAGCACCTCGGTGAGCCCCCTCATGATGAAGCCGAAGATGCGCTCGATGAACGCGAAGGCGACGAGGAAGCCGACGAACACGGCCGCGAACATCTTGATGAGCCGCACGCGCAGCTCGTCGAGATGCTCGAGGAACGACATCTTGCCGCCGTCGTCGTCGTCGTCCCCGGCGGCGAGGCGGTCGGGCGGGATCATGCGCGGGGCGTCGTGCCCTCGGGCGGCTGCGGATCGATGTACTCGGCGGCCTCGGCCGGCGCGGGCGGGGCGTTGGTGGCCTCGGGCGGCGGCGCGGCCGCGGGCTGGGCCGCGGGCTGGGTGGCGGGCGCCGGACGCGTGGCGCGCTGCTCCTCGAGCCGCACCTCTTCCTCGAGGCTGTTGCGCAGCTCGTTCGAGGCGCGTCGGAACTCCCCGAGGCTGCGACCGAGCGAGCGGCCGAGCTCGGGCAGCTTGCGCGGCCCGAAGATGATGAGGGCTACGACGAAGATGAGAATCAGCTCCGGCATCCCGAGCGAACCAAACATGTCACCGTCTCCTCACAGTTCCGCCGGGGGGTGAGGCCTCGGAGCGGGGCGGCGGGGGGCCGCTAAACTGCTGAAGTGATTATAGAAACCGGGTTTCGGCGCGGTCAAGGAAGCGCGCCGCGGGCCGTCACCTTCCAATTGCGCGGCGTCGGGCCATCTTGTACGATTGAACGAATATGCTCAAGCACCGTGCGCTTCCGGCGGCGGTTTTCGCCGTCCTGGTCTCGGCCCTTGTCGGCGGGTTCTTCGGCCGCAGCGCCCTCGCCACGAAGGACGAGGTTTCGGAGCGGTACCGCGTGTTCACGGCCGCCCTGGCGGCCATCGAGAACCAGTACGTCGAGGAGGTCGACTCGGAGCGGGTCGTCTACAGCGCCATCAACGGCATGCTGCAGACGCTCGATCCGCACTCGAACTTCCTCGATCCGCGCACCTACGCGCAGCTCCAGGAGCGGCAGCAGGGCCGCTACTACGGCCTCGGCATCACCATCCAGGTCGTCGACGGCGACATCACCGTCGTGAGCCTGTTCGAGGGCTCGCCGGCCTACAAGAAGGGCATCCGGCGGGGCGACATCATCGCCGAGATCAAGGGCCAGGACACGAAGGGCTGGACGAGCGATCGCGCGGTGCGCGACCTGCGCGGGCCGAAGGGCACGGAGGTGGAGATCGGCATCCGCCGGCGCGGCTACGACCAGCTGATTCGCGTGGCGGTCGAGCGCGACGAGATTTCGATTCCGACCATCCAGGGCGTCTTCATGGTCGACGCCGGGACGGGCTACATCAAGCTGCGCGACTTCTCGGAGACGAGCGACCGCGACCTCGGGCGCGCCATCGACGAGCTGACGGGCAAGGGGATGAAGCGCCTGCTGCTCGACCTGCGCGACAACCCCGGCGGCCCGCTCGACCAGGCCATCAAGGTGTCGAACCGCTTCCTGCCGCGGGGCGACCTGATCGTCTACACGCGCGGGCGCGTGGCCAACTCCGACCAGGACTACCGCGCCACCGAGGAGCCGACGGTGAAGTCGATGCCCGTCGTCGTGCTCGTCAACCGCAACTCGGCGAGCGCGGCCGAGATCGTCGCCGGCGCGCTGCAGGATCACGATCGCGCCTTCGTGGTGGGCGAGACGACGTTCGGCAAGGCGCTCGTGCAGTCGATTTACCGCATCAGCCAGGGGGCGGGCCTCGCGCTCACGACGGCGCGCTACTACACGCCGAGCGGGCGCCTCATCCAGCGCCCGTGGGACGGTTCGTTCGACGAGTACCTCACGTACTCGCTGCGCGACCAGGACGGGACGCGCGACCACGATCCCGCCGACATGAAGCTCACCGACGCGGGGCGCAAGGTGTACAGCGGCGGCGGCATCGAGCCCGACAAGCACGTGGCGGGCCCTGTCGAGGGCTTCAACCCGACGCGCTTCGGCCGCACGCTCTACGCGCGGCAGATGTTCGACGAGTTCGCCGAGCGGTTCATGGCCGAGGGCGACACGCGCCTGGCGCCCGCCGGCGGCAAGCGGCGCCTCGTGAAGCCCGGCTTCGAGGTGACCGACGCCATCGTGGACGACTTCAAGACGTTCCTCGGCACCCAGAAGGTGAAGGTGGACGAGGCGGCCTTCGGAGAGGACCGCGAGTTCGTGCGGGCGATGATCCGCTACGCGATCGACCTGCAGCTGTTCGGCGTCGAGGCCGCGCGGCGGCGGCTCATCGCGAGCGACCCGCAGGCCCAGTTCGCGCTCTCGCAGTTCTCCGAGGCCGTGCGCCTGAGCGACCTGTCGCGCACGAGCGCGATCGCACGCAGGGATGCCCGCTAGCTTCTTCCTCGCCGCCCGTCCCGGGAGCCCGCGTCGGGCGCGGGCGGGCGGCGCCCTCTCTTCCTTCCGACGTCACCATGCGGCTTGATCGCCTCGAGATCTCTGGGTTCAAGAGTTTTCCGGAACGTGCCGACGTGCACTTCGACGGCGGGGTCACCGCCATCGTCGGCCCCAACGGCTGCGGCAAGAGCAACGTCGTCGACGCCATCACGTGGGTGCTCGGCGAGCAGAGCGCCAAGAGCCTGCGCGGCGAACGCATGGAAGACGTGATCTTCAGCGGCAGCGACGCGCGCAAGCCGACGGCGGCCGCCGAGGTGCGGCTGCGGCTGTCGGGCGTGGCGGCGCGGGCCGTGCGGCGCGCTGCCGAGCGGCGCGGCGACGGTGAGGCCGTGGGCGTGGAAGACGCCGACGTCGCGCCGCCCGAGCAGATCGAGTTGCCCGAAACCGAGCGCCGCGACGTGGAGTTGGCGCGGCGGCTGTACCGCTCCGGCGAGAGCGAGTATCTGATCGACGGCGAGACGTGCCGCCTGCGCGACATCCAGGACCTGCTGATGGATGCCGGCATCGGCGTCAAGGGCTATGCCGTCATCGAGCAGGGCAAGATCGGCCAGATCCTGAGCGCGAAGCCCACCGACCGGCGGACGCTCATCGAGGAGGCGGCCGGCGTCACGAAGTACAAGTCGCGGCGGCGCACGGCGGAGCTGAAGCTCGACGCGGCGCAGCAGAACCTCGCGCGCGTCGAGGACATCATCTTCGAGCTCGATCGGCAGCGGAACTCGCTCAAGCGGCAGGCCGCGCGCGCGCGGCGCTACCGCAAGCTGCGCGAGGAGCTGCGCCGGTGGGAGAAGGTGCAGTTCGCGCGGCGCCACCACGCGCTCGCCGAGGCCATCGCGACGGCGCGGGCGCGGATCGAGGCGGCGCGCGCGCGGGAAGCCGACGCGCTCGCGGCGGTCGAGGCCATCGACGAGCAGCGCGAGGCGCTGCGGCGCCGCGTGGCCGAGGCCGAGACGCGGCTCACCACGGCGCGCGAGGCCGCCCACGCGCGCGAGCTCGAGAAGGGGCGCCGCGAGCAGCAGCTCGCCTTCGACAGGCAGCAGGTCGAGACGCTCGTCGCCGCCATCGCGGCGATGGCGAGCGAGCTGGCGGGCCTCGACGCGCGCGTCGAGCCCGCGCGCCTCGAGCTGGCCGAACGGCGCGAGGCGGCCGCGACCGCCGAGCGCGAGGGCGAACTGGCCGCCGAAAAGCAGCGGAGCGAGGACGAGGCGCACCGCGAGGCGCTCCAGGCCATCGAGGCGCTCGAGCGCGAGGTCGACGAGGTGCGCTCGCGCGTGCTGCACAACGCCAGCTCGTCGGGGACGCTGCGCAACGTCATCGAGCGCGCCATGGAGGCACACGAGCGCCTCGGCATGGAACTCTCGCGCTTCGAGGCCGAGTCGTCGGACCTCGGCGTCGAGCGCGCCCAGCGCCAGCGCGAGCGTGACGAAGCCGAGAAGGCGCTCGCGGCGGTGCGCGACGCCATCGAGACGGTCCGCACCGATCGAGCCGCGCTCGAAGACACCCTCGCCCGGGCGCGCGAGACCCGCGACGCCCACGTGCAGGCGCTGCGCACGCGCGAGCGCGAGCTGTCGGGGCTCGCCGCACGGCTCACCTCGCTCGAGGAGCTCGACGCCTCGCGCGAGGGCTTCGGCGAGGCGGCCCGCCACGTGCTGGCCGATGCCGACCTCGGTCTCGCGCACCTCGGCCCGGTCGCCGACTACGTCGAGACCGAGCCCGCGTACGAGCGCGCGGTCGAGGCGGCGCTCGGCGACCTGCTGCAGGCCGTGCTCGTCGCGACGCACGAGGACGCGCGCCGCGGCCTCGACCTCGTCCGCCAGCGCAACTTCGGCCGCTGCACGTTCGTCGTCGCCGGCGACGCGGGCCCGGCCCCGCGCGAGACCGTGGAGCCCGGCGACGGCGTGATTCCCATCGAGCGCGTGCTCAGCGTGGCGGGGCCGCATGCCGGCGTCATCCGCTCGCTCGTGGGCAGCACGTGGCTTGCGGACACCTACGACGCGGCCGTCGAGGCGTCGCGCCGGCTTCCGGGCGTCGTCGCGACGGCGGCGGGCGACGTGTTCGAGGCGGGCCGCCGCATCTCGGGCGGCAGCCGCGCCGAGGCGCGGGGCATCCTCGCGACCAAGCGCGAGATCAAGGAACTGCGCGATCGGCTCGACGCGGAGCACGCGGCCGTCGAGCGCATGGCCGGCGAGAGCGCGGATCTCGACGCGCGCATCCGGACGACCGACGAAGCGCTGGCGCGCGCGAGCGCCGAGCTGCATCAGCACGAGAAGGCCGCCGTCGGGCACGAGCTGCAGGTCAATCGCTCCGACGCGGAGATCGCGCGGCTCGCGCGGAAGGCCGAGCAGGTGGCCCTCGAGCGCCGCCGCGCCGAAGAGGAGCGCACCGCGCTCGGCGTGCGTCAGGACGAAGCGCGGCAGTCGGTGGCGAACCTCGACGTCGAGCGCCGCGAGCTCGACGAGCAGTTTGCCGCGGCGCAGCGCCGGCTGGTGGACGCGCGCGAACGCGCGGCCGCTCAGGGACGGCGTGCCGCCGACGCGCGGGCCGAGGCCGCGGCCCTTGCCGAGCGGGCCTCCGGGCTCGCGAGCGAAGTGCGGCGGCTCGAGGAGGCCGCACGTGAACTGGAGGCGCGCATCGCGGCGCGTCGCGACGAATCGACGCAGAGCGAAGCGCGCCGCGTCGGGCTCCTCGCCGCCATCGCCGAGGGCACGCGGCTCCTCGCCGACGACGAGACCGCGTTTGCGGACCTCACCGGGCGGGTACGGCAGGCCGACCAGGAGGTCGCCGGGGCGCAGCAGGACGCCGCCGGCGTCGACGACGAGATGAAGCGCGCGCGCCTCGCGCTCGACGAGATCCGCGCCGAGCTGGGGCAGCTCGAAATCGCGCGCGCCACGAGCGAGGCCGACTTCGCGCACCTCGCCGAGTCGTGCCTCGAGACGCTCCAGGCGACCATCGACGAGGTGACCGTCGAAGTGGACGCGATGGAGGCGCAGGGCGACATCACGCCCGACCGCACCGCCATCGCCGCCGTCGACGCGCCCGAGCCCGACGAGGAGGCCGCCGCCGCAGAAGACGAGCGCGTGGCGGGCGTCGCCGGACCCGAAGGCGCCGAAGCGGCTGCTGCCTCGGACATCGGCGCCGAGGCGGGCGTCGCGGTCGCGATCGCGGCGCCGCCGGCGCGGCCCATGACGGCCGACGAGGCCATCGCGGCGCTCAAGGCGAAGATCGACCGCCTCGGGCCGGTGAACATGATGGCCATCGAGCAGTTCGACGAGCTCGAGGGCCGCCACGCGTTCCTCACCACGCAGCGCCAGGACCTCGTCGACTCGATCGCGCAGACCGGCGAAGCCATCAAGCGCATCGAGAAGACGACGCGCGAGCGCTTCCGCGAGGCGTTCACCGCCATCAACCAGTACTTCGGCGAGACGTTCACGACGCTGTTCGGCGGCGGCCAGGCGGGCCTGGCGCTCCTCGATCAGGAGGACCTGCTCGAGAGCGGCATCGACATCTTCGCGCAGCCGCCCGGCAAGCGCCTGCAGAACGTCTCGCTCCTGTCGGGCGGCGAGAAGGCGCTCACCGCGATGGCGCTCATGTTCGCCATCTTCCGGTACCGCCCGAGCCCGTTCTGCCTGCTCGACGAGATCGACGCGCCGCTCGACGATGCGAACATCGGGCGGTTCCTCGAGATGCTCAGGGGCATGCTCGACGACACGCAGTTCATCATCGTCACCCACAGCCGCAAGACCATGGAGATGGCCGACCGCATCTACGGCGTGACGATGGAGGAGCCCGGCGT
>JAHDVQ010000104.1:1597-5081 GCA_023384595.1 Vicinamibacteraceae bacterium | reverse complement strand
CGATACCATCGCCTGAAGCGGCGCGCGCACGTCGCCGGCCTGGCCGGCGGGGCCGTGCTGCTCGTGGCCTTCGCGCTCTCGCCGTTCAACACGGCGCTCGGCGATGCGGCGGAGCACGCGGCGGCGCGCGCGTCGGACGGGCCCGTGGCGGCGCGGATGCTCGCGGTCGCCCTGTACGTGACGGCGCTCGTCGTGATGGCCGAAGCGGTGGCGCTGCCGCTGGCGTGGTACCGGCACTTCGTCGAGCGGCGCTACGGGCTCGCCGCCGAATCGGTGCGTCAGTGGCTGGGCCACCACCTCAAGGCCGGCGCCGTCGGCTGGGCGCTCGCCGTGCCGGCCGCCCTCGTCGTGTTCCTGTCGATCGATCGGTTCCCGTCGGCCTGGTGGATCGTGACGGGGGTCGTGCTGTCGGCCGTGTCGGCACTGCTCGCCGTGGCGGCGCCGCTCGTGCTCTTCCCGCTCTTCTATCGATTCGTGCCCGTCGCGCGCGAGGCGCTGCGCGAGCGGCTGCTCGGCCTCGCGGCGCGGGCGGGCACGCGCGTGCTCGGCGTCTACGAGTGGAAGCTCGGCGCGCGAAGCCGCACGGCGAACGCGGCCCTCGTCGGCCTCGGCCCGACGCGCCGCATCCTGGTCTCAGACACGCTGCTGCACGACTACAGCGACGACGAGATCGAGGTCATCCTCGCGCACGAACTGGCGCACCACGTGCACGGCGACATCCGGACGGGGCTCTGGCTCGACGCCGCGCTCACCGTCGCGACCCTCGGTCTCGTGCACCTCGTCGTCGGCGCGAGCTGGGCGCCGCTCGGGCTGCGAGGCCCCGGCGACCTCGCGGCGCTGCCGCTCATGGTGTTCACGGGAGCGGCGGTGTCGCTGGCCGCCACGCCGTGGATCAACGCGATGTCGCGGCGCCACGAGTGGCGGGCCGACCGCTACGCGCTCGACCTCACCAGGAACCCCGACGCCTTCGTCTCGGCCATGCGCCGGCTCGGGCAGCAGAACCTCGCCGACGCCGAGCCCTCGCGCCTGGTCGAGTGGCTCTTCCACACCCACCCGCCGCTCGGCCGCCGCCTCGAGGCCGCCCGAGGCTGGACTCCGACCAAAGCCACCTAGCCTCCTAAGGCCGCGCAGCCTGCGTCGGCTATGTCGGCTATGTAGGCTACGTAGGCTATGTAGGCTACGTAGGCTATGTGGGCTATGTAGGCTATGTAGGCTACAAGAATCCACCGGAGAATGTCGGGATCCGCCGCGGGATTGCGATCTCCCATGCTGGAGGTGTCTCGATGCGCGGCTCCCGGTTTCTCTGTCTCGTGGTGGGCGCCGGTGTGCTCGCCACGAGTCCACTCGACGCGGCGCTCGTCCGCGATCATCGCAATCCCAGCAAGCGCGGCGGCACCGTCGAGTTCGCCGCGTCCGAGGTGTTCGAGATGCACTTCACGCTGGCGGCCGGCCAGCGCCTGACCTGCGAGACGCGCAACCTCACCCCGAGGGCCGATCCCGTCCTCCACCTCATTCCGCCACCGGGCGCCTTCGGCGTCCTCGGCCGCATCGTCACGGCCGACGACACGGGCGCGGACCTGAACGCGCGGTTCACGTTCCGGGCGACGCGGGCGGGCCGGCACCGGCTCGTCCTGCGCGCGGCGCACAACGGCGGCACCGGCAAGGCCGATCTGTTCTGCAATGGCAATCCCGTGGCCTTCCAGCTGCCGGTGGGCGGGGTCTCGACGCGCGTGGAGTCGTCCCGGACGGGCGAGACGCTCACGACCGTCGCGCTCCCTGGCGGTCCACGTCTTCACATCGTCTACGTGCTCGACGAGCAGGGGCGGCTCGTGCGCCGTCACGAGAGCGGAGCGAACGAGAGCGCCGTGCTGCGGCTCGGCGTGCAGGCGGTGAGGGTGGTCGTCGTGGCGGCGCTCCATCCCGACCGGCCGGGGCGGGTGCGTCTGGTCCGCAACGACGCGGCGCTCGGCGGCCACGACCCGGATGGCGACGGGCTCGGCACGGAGCTCGAGAAACACGTGGGCACGTGTTCCAGCCTGTCGGAAGTGGTCGGCAACTGGGAGTGTTCACGGTCGGTGGACGCCCGCGACACCGACGGCGACGGGCTCTTCGACGGTGACGAGCTGCTCGGGAAGGTCGCTTCGGCGCCGTTTCAGTGGCTGCCGCGCTGGGGCGCCGATCCGCTCCACAAGGATCTGTTCATCGAGGTCGACTTCATGGCGCGCGCCATCGGCGAGGCGCCGCGCAGGCTGAGCCCCGCGAACGCGTTGACGATCGCCCGGATCTTCGCCGACCAGGAGACCGACCCGCTGCTGCGACTGGCGCACGCCCAGGCGCTGCAGAATCCCGACCTCCAGCCGGGCATTCGCGTGCATCTCGACATCGGCGAGAACCCTCCGGCAACGGCCACGCCCGAGGAACTGGCGACCTATGGAGACTGGGGTGGCCACAACGTGGCGCCGCCCATCTGCGACGGCAGCGACTGCCGTGGCGCCGATGCCGGCTCCGCGTGGGAAACGATGATGGAGAAGAACCGGCGCGGCCTGTTCCACTACGGGCTGGGCTATCCGGGTTCGGGCGGACAGGCCCCGTTCCACACGTTCGCCGTCAACCTGCCGCTGGACGATCCCGCGACGGCAGCGCACGAGATGGGGCACACGCTCGGGGTCGATCACTCGGGGCCCCGCCACGGCCGCCCCGAGGCCAACTGCAAGCCAAACTACCCGAGTCTCATGAGCTACGCGTACCTGGGGAAGGGCGGCTTCGTGAACACCTTCTCGGACGGGTTCGGCCGCCCCGCCCTGAACAACGTCGCCCTCGTCGAGGTGGGCGCCGTGAGCGCGGGCAGCGTGCCCGGGCAGCGCTACCTGCAGCACCTGCGGATGGTGTTCGGGTTCAACGTGGACGCCGGGCAGGGGCACGTGGACTGGAACCGGGACGGCGCGTTCACGCCGGGATCGGTGCGCGCCTACGCCAACAACAACGGCAGCGGGTGCGAGCTGACGCGCGTGAACGCGATGAAGCTGGCCGGCCTCACCGACGGCGCGCTGGCGCTCACACGGCTCGGCTCGAGGACGATGGTCGTCTACGGCGACGAGCGGACGCGCCGGCTGTCGCTCGAGTTCACCGACGACCCGCTGACGTGCCCCGATTTCAGCTCGGGCACATGCGGTCCGCCTTTCAAGAGCAAGGCGATCGACGAAGTGTGGAACCGCGACGTGCTGAGCGTCGATGCCCACCCGTTCCAGGATCGCGACGGGCGGAAGATCCTGGTGGTGTTCAGGACCTCCTCGGGCCTCTTCGAGACGAAGCTCTCGGCCGACCTGACGTTCAGCTCACCCCGCCGCGTGCCCATCACCGGGTCGGCCGCCGACGAGTTCTCGCTCGCGGGCGGCGCCGATCGGACGGTGCTCGCGTTCAAGAACGAGCAGGGCCAGATCGTGACGAAGACGCGCGCCAACGAGGTGGGAGGCGTCTGGGCGGC
>JAHDVQ010000104.1:0-1497 GCA_023384595.1 Vicinamibacteraceae bacterium | reverse complement strand
TCGCCGCTGCCCGGCCGGCTCCACATCTTCTCGATGCGCGTCGGCAACGGCCAATCGCACATCGTCCGGCACCACCTGCTGCAGGCGGTCGGCGTCGGCGCCGCAGCGACGCCGCGCATGTTCAGCGGCGATCACGACAACTCGTTCTTCTTCGGCAACGGCGTGGACCTGTGGTTCGAGGCCGGCGTGGACGGGAACCTGCGCGGGGTCGTGGCGACGGCCATGCTGAGCAAGGGCGTTCCGCAGCCCCACGTGATTCAGTTCCGGCCCAAGGCGGACGGCATTGCCGACTTCGTGCAGCGAAACGGCAACGACTGGGAGGCGCTGGGCATCGATCTCTGTCGCACCCTCCATCTCGGGGGCGCGCAGGTCACGTGCAGGGGGTTCTCTTTCTAGGCTACGGGCTGCGGGCTACGGGCTACAGGCCTTGTCCTGGGTGCACGAAGGCTACGGAGGCAGTCCCTGTGGCCTCCGTAGCCCTCGTAGCCTGTGTCTTAGCTCAGACGCCGGCGGAAGAGGCCCGCTGAGGTCAGGAGTCCGATGCCGAGCAGCAGCATCGTGCCGGGCTCGGGCACCTGCGTCGTGCCGACCTCGGCCGAACCCGTCATCGAGCTCGTCCACCGCACGGTCGCGCCCTGGAAGTCCGCGTCGGCAATCTCGCCGCCGGTCTGCGCGGCAAACGAGAACGAGAACGACTCGGGGTCGGCGAAGGGATCGCCGGTCGGGAGGAACAGGTTGACGTTCTGCAGCGCGAGGTCGCTGGACCCGAAGCCGTTGTTGGCCGGCGAGTTCAGCGTCGCCGAGTCGAACGACATGTAGAAGATGGGCGCGCTCGACTCATCGCGGAACGTGATGGTCGTGCCCGGCGAGAAGAAGATCTCGCACTGGTCCGCCGCGTCGCACGAGCCGTTGGTGGCCGTGATCGTGAAGCTGTCCATCGAGGTGTTCTGGTAGAGCGTGGTGGTGAACCCGTCGAAGAGCGACAGCATCAGGTTGCCCGTGGAGGGCCCCGAGGTGTAGCTGCCGGTCAGCGTCGACCCCGCGAAGTTCGGGGCGCCGGACGAGACGAAGGTGAAGAGGTAGTCCGGATCGGTGTCGCCGACTTCCGGATCGAGGAAGCTGACGACCGTGACGGGGGCCGCCGAGCTCAGGGCGGGGGTCCCGACGAGGAGCGCCAGGGCGGCAAGGCCGCCGAGGGCTTTCCGGGTCAGTGGGTGCATGGCAGTGACTCCTTTGTGATAGCCAGGTGATCTGGCGTTGCATCGGCGTCCCCGCGATGCCGGATAGCGATGGGGAACGCGACACAGGGCGCTTCGCGCCGGCTAAAGGGGCAAGGAGCGTGCCTGCTACCGTCGAGGTTCAGAAAGGCCGATATTCCGTAACTCCGGAAACGACAGAGGTTTGCACGTGTCGAGTCCGCACACAAACCGACTCGTCCATTGTAGGGAAGTGCAACAGAGCGGGATCGAAAAGCCTACAGCGTGGAACCGGCCTACA
>JAHDVQ010000103.1:9791-13949 GCA_023384595.1 Vicinamibacteraceae bacterium | reverse complement strand
GGCCCCGCATCCTACCACCGCGGGGCGTCAGGGGCCTACCGTGGCTGCTGGCGGTTCAGAAGGTAGGCGGCGAGCGCCGCGAGGCCTCCAGCCAGCACCACGGCCTTGAGGACGCGGAACAGGCTGATGACCCACGCGATGCCGAGTCCGAGCGCCACCCACTGCACCCACCAGTGCCCTGGCGAGGTCATCAGGTTGATGACGAACAGAAACGCCAGGATGAGCGGCGCGATGAACAGGAACTTCACGGCCTGGAGCGTCTTGATCACAGAGGCGACTCCTCACTACAAGATTACGAACGGCGGGACCGGGAGTTCGGCCCTGGTGTCACCGTCACGAAGGTTCCGGCATCCCACTACGGACGCCCCCGGCCGACTCCACGCCGTCCGGGGCTTCCGGAGCCGTCCATCCATGCCGATGTTCGAATACCGCTGCCGCGCCTGCGGGCGCGAGTTCGAAAAGCTGATTCTCTCGACCCGCCAGGCCCCCGACGTCGCGTGCCCGGGCTGCGAGAGCGCCGAGGTCGAGCGCCTGCTGTCGACCTTCGGGGTGGGGTCCGGCGGCGGCAGCTCGAGCCGGAGCGCCCCCATCCGCTTTTCGGGCGGTTGAGGGATCGGTCGCGGGCCGGGTGCCTGCTAGGTCTGAACCGTCTCTCGAACCCCAGCGTTCAGCAAATTCAGGGTCACCCGTGTAGACTCGCGGGAAGGGTGCGACCCCTGAGGGCCGTGCCGCGCGCGAGGTGACCCGTGCTCTCCCGAGTCCTCGATCCTGCCGCCGAACGCCAGCTCGCCGACGCCAGGCGGGCCCTCGACGAGCTCGCCACGACGCTCGCCACCGTGCCCGCCACGGCGGCCGACACGGCCACCCTCACGGGGGCGGTCCGTCAGCTCGACGACTTCTTCCTGCTGGTGGTGGTCGGCGAGTTCAACGCCGGCAAGAGCGCGTTCGTCAACGCGCTCATCGGCACGCGCGCCCTCGCGGAGGGCGTGACCCCGACGACGTCCGACATCACGGTGCTGGGCTACGGCGCCGACCACGCGAACGAACTCGCCGACGACGGGACGCGCCGCGTGCGGGCGCCGATGGAACTGCTGCGCGACCTCCACATCGTCGACACCCCGGGCACCAATGCAATCCTGCGCGAGCACGAGCGCCTGACGACCGACTTCGTGCCGCGGTCCGACCTCGTGCTCTTCGTCACGTCGAGCGACAGGCCGTTCACCGAGACCGAACGGGCGCTGCTCGAGGTCATCCGCGACTGGGGCAAGAAGATCGTCGTCGTCATCAACAAGATCGATCTCGTCGAGCGCCCCGAGGAGGTCGAGGCCATCGTCGGCTTCGTGCGCGACGGCGTCGCGCGGCTCCTCGACATCCGCCCCGAGGTCTTTCCGGTGAGCGCGCGCCTGGCGTGGCGCGCCAAGCAGGGCGAGCCCGCCCTGTGGGCCGCGAGCCGCTTCGAGCCCCTGGAGCGCTTCATCCGCGAGACGCTCGACGAGGGCGAACGGTTCCGGCTGAAGCTCGCCAATCCGCTCGGCGTCGGCGAGGCGCTCGCCCGGCGCTATGCCGCCGTCGCCGACGAGCACCTGGCGCTGCTCGCCGACGACACCGCCGCGCTCGACGACGTGGAGCGGCAGCTCGCGGCGGCGCGAGAGGACATGGCCGACGGGTTTGCGCTGCGCATGACGTCGCTCGAGAAGATCCTCCTCGAGATGGAGGCGCGCGGGCACGCCTACTTCGACGACACGCTGCGCGTGGGCCGCGTGTTCGACCTGATGAACAAGGCGCGCATCGAGCAGGAGTTCGAGGAGCGCGTGGTGGCCGATACGCCGCGACGCGTGGAGCGTGAGGTGGCGGCGCTCGTCGAGTGGATGGTCGATCACGACTTCCGCCAGTGGCAGGCGGTCACGAGCCGGCTGGCCGCCAGGCAGCGCGAGCACGCCGATCGCGTGCTGGGCCCCGGCGACGGCGGGCTCTTCCACTCGGATCGGACGCGGCTCATCGAATCGGTCGGCCGCGAGGCGCAGCGCGTGGTCGAGCGCTACGACCAGCGGCGCGAGGCCCAGGCCATCTCGGAGGGCGCCCGCCAGGCGGTGGCGGCGACGGCGGCCATGGGGGCGGGTGCGCTGGGCCTTGGCGCGGCCGTCACCGTCGCGGCCTCCACGGCCGTGGCCGACGTCACGGGCCTGGTGGCCGCGGGCGTGCTCGCCGCCGTGGGGCTGTTCATCATCCCGGCCCGCCGCAAGAAGGCCAGGGCCGACATCCGCGAGAAGGTGACGGCGTTGCGCGAGCAGCTCGTGAGCGCGCTGCGCGACGAGTTCGCCGCGGCGCAGCAGCGAAGCGCCGATCGCCTCGACGCCGCCGTCGCCCCCTACGCGCGCTTCGTGCGTACTGAGCAGCAGCGGTGGCGTGAGCTCGGCGAGCGGTTGCGGACGTGGCAGCGCCGGGCCGAGGCCCTGCTCGCCGAGACCCGGTCGCGGTAGACCCGGCGTTCTCGTCAGTTTCGCGGTTAGACCGCCGGCCGCGCCGCCCCGTACATCGTGCCGATGAGATCGGCGTAGCGCTCTTCGACCATCCTCCGCCTGATCTTCAGGGTCGGCGTCAGCATGCCGTTCTCGACGGTGAACTCGTCGGCGACAATGGCGATGCGCTTGGGCCGTTCGACCTGGGCGAACTCCGCGGTCCGCTCGTCGACCTCCCGCTCGAGGAGCGCGACGACGCCGGGGTCGGCGACGAGCGCCGCGCGCGTCGTGCCGGCGCCGGGCCCTGGCGGCCTCCGCGCCGCCGCCCAGGCCTCCAGCGCCGCGAAATCCGGGACCACCAGCATCGCGGCGTACGGCCGGCGGTCGCCAATGAGGAGCGCCTGCGCGATGTACGGTGAGGCCTGGACGCGGAGCTCGATGGGCTGCGGGGCGATGTTCTTGCCGCCGGACGTGACGATCACGTCCTTCAGGCGGTCGGTGATGTGGACGAATCCGTCCTGGTCGATGTGGCCGATGTCGCCCGTGCGAAACCAGCCCTCGCTCGTGAACGCCTGCTCCGTCTCGACGGGGCGCTGCCAATAGCCGCGCATCACCGTCGGGCCGCGCGCGTGGATCTCGTCGTCGTGGCCGACGCGGAGCTCGACGCCCGGATAGGGGAGTCCCACCGAGCCGAGCCGCACGGCGCCGGGGCGGTTGGCCGCGAGCACCGGCGAGGTTTCGGTCAGCCCGTACCCCTCGAAGACCGGGATGCCCGCGGCGATGAAGAGCGAGGCCACGTCGGCGGCCAGCGGCGCGCCGCCCGAGATGACCGTTCGCACCCGGCCGCCCAGCTTCCTGCGCAGCACGCTGAAGACGAAGCGGTCGGCCAGCGCAAGCTCGGCGCGCTGCCGGTAGGAGAGCCGCCGCCCGCTCGTGAGGCGCCGTGCCACCGGCACGCTCACGCCGGCAGCCCAGCGGGCGATGGCGCCGGCGGCGCCGTGGCCGCTCGTCAACGTCTGGTGGATCTTCTCGAGCAGCCGCGGGACCACCACGAGGTGATGCGGCGCGGCGGCGGCGATGTCGCGCGCCACGGTCTGCATCGACTCGGCGTACACCGTCGTCGCGCCACAGGCCCAGAAGTAGTAGGCGGCGGCACGCTCGAGGGCGTGCGAGAGCGGCAGGATCGAGACGACCACATCGCCCGGCGTGACGGGGATCGAACCGTGCTGCGCGGTGGCGGCAATCATGCCCGCCAAATTCCCGTGCGTGAGCATCACGCCCTTCGGCGCGCCCGTCGTGCCCGACGTGTAGATGAGCGTGGCGAGGTCCTCGGGCGCGATCTCGAGCGCGCGCGTCTCCCAGCCGGCCGGCGGATCCGGCGTGCCCGCGAGGTGGAGGTCGAGATCGTCGAAGACGAGGGGCGTCAGATCGCCGGCCGCCTCGCCCACGCGGACGGCCTGCTCGTGCGTGGACGTGAACACGAGCCGGGCGCCCGAATCGCGCAGGATCTCGCGCACGTAGGACACCGGCAGATTGGGGTAGATGGGGACGGTGACGGCGCCCGCGCACAGACACGCGTAGTCGGCCAGGGCCCATTCGGGGCGGTTCTCGGACAGGATGGCCACCCGGTCGCCGGATCCGATACCGCGCCGGCCGATCAGGCTGACGAGCCGCGCGACGCGCGCGTGCGCCTCGGCGA
>JAHDVQ010000103.1:3300-9691 GCA_023384595.1 Vicinamibacteraceae bacterium | reverse complement strand
CCGCGCCGGCCGATCAGGCTGACGAGCCGCGCGACGCGCGCGTGCGCCTCGGCGAACGTCAGGCCGTGGGGAAGGGGCGCGCGGCGGAACGCGAGCCTCGCCGCATGGCGCCCCGCGCCCGACAGGAACAGGGCCGGGACGGTCCGGTGCTCGTAGGGCGCGAGCGCCGGGCCGCTGGCGGCCGGGCTCGAACTGCCCATCGCCTCACTCCTCGCGGGGCCACGGCACCTGCGGCGAGCGGTAGTAGTGCACGCCGAGCCGCTCCCACCGTGGTCCGTGCAGGGCCAGGCGCTGCCTGAACTCGTCGAACCGGCGCCACTCGGCGGGGGACCACCCGATTTCCGCCACCCCGGCGATCCGCGGGAACGCCATCTGCTCCACGTCGCGGATGGTCACCAGGGTCTCGCTCCAGAGCGGGGCCTCGACGCCCAAGACGTCGCGCTCGGCGATGCCCGGGTACAGCGTAACAGGATCCCAGTCGTACGCGTCGCGGACCTCGACAAAGCCCGCCCAGTTCAGGCCCAGCGCGGTCGTGGCGTCGTACTTCATGTCGAGATAGACCCTCGAGGCGGGCGACATGATGAGCCGCGTGCCCTGCCGCACGGCCTCGGCGGCCACGGCGGCCGCCGCCGCGGTCGCCTTCTCGCCGCCGCCCCGCCATTGCTGCACGAGCGTGGTCGGCGCCAGGCGGGCCTTCGTGATCTCCTCCCACCCCACCATTTGCTTCCCGTGCTTCGCGACGATGTCCTGCACGCGCTCGACGAAGCGGGCGTACTGTTCGTCGGTGAGCTTCTCGACCTCGTCGCCTCCGAGGTGGATCCAGGGGCCCGGCGTGAGCGCCGCCAGTTCGCGCACCACGTCGTCGACGAACGTGTAGGTGATCTCCTTGTCGACGCAGAGGGTGCTGAACCCGACCTTGATGCCCGTGTAGAGCGGCGGCGCGACGCCGTCGCAGTTCAACTCCGGATACGAGGCGAGCGCGGCGTTGGTGTGCCCCGGCATGTCGATCTCCGGGACGATGGTGATGTAGCGCGATGCCGCGTAGGCGACGATCTCGCGATACTGCGCCTGGGTGTAGAACCCGCCGCGTTCGTCGTTCACCGACGACGTGCTGCCGTACTCGGTGAGCCGCGGCCACGACGCAATCTCGATGCGCCAGCCCTGATCGTCGGAGAGGTGCAGGTGCAGCACGTTCAGCTTGTACTTCGCCAGCAGGTCGATGTAGCGCTTCACGTCGTCGACGTCGAAGAAGTGGCGCGAGACGTCGAGCATCGCTCCCCGCCAGGCGAATCGCGGCGCATCTTCGATGCGGGCCAGGCGCAGCCGCCAGGGCCCGCGTTCCCTCGTCCGCGCCTCGATCGACGCGGGGAACAACTGGCGGAGGGTCTGGATGCCGCGGAAGAGCCCGCTCGGGTGGCGCGCCACGAGCAGCACCGACGTGTCCGTGATGTCGAGCGTGTAGGCCTCGTCGCCGCCTGCGGCCGGCCCGGACGGATCGAGCCGCACCCTGACGCTGCCGCGGGGCACGCCGGCGGCGGGGGCCGCGATCGGCAGAGCGTAGCCGGTCGAGGGCCTGAGTACCGCGGCCAGGTGCTCGGCCACCTCCACGACCTGGGGCGTCGACGGCTCCACCAGAATCTGGGCTTCGGCCGGCAGCGTGAACCAGCGCGTGGACTGCATCGACACGTTGGCCGGCATCGGCACGACGTGGTGGAGCGGCGGCGGCATGGGCGCGGCCTCCGGCTGCTGAGCGCGCGGGTTGCGCGCGCACCCGGTCGCGCCGAGCGCGGCGGCCGCACACAGCAGGAGCGCGGTGGGGCCACCCCACCTCGCGCGGCGGGGGCGATGGGTGCGGGACGGCATGAACGCGTGAGAAGAAGACGGTGACATCACGACGGCACCATAGCCGAGGCCACGCGCCGCCGCAACCGGAGCCGGCGGACGTGGCAGAATGAGGCGTCCCATGACCGACGCTCACCACGCCTTCGACCCGCCGGACAACGCCGAGCCCGCTCTGCGCTCGACCGAGGACCATCGTGATGAGGCCCTCGGCGCGGCGGCGGGCAGGGCGGACACCCCCCCGGGCGCGTCAACGGGGCTGGCTGTCGTCGCCGATGGCGAGTTCCACCAACTGGATCCGCGCTCGGTGCGCGTCGATCGCATCGTTGGCTGGATCACGGCCGCCATCGTCGCGGGCGTGAGTCTGCTGGTCATCCTCATCGTCCTGCTGACGACGCGGCTGCCGGTGTGGGGGCCGGTGCCGATGGTCGTGGCGTGGATGCTGCTCGTGGGTCTGTTCGTGTGGCTCGCCCAGCGGTGGCCCGAGATCTCCTACCGGCACACCAGTTATCGCGTGGACGGCTTCGGCATCGAGATCCGCCACGGCGTCGTGTGGCGGACGATCGTCAGCGTTCCCCGCTCGCGCGTCCAGCACACCGACGTCTCGCAGGGGCCGCTCGAACGCAGCCAGGGGCTGGGGACGCTGGTCGTCTACACGGCCGGCACCAGCCACGCGCGGGTCGGGCTCGCCGGCCTCGCCTATGAGCGCGCGCTGGCGCTGCGCGACTACCTCGTCGCGGGCGAGGGCGCCGATGCCGTCTGAACACCGGCTCCATCCGGCTTCGCTGCTGTTCGTCCTGGGCGGCCACCTGCGGAACTTCCTGCTCCCCGGCCTCATCTTCCTCGTGTCGGCGGGCTCGCGCGGCTGGGACTGGCAGGTGTGGGGCATGTGGCTCATCGTCCCCTTCGCGCTGGCGTCGATTGTCCGCTACGTGTCGTTTCGGTACCGGTACGAGGCCAACGAGATCGTGGTGAAGACGGGCGTGCTGTTTCGCAACGAACGGCACGTCCCGTATTCGCGGATCCAGAACCTGCACGCCGTGCAGAACCTGCTGCACCGGGCGCTCGGCGTCGTCGAGGTGCGCATCGAGACCGGGAGCGGGAACGAGGCGGAGGCGGCCCTCAAGGTGCTGCCGGTGGCGGCCTTCGAGGAGATGCGGCGCCGGGTGGCGATCGGACGGGGGCTGGTGGGGACCGCCGAGGGCGCGCACGCGGCCGGCGTGGCGGAGAGCGGCGAGGCCGGTGCAGGCGAGGAGGTGGCGGGGGAGGGCCTCGCGCTGTCTGGCGCCATGCCGCCGCGGCGGACGATCCTCGCATTGCCGCTGCGCGAGGTGGCGGTCTACGGGCTGCTCGAGGGACGCGGTCTGGTGATCGTGGCGGCGGCCATCGGCGCGCTGTGGGAAGCGGGGCTGTCGGACGCGATTACCGACCGCCTCATTGGCACGGTGCTGACGCGCAAGCAGATGGCGCAGTGGCTGGGCGGCGCGTTCTTCGGAGGAGAGGGACTCGTCATCGCGCGGCTCGTGATGTTCGTGGCGGCGTTCGGTGTGCTGCTGGCCCTGCTGCGCGTGGTGGCCGGCGCCTGGGGGCTCGTGCGCGTCTACGGGTTCACCCTCTCGCGGGTGGGCGAGGACCTGAGGACCGAGTACGGCCTGATCACGCGGGTCGCGACGACGATTCCCTCGCACCGCGTGCAGACGCTCACGGTGCGGGAGGGGCCGTGGCACCGGCTGTTCGGGCGCGCGGCCATCGACGTCGAGACGGCCGGCGGTGAGGGAGAAGGTGAACTGCGCGCGCACAGGGTGTGGCTGGCGCCGCTCGTCAGGCGCGACGAGGTCGATCGGCTGGTCGTCGAGGCGGCGCCCGATGCCGACCTGCGCGGGGCGGACTGGCGTCGGCCACATCCCCGTGCCGTGGGTCGCCACACGAGGAAGTCTGTGGCGGTGGCGTTCGTGGTCGCACTGCCGACCGTGGTGTGGCTCGGGTGGTGGTCGCTGGCGTGGCTGGCCGTGTGCGTGACGGTGGCCGTCGTGCACGCGCGGGCCTACGTCGCGAGCCTTCGCTATGCGGTCGGGCAGGGGGCGGTGGGATTCCGCAGCGGCTGGCTCTGGCGGCAGACGAGCGTGGCGCGCGTCGCCAAGGTGCAGGTCGTGGCGACCGATGCCTCGCCGTTCGATCGTCGCACGGGCATGGCCCGCCTGCGCGTGGACACGGCGGGGGCCAGCGCGACGGGGCACCGGGTAGACATTCCGTATCTGCCGGAGGGTGTGGCGCACGACCTGCACGCGGCGCTGGCGCGCCGCGCGGCCGCGACGGAGTTCCGCTGGTAGGGGGTCGGGCGTATTTTCACTTTTTGCGATCGAGTTCGCAGCGGCGGAAAATCCTGGGGTCGGGAGTTATTTTCGGCTCGGGGATTTCCCGAAAATGACTCCCGACCCCGATTTTCCGCCGTCGCAAAAAGTGAAAATACGCCCGACCCCGTGTCAGCGTCCCGTCACCTCGGCGAGAGCGGTCAGCACCTCGTCGATGTCGGCCTCGGTGTGGGCCGCGTTGATCTGGAACCGGATCGTCTCGTCGCCCTGCGGCACGACGGGGAAGGTGAGGCCGACGGCCAGGATGCCGCGGGCAAACAGTCCGGACACCGCCTGGCGCACGCGCGCCGTGTCGCGCAAGAGCAGCGGCACGACCGGATGCGGCCCCGGGATCGACTCGAGGCCGAGGCGGGTCAGGCCCTCGCGGAACTGCCTGGTCCGCGCAGTGAGGTTCGCCAGCCGCTCGCGCCCCTCGGAGCCGTCGGCCACCTCGATGGCCGCGAGCGCCGCCGCGCAGTCGGCCGCCCCCAGCGGGTTCGTGTAGATATAGGTGTCGGACTTCTGCCGCATCGCCTCGACCACCTCGGGGCTGCTGGCGAGGAAGCCGCCGTTCACGCCGAACGCCTTCCCGAAGGTGCCGATGAGCGCGTCCACCCGCGCCCCGCAGTGCTCCTCGGTGCCGCGCCCGGTCGCCCCGTACGCCCCGATGCCGTGGGAATCGTCCATCACCGTGATGACGCCGTCCCGGAACCGCCCGTCGTGTGCCGCGGCCGCCTCGAGAATCTGCGTGAGCGGCGCGTGGTCGCCGCGCATGCTGAAGATGCCGTCGAAGATGACCACCACACGGCCCGTGCCCTCCGGCACGGCGTCGAGCTGGCGCCGCAGGTCCTCGACGTCGTTGTGCCTGAAGATGGTGCGCTGCTCCTTCGGCACGTTCGCGATCCGCATCGCGCGAATGATGCAGTTGTGATTCAGGTCGTCGCCAATCCAGTAGGTGTCGGGGCCGTGGAGCGTGAGCGCCATCCCGAGCACCGTCGTGTAGGCCGAGTTGAAGATGCGCGCCGCGGGCCGGCCCGTGAACGCCGCAATCCGCCGTTCGAGCGCGACGTGCTCGGCCGAGGTCCCGTCGATGAACCGCACGGCCCCCGGACCCGCGCCAAAGACGCGCGAGGCGCGGTCGGCCGCCTCGAGGACCTCGGGGTGGTGCGAGAGCGACAGGTAGCTGTTCGCGTTCATCCGCAGGAACGTTCCGTCGTGGCCTTCGAGCGTGTAGCGCGGCCCGCGTCCGTCCGCGGCGGGGACATAGCCGGTGATGATCCGTTCGTGAGCCTTGGCGCGTCCTGCGCGCTCGAGCGCGGCGACGTCCTCAATCAGGCTGGCATTCAGGGTGGCAAGAGACATGGGGTAGCTCGCTCCTCGGCGACGAGACTACCACGCACCCCGGCCGTTGTGCCGCGCCGCGAGTCGTGGCACTCTGTCCCGCACACAGTGTCAGCGACGCCGGGTGGCGCGGACGTCCGCGTCCGGGGGGAGGGACCATGGACAGGAACTCGTCACGGGGCGCCAGACGTCTCGCGCTGCTGCTCCTCATCGTGCTGCTGGCCGCATCACCGGCGTCGGCACAGGTCTGGACGCGCGTCGGCATCGGCGTCTCGGTGGGCGCGTGGGTGCCGACCGACGATGACGTGGAGGCGGGGGCGTCGTGGGGCGTGGGCGTGAGCCTGGCGCCCGAGCCGGGTTGGGGGATTGCCGGCAACCTGGGATGGTTCAAGGCCGACCTGCTGAACCCGCCCGGGGGCCAGGCCATCGGCACGCTGTCGGTGAAGCCCGTGCTCCTCGGGGTGAGCTACACGTGGATGCGGGATCGCCTGTCGGTCTCCTCGTCGCTCACGGCCGGCGTGAGCTTCAACTCGGTCGACCTCGATCAGGGGTTCCGCCAGTCGTTTGCCGGACCCGTGAGCCTCGACGTGAGCAACAGCTTTGCCGTGCGGCCGAACGTCGAGGTCGAGTACGCGGTGGCGCCCAAGCTCGCGCTGACCCTCTCGACGGGCTTCTTCCTCACCAAACCCGATGTCGAACTCGAGACGCCGGCGGGGCTCGTCCAGGACGAGTGGGACATGTCGGCCTTCAACGTGTTCGTAGGCGTGACGGTGTATCCCTTCAGGAACTGACGCAGACAGGGATCCGGCATCCGGCGTCCGGCCTCCGGCTACCGGCCGCGTCCGGCCTCTGGCATGCGC
>JAHDVQ010000103.1:0-3200 GCA_023384595.1 Vicinamibacteraceae bacterium | reverse complement strand
CGGCATCCGGCGTCCGGCCTCCGGCTACCGGCCGCGTCCGGCCTCTGGCATGCGCTACGCCTGGCCCTGGCCTCTCCGCCGTATGAGGTGGACGTCGCCCGCCTGACACAGCCGGAAGCCGGAGCCCGGAGGTCGCCAAGCACCGCCGGAAGCCGGAGGTCGCCAAGCACCGCCGGAAGCCGGAGGTCGGAGGCCGGTGGCCTGTTGGCGTCAGTTCCTACGGCGTCCGACGGCCGAGGGCACTCGTCAGGTGGTCGCCCATCGCCTCGCCGGCCGCCGCCGGGTCGTGGGCGCGGATGGCCTGGTAGATACGCCGGTGCATCTCGGCCTCGGTCCTGAGCGCCTCGCCCGTGGCGGCCGCGGTCGTCTGCAGTCGCTGGTCGTAGGAGAGCGCCGACACCATCTCCACGAGCGAGGCGACAATCGGATTGCGCGACGCCTCGGCGAGCGTCCGGTGGAAGGCGATGTCGTGCGCAAGGAAGCCCGCGGGCAGGTGGGTCGAGGCAAACAGCCCAGCGACCTCCTCGGCCAGCCGGGCGAGGTGCTCGGGGCGGGCGCGCTCGGCGGCCAACGCGGCGGCCCCGGTCTCGAGCAGGCTCCTGGCTTCCCACAACGCGCCGCGCGAGACGCGGTGGAGCGTGGCGAGCAGACCGAGCGGCTCGCTCGCGAGCCGGGGTGGGCCCTGCCGAATGAAGGTGCCCGCCCCCTGCCGAGCCTCGACAATGCCCATGCCCGCCAGCGCGCGCAGCCCGGCGCGGACGGTCGGGCGGCTGACGCCGAGCTCCCGGGCGAGGTCGCGCTCGCCGGGCAGCCGATCGCCGGGCCCGAGATGCCGCTGCTCGATGAGCCGGCGGACGTGGCCGACGACGGTCTCGGTGCGCGGAAAGCGGTGTCGGGTCCCGTGAGGGCGTGTCACGCGTCGGGCGAAGGCTCCTGGCCCTGAGTGTAGCGCGGTTTGTCGCGTCAGAGCGGGTAGAGGTGTTACCACTGAGGCGCCCTGAGCGAGAGACTCATCGGTTCGCCTCACCGGCCCGCCGAACGACGCGGACGGGCCCCGGTCCCGTCGCGCCCCTATCCAATCGGATGGATTCGGGGCCAGCCCCCGCCGAGCCCGTCAAAAAAAGCCTTGACAACGGCGCGCCATTGGTCTTTTCTGTTGCTCGGTGGCTAGTTCAAGTGGACTATCCACTGTCGTCACGCGCGAGGTTTCTGGCCGTTGGTTCGGCGGCAGACCCTCGGCGCCGCTCCGGGCACCGCCCCCCGCCCGGGCCGCCTGAAGGAAGCCGGCGAACCCGGCCCCGACTTGTGCACTGCACGCTCGAGAACAAGGACTGCAGCGATTCAGGAGGGAGAGGTCATGAGGAGGTTGGCGAAGAGCATCGCTCTCGTCTGCGTCCTGGGCTGCCTGTGGACCACGCAGGCCGCGGCCCAGGAGTACCGTGGGCGCGTGCAGGGCTCGGTCTTCGACGAGAGTCAGGGGGCTCTGCCCGGCGCCACGGTCACGCTCACCAACGACGCGACCGGCGTCGCGGCCACGCGCGTTACGGATTCGAACGGTCGCTATCTGTTCGACTTCGTCGAGCCCGGCCTCTACACGCTGACCGCCGAACTGGACGGCTTCAAGAAGGCCGAGCAGAAGAACGTGCGCGTCCAGCAGCGCGGCGACGTCACGGCCGATCTCACGCTCTCGGTCGGGGGCCTCGAGGAAACGGTCACCGTCGAGGCGCCGCCCGTCGCCGTGCAGTTCAACACGGCGAGCGCCGACCTGACGATGGAGCGGCAGCTCGTGGACCAGACGCCGCTTCCGGGGCGGAATCCTTACGGGCTCGCGAGCCTCGACCCGAGCATCGCCCCGATTGTCGCGACGTCCACCAACGAGAACAAGCCGTACCACCACGCGTCGGCCAACGAGTTCGACTCGGGCGGCGGCACCTTCCGCGCCAACGACGTGCTGCTCGACGGCGTGCCGCTCAACGCCAGCTACAAGGCGTCGTACACGCCCGCGGTGGACGCGGTCGAGGAAATCACGATCTCGAAGAACAGCGTCGACGCCGAGAACGGGAACAGCCTCGGCGGCATCATCAGCCTGAACATGAAGTCGGGCACCAACGACTTCAAGGGCTCCGGCTACGCCTACTTCCGCGATCCCAGCATGAACGCGCGCACCGACCCGACGCTGGTGGTCGTGCCGGGCATCAAGCCGATCCGCGGCAGCACGCTGCGCATGTACGGCGGCACGTTCGGCGGCCCCATCATGCGCAACAAGATCTTCTCGTTCACCTCGTTCGAGCAGTGGGACGACACGCGACCGACCTCGATTGTCCGGACGGTCCCGACCGAGGGCGAGCGGCGCGGCGACTTCAGCCAGTCGCTGCTGGGCAACACCGTCAGGACCATCTACGACCCGTTCTCGTCGACCATCGACCCGGCCACCGGCCGCGTGGTCAGGCAGCCGTTTGCGGGCAACGTCATCCCCACCGATCGGCTCGATCCGGTCGCGCTCAGGATGCTCCAGCAGATTCCGCTGCCGAACGTCCCCGGCTACGCCAACAACCTGCAGCTGGCCACCGAGGAGAAGGTCGACTACTGGAACTTCTCGCAGCGGGTCGACATCAACTTCTCCGACACGGTGAAGATGTTCGCGCGCTACGGCCAGTTCAAGGCCGACGTGTTCCAGGACAATCCCATCGGCAGCAACGCCGGCTTCTTCCCGCTCACCGGCAGCAACCGCGACGGCATGAGCGCGGCCGCCGACGTCGTCTGGATCATGTCGAACCGGACCACGTTGAACGTGCGCGGCAGCTACTTCAACATGGTGGACGAGTTCTACAACCCGTCGCTGCTGCTCGGCGCCGACGGACTGGCCAACTACTGGCCGAGCCCGTGGTACTCGTCGCTCTACAACAGCGGCTACGTGTACTATCCGGCGCTCGACGTGACGTCGGGGACGGGCACGAACACCGGGAACCGTTTGGGCCGGCAGGGCCGCGAGTGGTTCCAGCGGCCCGACGCGTGGAACATCTCGGCACGCCTCAACCGGTACCAGGGCGCGCACAGCATGAAGGCGGGCGGCGAGGTGCGGCGCTACTACGGCGAGGCGGCCCGCTTCGAGCCCATCAACCTGGTGTTCAACTCGGCGCTCACCGCCAACAGCTCCGACAGCCCGCAGGTGGCGACCACCGGCAACCAGTGGGCCTCCT
>JAHDVQ010000102.1:11288-13959 GCA_023384595.1 Vicinamibacteraceae bacterium | reverse complement strand
CTCGTGAAGGTCTCGCCGGCCGGCAGCGGCACCCTCGAGCAGACGGTGATGATCGACAAGGCGGCGCTCGGACCGCTGATGGCCATGTTCTCCGGCGAGGGCTCGGCCAAGTCGAAGGGCGGCAGTGCCTTTGGCGAGATGTTCAGCGAGGCCGAGGCCGCGCGCATGGCGGCGCGCATGGGCGAGGGCGTGCGGGTGGTGTCGCGCCGCACCATCACCGAGACGGACCGCGAGGGCGGCATCGTGCTGTTTGCCTTCGACGACATCACGAAGCTGAAGATCCAGGCCGCGCCGTCGCAGAAGGGCGAGGGCGGCGGCGGCCCCGAGAAGCTCACCTTCTCGCGCGGGGCCGACGGCCTCGCCACGCTGCGCATCGTCATGCCGGAGCCCGAACAGGAGGACCTCGACAAAGCCCGCGAGCAGGCGGCCGAGAAGGTCGAACAACCGGATCCCGAGCAGCTCGAGATGATCAAGACCCTGATGCGGGGCATGCGGGTGGCGATGGCGATCGAGGTCGACGGCACGCTCGTGCGCACGTCGAGCCCCTTCGTCGAGGGCAACCGCGTGACGGTGTTCGATTTCGACTTCGGCCAGCTCGTCAACGACCCCGAGGGGATGAAGCTGCTGGCCAGCAAGCCCCCGACCGGCCCGATGACCTTCGACGAGATGACCCGCCTGATGCAGCAGGTGAAGGGGATCAAGTACTCCGGGCCCGAAGTGACGATAGAGTTTAAGTAGGCGTGGCCGGCGGCGTCGGCCCCCGGACCGACGCCGCAGGTCCGGAGGTCCGGTTCCGTGAGTCACCAGAAGAAGCTCGCCATCCTCGTCGGGGGCGGTCCCGCCCCCGGCATCAACAGCGTCATCAGCGCCGCCACCATCCGCGCCCAGGTCGAGGGGGTCGACGTCGTGGGCATCCGCGACGGCTTCGAGTGGATCATGCAGGGCGACATCGACCACACGGTGCCGCTCAGCATCGAGGCCGTGAGCCGCATCCACTTCCGCGGCGGGTCCCACATCGGCATCTCGCGCGCCAACCCGACGAAGGATCCGCAGCACCTCGAGAACACGGTCATCTCGCTCCTGCGGATGAACGTGTCGATGCTCATCACCATCGGCGGCGACGACACGGCCTACTCGGCGATGAAGCTCGAGCAGAAGGCCGGCGGACGCATCCACGTCGTGCACGTGCCGAAGACCATCGACAACGATCTCGACCTGCCGGCCTACGTCGACACGTTCGGCTTCCAGACGGCGCGCCATTACGGCGTCGACATCGTCAAGAACCTGATGGTGGACGCGAAGACCACGTCACGCTGGTACTTCGTCATCGCGATGGGCCGCAAGGCGGGACACCTCGCGCTCGGCATCGGCAAGGCGGCGGGCGCGACGCTCACGCTCATCCCCGAGGAGTTCGAGGGCCAGAACATCCGGCTGCAGGCCATCACCGACACGCTCGTCGGCGCCATCATCAAGCGCCTCAGCTACGGGCGGCGCGACGGCGTGGCCATCATCGCCGAGGGCCTCGTCCTCGACCTCGATCCTGCCGACCTCGAGAGCCTCGAGGAGGTCGAGCGCGACGCGCACGGGCACGTCAGGATCGCCGAGGTGAACATCGGTGAGATCCTGAAGGCGGCCGTGCAGCGGCGCCTGAAGGAGTTCGGCATCAAGGCCACGATCGCCGCCAAGAACATCGGGTACGAGCTGCGGTGCGCCGACCCCATCCCGCTCGACATGGAGTACACCCGTGACCTCGGCTACTGCGCGGCCAAGTACCTGCTGAGCGGCGGCAACGCCGTGATGATCTCGCTGCAGGGCGGCCACTTCGTGCCCGTGCCATTCGAGGACTTGCTCGACCACGAGACCGGCCGGGCGCGCGTGCGTCTGGTGGACGTGCACTCGACGCGCTACGCCATCGCGCGCCGCTACATGATTCGCCTCCGCCGGGACGACTTCGACGATCCGCACGAGCTCGCGAAGTTCGCGGCCACCGCCGGGATGTCGCTCGAGCAGTTCCGCGCCGAGTTCCAGCCGCTCATCGACAGCGAGCCGCCGCCGCTGCAGATTGCCGTGCCGGATCACGTGGGCATGCCGCACGCCGGCGTGGGGGTCACGCCCGTCGCCGGTGGCACGCGCGGGGAGTCGGCACAGGACGGCACCCTCGCGGATCGCGGCGACAGATCCTGACGCCCACACCCGGCGCGAGCCTCGGCCCTCAGGGCACCGGCTTGACGGGAGTGGCTGTCGGCGGGTCGGCGGACTGCTTCGCCGCCTCCGCCGCCTGCCGGCGTGCCAGTTCCTCGAGCACCTGCTGCACCTCGCGGCGCGCTTCCGCCTCTTCGCGTGACCGGCGCGCATCGCGAATCGCCCTGGGAAGCGTGTTGAAGAGCGCGTTGGCCACGAGGCCCGACGCGAGAGACTGCGCGCCGACCAGCAGCAGGTCCGTCCCGGTGAAGGCGCCGAAGGGTTGGGCCTCCCTCGGCGTCACCATGTCGAGGAACTCCTGGTGGCCGCGCGGGACCCAGCCCGCCGGCCCCCCGCTGAAGTCCTCGTTCGCATAGAACTCCGAGAAGGTCGGCAGCCGGCCCTCGATGTAGACCTGGAAGGTCGGCCGGTCTGGATCGAGGATACCCGTGGGTTTTCGCTCGAGGCCGCGCCTGATGCGATCGAGAGA
>JAHDVQ010000102.1:6781-11188 GCA_023384595.1 Vicinamibacteraceae bacterium | reverse complement strand
GCGATCCATGAGCCAGCCAGATGACGACCGATGCGCCTGGCTTGGCGGCCGTCGCCGGCCTGCTGTAGCATCCGTCTCGCACCTTCATCGCGAGGCAGCCATGATCACGGCCGATCCGACCCGTCGCACACAGGTCCTCTCGAGCATCGAACAGTACCTCACCTCGCGGGCGGAGGCCGGGGAGCGGGACAGACTACTCGCGTTCGCGCGCGTGGTATTCGCCGAGACCCCCGACACGCTCGCGCTCCAGCTCTCGCCCGACGCGCTGGCGGAGCGCATCCTGAGGCAGTTCGCCTTCGTCGTCCACGAGCTGCCCCCTGAGTACCAACTCTATCGCGGACTGCCCGGAATCCACGTGCGCGTCCGCAACCCGGACGACGAGGAAGAGGCGGCGACCGGGAGCATCAGCGGCCACTTCCACGAGGTCACCATCGTCGAGACCCACACGCTGGATGCGCCGTTCATCTTCGAGAGCCTGAGGAACTTCTTCCAGAAGGAAGGCCTGCGGGTGTTCTCGGCGATACACCCCATCTTCACGGTGCGCCGTCAGTGGGAGCGCATCGTCTGGACGGGCGGGCCCATCGACGACGGGTCGCGCGAGCTGTTGTGCCAGTTCCGCATCGAGCGCGTCGAGGCGCGCGAGCGGATGCGCCGGCTCGAACACCAGATCTTCTCGCTCCTCAAGAGCGTCTTCCTCGCCGTCGAGGATCATCAGGCGATGCAGCGGGCGCTCACGGCCGCCAAGAGCCGGCTCCGCCCGCGGCGCGACGACGGCCGGACGCTGCCGGCCGTCAGGGAGTTCGTGGACTGGCTGCTCGACGACAACTACGTGCACCTCGGCCTGCAGCGTTTTGCCAGGGGCACCGACGGGCACTTCCTGCCGGAGCAGGAGTCGGCGCTCGGCGTCTTCAAGGACCCCGCGCTCATCCCGGTCGTGTTCCCGGGCCTCCAGGAGCGTCTGGCGTCGTACTTCGACGTGCATCCGGAGGATGCGCGGATTCTCGATCTCGACTACCCGACGAACATCAGCGCCATTCACCATCTGGAGCCGATCGACGACATCGTCGTACGCGAGTGGGACGCGCAGGGTGGGCTGGCCGCCGCCACGGTGGTGGTCGGGAGGCTGGCGAAGAGCGCCTTCGCGACGCGCGCCCAGGACATCCCCCTGCTTCGCGAGAAGCTGGCCTGGCTGCTCGAGAACAGCGGCGCGCTGCCGAACTCGCATGCCTACCGCGAGACGCGCGCGATCTTCAACCACATGCCGAAGCGCGAGCTGATGTACGCCGATGCGGCGTCCATCAAGGCCATCGTCGACCACCTCGTCTACATCACCGGCGACGACGAGACGGTGGTGGTGACGCGCGAGGGCCGTGGCTACGTGGCCGCGCTCATCGCCTTCTCGGATCTGCGCTACTCGCGGCGGGTCGAGGAGGATCTGAAGAGCGTGCTGGCGGGCGAGTTCGGGCCCATCTCGTTCAACACGTGGGCCGACTGCGGCACGCACGGCGTGCTCATCTACTACTTCGATCGCTCGACGCTCGAGCGCGAGGTCGACGGCGAGCGGGTGAAGGAGATCGCGCGGCGCGTGGTGACGACATGGGAAGACCAGACGGCCACCGCGCTCGAAGCCGCCTTCGGCGCCCTCGACGGCCGGCGGCTGTTCAAGAAGTACGTGCGCACCGAGAGCCGGAGCGGTCTGTACCGCGAGAGCACCAGGCCGGAAGAGGTGCCTGGAGACGTCGAGCGCTTCGAGCGGCTCGAGGGGCGGCTCGAGCTGTCGGTGTCGCCCCGCTCGGCCGAGACGGCGATGGTGAAGCTCTTCTCGCCACGCCCGCTCGGCCTCACCGAGACGCTGCGCACGCTCGAGAACCTGAAGCTCGGCGTCGAGGACGAGATCAGCATTCCGCTCGCGCTGCCCGAGGGCCGCAAGGGGTACCTGGTCCGGCTGCTGGTGACGGGTGAGCCGTCGATCGTCGACGCGCTGCTGCAGGGCGAGGCGCGCGTCCTCGACGCGTTGCGCGCGCTGCAGGAGGAGCGGGCCACCGACTGCCCGCTGAACGGCCTCATCCTGCTCGAGGGCATGACCTGGCGCGAGGTCGAGATCCTGCGCACCTTCCGCAACCATCTGCTGCAGCTCCGCCCGCACTACAACGCCGACACCATCAACGGGGTGCTGCTTCGCAATCCCTCGGCCGCGCGGGCCGTCCTCGACGACTTCACGGTCCGGTTCGACCCCGCCCTCCCCGGCCGCCGCGACGAGGCGATGCACGCCGCCGACGTGAAGGTTCGCGGCGCCCTGCAGAAGGTCACCAGCCTCGTGGACGACGAGATCCTGCGCGGGCTCGAGAACCTCGTGAAGTCCACCGTGCGGACCAACTTCTACCAGCAGCCCGAGCGTCCGGTCTTCGCCATCAAGGTCGAGAGCGCCAAGGTCGAGGGCATGGTGTCGCCGCGGCCGCTGTACGAGATCTACGTCCACTCGCGTGCGCTCGAGGGCATCCACCTCCGCGGCGGCAAGGTCGCGAGGGGCGGCATCAGGTGGAGCGATCGGCACGATGACTTCCGCACCGAGGTCCTCGGCCTGATGAAGACCCAGATGGTGAAGAACGCCATCATCGTGCCCGTCGGCTCGAAGGGCGGCTTCGTGCTGAAAGGCGTGCTGCCGCCGCGGCCCGCGCTCGACCAGTACCTCGTCGCGCGCTACCGGCAGTTCATCTCGGGCCTGCTCGACATCACCGACAACCTCGTCAACGGCGAGGTCGTGCACCCGCCCCAGGTCGTCCGGTACGACGGCGACGACCCCTACCTCGTGGTGGCCGCCGACAAGGGCACGGCGCACCTGTCCGACACCGCCAACGAGGTCTCGGCCCAGTACGGGTTCTGGCTGGGCGATGCCTTCGCGTCGGGCGGCAGCGTCGGCTACGACCACAAGAAGGAGGGCATCACGGCGCGCGGCGCCTGGGAGTGCGTGAAGCACCACTTCAGGACGCTCGGCACCGACGTCCAGGCCGAGCCGTTCACCATGGCGGGCATCGGAGACATGTCGGGCGACGTCTTCGGCAACGGCCTCCTGCGAAGCCCCGTCACGCGCCTGGTGGCCGCCTTCGATCACCGCCACATCTTCATCGACCCCGATCCGGATCCCGAGCGGAGCTTCGCCGAGCGCGAGCGGATGTTCGCGCTGCCGCGCTCTTCGTGGCGCGACTACGACGGGTCGCTCATCAGCCACGGCGGCGGCGTGTTCGACCGCACCGCCAAGAGCATCACGCTCACGCCCGAGATGCGCACGCTGCTCGGCGTCGACGACGCCGAGGCGAGCGGCGAGGAAGTCATCCGCCGGATCCTGATGGCGCCGGTCGATCTGCTCTACAACGGCGGCATCGGCACCTACATCAAGGCCTCATCGGAAGACGACGCGGTGGTGGGAGACCGCGCGAACGACCGCGTGAGGGTCGATGCGGCCGAGGTCAGGGCGCAGGTCGTCGGCGAGGGCGGGAACCTCGGGCTGACGCAGCGCGCGCGGATCGAGTACTGGAATCACGGCGGTCTCGTGAACACCGATGCCGTGGACAACTCGGGCGGCGTGGACATGTCGGATCACGAGGTGAACATCAAGATCCTCCTCGACGTGCTGGTCCGGCAGGGTATCGTCGCCGATCGGCAGGAGCGCAACAGGCTGATCGCCGACGTCACCGACGAGGTGTCCGAGCTCGTGCTCGCCGACAACGACCACCAGGCCCGGGCGCTCACGCTCGACGGCATCCGCAGCGCCGCCGCCTACGACGAGTACGTGGCCCTGGTCGACGAACTGGTGAGCGCCGGCATCGTCAACCGCGAGGATGCCGCGATTCCCTCGCGCGAGGAACTGCTGGCGAGCCCGGCGCGCGACCGCGGCCTCGCCAGACCGGTCGTCGCCGTCTTGATGGGCCACGTCAAGAACTGGGCGTTCGACCAGGTCCTCAAGACAGCGGTGCCCGACGGCCCGCTCGGCGCGCCGTTCCTCGCACGGTACTTCCCGGCGACGCTTCGCGGGCAGTTCGAGCGCCACCTCGATGCCCATCCGCTCAGGCGGGAGATCATCGCCACCGGGATCGTGAACCACATCGTCAACCACGCAGGCGTCGGGTTCCTGCACCGGACGATGGCGGCCACCGGGAAGAGCCTTGGTGAGGTCGTCGAAGCCTATCTCGACGTGGATCGGAGCGAAGAGACCGAGCGCGTTCGCGAGGCGCTCCTGGCGGAGCGTGGTCCCATCCGGGACGAGCTGAAGGGCCTGCTACAGATCGAGGAGAGGATCCACAAGGCCGTCATGGCCTCGCTCGGAACGGGACAGGCGTAGGCCGCCCTGCAGCCGGCATCCGGAGTGGCACCCATCGTGTCGGGTGCCACTCCGGATGCCAAACCGGA
>JAHDVQ010000102.1:0-6681 GCA_023384595.1 Vicinamibacteraceae bacterium | reverse complement strand
GCCTAGAAGATCCAGCTGAGTCCACCAAACACGCTCAACCGCCGTCCGGTCACGTCGACGAGGTACGGCTCGTCGTCGTCGTACCTGGCGTAGTCGAGCGCCCCGGTGGCCATCAGGTTCCGGGTCACGCGATAGTGGAAGCCCGCCGTCTGCCCGATCCGCTTGAAGTCGAGGTCGGAGTAGCCGGCCATCGTCTGCGAGTGGAGCGCGAAGTCGAGCCCGTTGAGCGAACTGGTGAGCGATCCAGCGTCGTACGAGAAGTTCTCGATCGTGGCGCTGGCCGAGTTGATAGTGGTCGTAGCGAACAGCTCGAGCCGGTCACTGGGCATGATCTGGACCGAGGCCCAGGCATTGTGGTTGTTGTTCTCGTAGCCGGCCATGTCATAAAGGGCGCCAAACTGGCCCCCGGTGATCCCGGCCGCTCAACCCACGAAGGCGAGCGTGGAGAACAGCGTCTCCAGCCGCTCGCGCTGGTACCCATAGCCGGCGGATATCGACCAGCGATCCCCCGGGGCGATCCAGACGTCGACGCCGGGCGAGTGTGCGGTCCGCCCCCACGTCGAGTAGTTCAGGTCGTCGTTCTGGCTGTCGCGGAAGTTGTAGTGTGCCGCCACCGTCACGTTCGGGCGGGGGTTCCATGAGATCGACTGGTCGAGCCTCAGGGTCTGCGTCGGGAACGACGTCAGGTCGCCTTGCCGGCTGTCGTACATCTCGAAGTACTGGAGGCCGGTGAAGGGCACGTTGCCCGGGCTCATGAACGGCTGCAGCACTTGCGGAATGGCCGCCGCCTCGTAGACGAACGGGTCGTTGATGTCCTCGTACCGGAACCGCATCCGGTAGTTCAGCTGCTTGTGAAGCTGGCTCCGGCCGCTGAGGAAGATCGCGTTGGTCGTGGTCTTGTGGACCTCGAACGCATCGCGCCGGATCTCCTCCCACTCGTAGCCGCCGCGCACCCATGTGCGCTTGAAGGGCCGGTAAATCAGCTCCGTGGCCACCGTCGTCGGCGTGCGCGAGAGCGACGACTCGCGCACGTAGTCGACCGACCCGATGGCGGGATAGGCCTGCACGTAGGTGAGGCCCGCCGTCGGACCCGCCGGCGACACCAGCTCGACGACGTCGACGAAGACGTCGTCTGACTCGATGTCGTAGCGGCGGAAGTCGGCCCGCAGCGTGAGCTTCTGGTGCAGCGGCACGACGAGCCGGGCGCCGCCGCCCTGATAGGTGGTCTCGAGCCGCGTGTCGTCGTTCCGGCTGCGCGACATCGTGAAGGTGCCCGTGAGATCGGCTTCGCGGGGCAGGTCCACGCGGGCGCGGAAGGTGTGCGCGTTCTTCGACAACCCCGCGACCGTCGCAAACGGGAGCAGGCCGGCCGCGTCGTCGTACTGGACGCGGTTCAGGAACACGTCGGCGAGCGTCGCCGGGTGCTTCGCATCGTCGTACTGATTGAGCAGCGTCGGCGCGTCGTCGCGGAACAGGCGGTTCTGGAAGTGATACTCGAGCACGACCTTGTCGAAGGCCACGCGCGCGCCCGCGTTCAAGTCGCGGGTCATCTCGTCCACCCCGCGCGTGAACGACTCGAGGTGGCACGTCGCGCAGTGGTTGGTCGTCATCGCCTGGTGCGACCCGCTCGTCATCTGCTGGCGGTGGCCGAGGAAGAACCTGATGCTAGTCTTCGTCGGCAGGGTCAGCTCGACGCGGCTGTGCAGTTCGCCCCGGCCGAGACCGTACTCGGCGCCGGGATCGTGATTGGTGTGCCTGGCCACGAACGTGCCGTTGATGTTCGAGGCCGCATCGACGTAGTCGATGGGGTCGTGGTCGAGGCGGTGGGTGAAGCGCTGATAGCTCACCGACGCCTTGAGCAGCCGACGGAAGGCGAGGTTCGCTTCGTAGCGCTGGGCGCGTGAGTCGCCGCCGTTCCAGGCGGCCACGTCGTAGCGCCAGTCGCCGCGCTCGCCCCAGAAGTCGAGCGTGAGCGATGGGACGGCGTCGCGGGCGACGACGAACTCGTTCACCCGAAGGGGATTGCCCGACGTGTCGGTCCCCACGCCGCCGATGGTGAAGACGCCCTGCCAGGGGATCTGGCTGGCCGGCGCGGCGGGGGCTTCGGCCGACGGCTGAGGCGCGGCCGGCGTCTGCGTCGCGGCCGGCGTCTGCGCCGAGACCGTCGCCGCGAGCAGACCTGCCCCAAGCGAGAGGCTCAGTACTCGTAGTTGCATCGACGGTCTCCTATCTCGTGAGGGCCGAGCCATGGCCCGTCACGCCCTGCGACGGCTGATCGGAGCCGTGGATCTTCTGGTGGCAGTTGGTGCACCGCGTGTTGAACGCCGCCATGAAGCTCGTGGAGCCCCGGGGGTTCGTGGACCCGCCGGCCGCGAGGAACACCGGCGAGGTCGGCGTGATGCGGGCGTTGTGGAAGTGCATCTCGTGGCACTGCAGGCAGAGGAACGGCTCGTTCTGCTTGAGGAGGTTGTTGGCCACCGTGCCGTGAGGCGAGTGGCACGTCGTGCAGCTCTCCTCGACCGGCGCGTGCTCGAAGACGAACGGGCCGGCGTGCTTCGCGTGACAGCTCGTGCAGAGCTCGTTCACGCGCTCCTCGGTCTTGAGCAGCCCCACCTCGCGCCCGTGCACGTCGTGGCACGAGGAGCAGGACATGAAGCCCTCGCGCACCGGATGATGCGAGGCCGACATGAACTGCGCACGCTGCTCCTTGTGGCAGTCGAAGCACAGCTCGCTCTCGCGCTTGGCCAGCGAGCCCTTCGGGGCCGGCGCCGTCGCATGCGACGGGACGGTCTCGGCGCGCATGACGCGCGAGACGACCTCGCGCGACTGATGAATCTTGTGGCAGCTCGTGCACGCGACGCCCGTCGACGCGTGCGCGCTCCCGGCCCACTGCATGGCCGCGTCACGCTGGTGGCACGAGACGCACACCTTCGCATCGTCGGCATCGCCCTCGCGGAAGGTTCGGATGAGGCTGGCGTCGCCGCTCTCGGCGTGCAGGCTGCCGGCCCCGTGGCACGACTCGCACCGCGCCGGGTGCCCCTGGAGCTCGCCAGGCGCCAGCCGGCCGTGGGCGGATCGGTCGAACTGCGCGATGACGGCATCGTGACACGCCGCGCACGTCTCCTGACCCACCACGGTCGCGTTCTGGGCGGAAAGGCCGGCAGCCAGACCGACCACCAGGGCGGTCACGGCCATCAGCCATCGGACGTGGTTCATATGAGTGCGCCTCCTTCTGAGGCGGAACGTGGATCGCCCGTCGCGGGAGATCCCCGTGGCGAGGGTGGCAAGCACTGTGCCCGGAGCCATGACGAGCCGGGCCAGGCGAGCTTTAGGCTGTAAGTTCTTCAATTACAAGCGGTTGCCTGTTGACGTGGCAAAAGTGTCATCAGGAGGCGGCCACACCGGGAAGGAGAGTGCGACAGTTTGGCTCACACGTGCCGACCCGCGAGCCAATCTGTCACCATGTGCGCCACTTTGGCCGAGTCAGAGGGCCACCGGAGAACCGGCACCCCGCTGCCCACCGTGACAACCTGTCATCGCGCGAATGGGGGAGGCCTGGCCATCCGATGAGACAAATCCTTGTTATGCTTCAACTTACAAATCCAGGTGGCGCCTGCTGCAAGTGCGGCCAGGGCTGGCGTCCCGCTTGCAACAGTCCTCCGTCGCTGAGGTGACCATGAGCGACACCAGCTCTGCGGTCGTGCCGGAGCGTGTCGCGAGCGCATGGCGGCGTGATTTCGCCACCTACTTCCGGATGCGGCTGCCCGACAGCGACGATTTCCGGCCCCCGCGCAGATCCCAGGACGGCTTGCTGATCGACTCGCCCCGTGCCAACGAGACGGGGTTCCATCCCCAATGGGAGCCCGGTCTTCCGGTCGTCCTGCCGGGTCTGGGCGCGCTCGCCCTCGCCGGCTTCGTGTTCACGCACGCGCAGGCCTGGCACGAGTGGCCCCTGCTGGCCCTGACCGGGGCCACCATCCTGCTTGGGCACGTGGCGCTGCGCAACCGCGCCCGCCGGGTGATGGTCGAGCGAGAGGCCGCACGCGCGTCGGAGCAGATGGCGTGGCGCGCCCAGGTGGCGGACTGCGAATCCCGCCGTCTCCGGCTGGCCGCCTTCTCGCAGCTCGCGGCCCAGATTGCGCACGAGGTACGGAACCCTCTCAGCTCCATCGTCCTCAACACGGAACTGCTCGAGGACGAGCTGACTCCGAGCCAGGAAACGGACGTGGCCGAAGCGCGCACGCTGGTCATCGCGATCCGCCACGAGGCCGAGCGCCTGCATGCCCTCACGCACGAGTACGTCACCTTCGCCCGGCTGCCCGCGGCCAACCCGGCGCCCCACGATCTCAACCATGTGCTGCGCGATGTCGCACAGTTCGTCCGCGAAGAAGCCGATCGTGCGGGGGTTGACGTGGAGCTCGACCTCGACCCTCGCCCCGTTGCGGCGACCTTCGACGCCCAGCAGGTCAGGCAGGTCGTCATCAACCTGGTGAAGAACGGTCTCGAGGCGCAGCCTGGCGGCGGCCGCATCCTCCTGCGCACGCGCCTCGACGCCGAGGACGCGGTGCTCGAGGTCCGCGACGCCGGACCGGGGATTCCGGAGCCCCAGCAGACGGTCGTCTTCGAGCCGTTCTTCAGCACGAAGGCATCGGGAACCGGTCTTGGTCTCGCCGTCGTCTCGCGCGTCGTGAGGGAGCACGGCGGCACCATCGGCGTCGTCAACGACGGGGGCGCGGTGTTCACGGTGCGCCTGCCCGTTGACGGACCGCCGCCGGCGACGACGTCGGGATGGTGTCCCGAGCCTGGCCAGGGCGCAGCATGGTCGTCGCCGCTCCACGCAGGCCGACCCGGAGGGGTGTGATGGCCCCGCGCATTCTCGTGGTCGACGACGAGGAGGAACTCCGCATCTCGGTCGAGAAGGTCCTGCGGAAGGCCGGCTACGCGGTGGATCTGGCCGGCACCGCTGCACAGGCCGTCGAGATGCTCAGGCGCGGGGGCTATCACCTGCTCGTCACCGACTTTCGGCTGCCGGACGGCGACGGGCTCGAGTTGATGCGGCAGGCGCGCGCCATCGATCCCGACATCGAGGCCATCGTGATCACGGCCTTCGGCAACGTCCCGCTCGCCGTCGACGCCATCAAGCAGGGCGCGTACGACTTCCTGATCAAGCCCTTCAAGCGGGCAGAACTCGAGCGCGGCGTCGAGCGTGCGCTCGAGAAGCAGCGCCTGGCGGCCGAGAACCGCCGCCTGAAGCTGGCCCTCTCGCAGACGGAAGGGCCCCAGTTCATCGGCGAGAGCGACGCGGCACGCAAGCTGATGCAGGTCGTCGAGCAGGTGGCCTCGAGCAGCGCCACGGTGCTGCTCACCGGCGAGAGCGGTACGGGGAAGGAGCTGGTGGCCGACGCCATCCACCGGCTGAGCCCGCGTCGCGACAATCCCCTGATCAAGGTGAACTGCGCGGCGCTGCCGGAGACGCTCCTCGAGGCGGAGCTGTTCGGGCACGAGCGCGGGGCGTTCACGGGCGCGGTCGGCCGCCGCGACGGCAGGTTCGCCCTGGCCCACCGCGGCACGCTCTTCCTCGACGAGGTGTCGACGCTCACGCCGGCCGTCCAGGTGAAGCTGCTGCGCGTGCTCCAGGACGGCGCCTTCGAGCCCCTCGGCAGCACGCGCACCGTGAGGGCGGACGTCAGGCTGGTGGCGGCGAGCAACGTCGACCTGGCCGTCGAAGTGGCGCAGGGACGCTTTCGGGAGGATTTGTTCTATCGTCTCAACGTGATCACCGTCACGGTCCCACCGCTGCGGGAACGCGTGGACGACATCGCGCCCCTGGCACAGCACTTCCTCCGGCTGTACGCCGCGCGCAACGGCAAGCACCTCGACGGGATCTCCCGGCAGGCCCTGGCGAGGCTGCAGCAATGGCGCTGGCCCGGGAACGTGCGCGAGCTGGAGCACGCGATCGAACGGGCCGTGGTGATGACGACCGGGCCGACCATCGAACTGCAGCACCTGCCCGAGGCGCTGCGCGGCGCCAGACCGGACAACGGCGCCGCCGACGAGGCGCCGGTTGTCAGGGTGCCCATCGGGACGCCGCTCGAGGACGTCGAGCGGCTGCTGATCCGGGAGACCCTCCGGCAGACGGGCGGCAACAAGCGGCGGGCGGCGCACCTGCTCGGCATCGCCACGCGAACCATCTATCGCAAACTGTGAGCACCCCCAGGAGAAGAACGGTCATGATCATTCGCGACGAAGACGTCTTCGAGTACCACGAGCAGCCGAGACCCGGCAAGCTCGAGGTGTCGACCTCGAAGCCCTGCCTCACCCAGCGGGACCTGTCGATGGCCTACACGCCCGGCGTGGCGCGGCCCTGCCTGGCCATCGAGAAGAACCCTGACGATGCCTACCGCTTCACGGGGAAGGGCAACCTCGTTGCTGTCATCTCGAACGGGACGGCCGTGCTGGGGCTCGGCGACATCGGCGCGCTCGCGGGCAAGCCCGTCATGGAGGGCAAGGGCGTCCTCTTCAAGCGCTTCGCCGACGTGGACGTGTTCGACATCGAGCTGAACACCAAGGACAAGGACGAGATCGTCCGCATCGTCAAGGCGCTCGAGCCTACCTTTGGCGGCATCAACCTCGAGGACATCAAGGCGCCGGAGTGTTTCTACATCGAGGAGACGCTCAAGG
>JAHDVQ010000101.1:10274-13973 GCA_023384595.1 Vicinamibacteraceae bacterium | reverse complement strand
GTCACGGGCACGCGCGTGCTCGAACTGGGCTGCGGCGCCGGCACGCTCACCATCGGCCTCGCCAGGCGCGGGGCCGAGGTCACGGCCGTCGATGTCAGCCCCGAAGCGCTCTCGGTCGCCCAGCGGTATTATGCGTCGATTGCCACCACGCTCCCGGGGCGAATCCGCTACGAGCGCCTCGACCTGAACGACGGCACGCTGCCTCCCGGCCCCTTCCAACTGGTCGCGGCCATGGGGGTGCTCCATCATCTCGTCGACGCGCAGACCGTGGTCGCCGCCATCGCCAACGCGCTCGAGCCCGGCGGCCGGTTCTGGGCGATCGACGTCCTGGGGCGCGATTCGCTGGCCGCGGCGACGATCGCCGGCGCCCTGCTCCTCGTCCTGCCCTCGGAGATGCCGTTCATCGAGAAGTGGCGCGGGCTGCTGCGGTTCGGCGCGGGCGCCCCCGCACGCGTCAGAGCCAGCATAGAAGCCGAGGGGCTCTCGCCCATGGAAGGCGCGGGACGCGGCATCGACTGGATCGAGGCGATCAGTGAGCGGTTCGAGCTCGACACGGTGCGTCCGCATCCGGCCCTCAGCGGCTACCTGGCCTCTCAGTTGCGCCTGCCACGACGCCTGGCCGGACCGCTCGTGGCCGCGGTCGCCGCCGTGGACCGGACACTGGTCAGGGCCGGCGCCTGGCGGGGCGCTGGCGTCACGATCGACGCAAGGAAGCGCGCGGTCGCGGACGGGCGATGACCATCGTTCACGTGACGCCGTACTACGCCCCCGCATGGGAGTGGGGCGGGGTGGTCGAGGCGGTGACGGGCCTGACGCGGGCGCAGGCCGCCGCCGGGCACCACGTGGTCGTCATCACCACGGACTCGCTCGGCCGCGGCGTCCGGGGACGTGCCGGCGCCGAGCGTCTCGACGACGTGGAGGTGCGGCGCGCGGGCACCCGGCTTCCCGCGCTTCGCGCCCGAGCGAACCTGTCGTGGCCGGTGGGCTTCGGCCGGCTCCTCGGCGACGCACTCCACCGCGCGCGGCCCGACGTCGTGCATTGCCACGAGGTGCGAACCGTCGAAACCCTGCTCGCCCTCGGCGCGGCCGCGCGCCACGCCACGCCTGCCGTGATCTCGCCGCATGGCACGCTCCCGCTCGACACGGGCCGCGCCTTGGCCAAACGCGCGTGGGACCGCGTGTTCGCGCGCTCGACCTGGCGGCGCGTCCACCGCATCGTCGCGCTCAACGAGGCCGAGGCCCTCGGCGTGAGGGCCTTCACCGCCCGGTGGCGACTCACGCACCTCGACGACGCGTGCTCCATCGTCCCGAACGGCATCGATCTCGAGCGGTACGCGCGGCTCCCCGACAGGGATGGGGCGCGACGACGATTCGCCCTGCCGTCTGACGCGCTGGTGGTGCTCTTCCTTGGACGGCTCGAGTCCCGCAAGGGCGTCGACCTGCTCGTCGGAGCCCAGGAGCGCGCCGCCGCGCTCGGCCGGCGTCCGCATCTGCTCATTGCCGGCCCCGACGCGGGCATGCGCGACACCATCGCGCGGCAGGTCGCCGCGGCCGGCGCGGCTGCCCCGGTGACGATGCCGGGACTCGTGAGCGGCGATGAGAAACTCGCCGCTCTTGCCGCCGCCGATCTCTTCGTGCTGCCCGCCACGGGCGAGGGCATGTCGATGGCGCTCTTGGAAGCGCTCGCGGCGGGCGTGCCTGTCGTCGCCGCGCGAGAGGCGCCGCTGCTGCCGCTCGAAGCGGCCGGCGCCGTGGTGCTCGCGGACCGCACCGCCGGCGCGCTCGGCGACTCCATCGCCCGCGTGCTGGCCGACTCGAGCCTGTGCGGGAGTCTCCGCGCGCGAGGGCGCGCCTGGGCGGCCGGCCATCACGGCTGGCCCCGGGTGAACGCGGCGATGGATGACGCCTACCGTCTGGCCGTCGAGACCGCCTTCGCACGCGGAGGCACGCAGTGAGGCCGGGGGTCCGAGTGCTGGCGACCAACGCGGCGTCGACGTGGGCCGCGAAGGCGGTCGTGAGCCTCGTGCTCTTCGGCTGGCAGCTCTTTCTCGCACGCAGGTTGGGACCGGAAGGGTTTGGCGTCTACGGCACCATCGGCGCCCTCCTCGCGCTCGCCGCGCCCGTCGCGGATGCGGGCCTCGGCCTCGTCGTCTCGCGCGACGTGGCCGCGCGGCCGGTCACGGCGGCGCCCGTCCTCGCCGCGACGCTCGCCGTCCAGCCGGTGCTGGCGCTCGCGGCAGGGCTCGTCGTCGCGGCACTCCTCGCCTTGGGAGTGCCGGTGACGGTGGCACCGGGACTTGCCGCCCTGGCGGCGTCGGCCCTCGTCACCGACGCTGTCGGCAACCTGTTCCACAACCAGCTCGTCGCGGCCGAGCGACTGAAGGCCGCGGCCGCCGTCTCCCTCGTGCACGCGCTCTCGCTCGGCGCCATCGGCGTGGCGCTCGTGACAGGCGGACTCGGGCTCGTCGGCGCCTACTCGGCGACGCTCGCCGCCTCGTCGGTGCGGGCCGTCGTGTACTGGCGCACGCTGGCGCTGCGGCCCGCCTGGCCGGCCAACGTGCACCTGGCGGCGCGGCTTCTCGGCGCCGGCTGGCCCATCGCGCTGCTGGCCCTGCTCGGCCTGGCGCGCCTGCACAGCGATCGACTCCTGGCAGCGGCCCTGCTCGGCGTCGAAGCGGCGGGACAGCTGCAGGCGGCGCTCGTCGTGGCCTTCGGCATCACGGAGTTCGTCGGCGCGACGCTCCTCCTCGTGGGACTCCCTTCGATGGCGCGTCTGTGGGCCGACGGGCACGCCGCCGCGTTCTGGGCGCTCGGCAATCGGCTCGCTGCCGTGGGCGTGGCCCTCGCCCTGCCTGTCGCGGTCGGCTTCACGCTGGCGGGCGACACGCTCACCGTGCTGGCATTCGGGCCCGCGTACGCCGCGACGGCGGACGTCCTGCGCCTCTTTCTGTGGGCCGCCGTTCTCGCCATGCTGACCGGCGTGCTGTCGCAGGCGCTCCTCTGCCAGCACCGCCAGCGCGCGCTGCTTCTCGCCCGCGTCCTCATCGTCGCCCTGCACGTCGCACTGCTCGCCGTGCTTCTTCCGCGTCTTGGCGTGCTCGGCGCGGGATGGGCCTCGCTCGCGACCGAAGCGGCGGCACTCGTCGCGCTGCTGCTGCTCGTCGCGCCCCGGCGATGGCGCGCGGGACGGCAGCCATGAAGTTCCTGCTCGTCGCCTCGCTGCATCACGCGGAACCCGGGTGGCGCGCGTTGCCCTCCAGGGTGCCTCGCACGCAGGCCGAAGCCTCGTACAGCGCGGCGCTCGAGGCGCTCGGCCACGAGACGGCCGTCTTCTGGCGGAATGCCGATACCCCCTCGGATTTGCGCCCGCTCGTCATGACCGAGCGCGTGTCCGTCGCGCGGGCCCTCGCGGCCATCGGGTCGCGCGTGCCCGCGGCGCTGCCGTCGATCCGCCGTCGCAACGGCCGCCTGTTGGCCATGGCGGCGCGGTGGCGTCCCGACGTCGTCCTGCTCGCCGGCAACAACACGACGATGCTGCCGGCCACGCTTGCGCGGCTGCGGCGCGACACGGGCGCCAGGCTCGTGCTCGCCTGCAGCGACTCGCCCGGCACGTTCGCGCGGCCCGTCGAGCGTCGCGCCGCCGGGCACTACGATCTCGTCGTCACCAACGACGCGGGGCACGCACGCGAGTGGCGGGCG
>JAHDVQ010000101.1:6617-10174 GCA_023384595.1 Vicinamibacteraceae bacterium | reverse complement strand
GCACTACGATCTCGTCGTCACCAACGACGCGGGGCACGCACGCGAGTGGCGGGCGCTCGGTGCGCGTCGGACCGAGGTTCTCCCGCTGGCCGCCGTGGATCCCGACATGCTCCCCGCTTCGCCGCTCTCGAGCGACGAGCGCCGGCAGTGGGGGTGCGACGTCGGCTTTGCGGGCACGCTCGTCCCCGAGCGGCTCTATCGGCGGCGGGTCGAGGCGATCGGTGCCCTGGCCGACTGCGACCTCGCCATCTGGAGCGTCCACGAGGTTCCGCCCTCGCTTCGCCGCTTCCACCGCGGTGGCCTGCTCGGCGCCGACATGCTGCGCGCGCTCAGCGCCGCCCGGATCGTGCCCAACCCGCACGGCGACACCATGCGCGACGGCGGCAACATGCGGATGTTCGAGGCGTGCGGCATCGCGACGCTCCAGATCGTCGACCAGTGCCCGGCCGCGACACGCTGGTTCACGCCGGGGCAGCACCTCGTGACCTATGATTCTCCCGTCCACCTCCGCCAGCTCGTGGGCTACTATCTGGAACACGACGACGAGCGCCAGCGTATTGCCGGGCAGGGCCGCGCGCACGTGCTCGCCCGCCACACGTACCGCCATCGAATGACCCGACTCCTGGAGCTGCTGAACGAGGCATGAACGCTCGACCCGGGGCGCACGATCGCCCCACGCGCACGTCCCCCCTGCGCGTCGTTCACGTCAGCAAGGTGAAGGGGATTGCCGGGTCCGAGGGCCACCTGCTGCGCCTGCTTCCGGGGCTCGCCGCTCGCGGGCTCGATGTGCGCATGATCGAGCTCGTCGAACCGGGCGCGGGCGACGGGGGATTCGCGGCGGCGCTCGGCTCGCAGGGCGTGCCGGTCGAGCAGCTCGTCATCCGGCGCCATGTCGATCCACGGGTGCCGGTGGCCCTCGCACGCCGGTTTCGCGAGCTTCACCCCGACATCGTGCACACGCACCTGGTGCACGCCGACCTATACGGTTTGAGGGCGGCGCGCCGTGCGAGTGTGCCCTGTGCGATCTCGTCGCGGCACAATACCGACCTCTTCCGCCGCCGGCTGGCCTGTCGCATCCTGACGCGTCGGACGGCCGCCCACGCCGATGTGGTCGTGGCCATTTCCCACGCCGTGGCGCGCTTCGTCACCGATGTCGAGGGCATCGACCGCAGGCGCGTGACAACGGTCCACTACGGCCTCGACCCCCAGCCCGACGACAGGGACGCACGCCGGGCGTGGCGTGAGCGGTTCGGCATCGCTCCCGGGGCGCCGCTGGTCGGCATGGTGGGGCGCCTCGTGCCACAGAAAGGGGTGGACGTACTGCTCGAGGCCTTTCCCATGGTGGCGGCGGCCGTGCCCGGCGCGAGATTGGTCGTGGCCGGCGACGGTGCGCAACGCGGGGCGCTCGAAGCGCAGACCTCGCGCCTCGGCCTGAACGGCGCCGTCGCGTTCACAGGCTGGATCGAGCGCGCGCAGCCGTTCATGTCGGCCTGTGACGTCGTGGCCGTACCCTCGCGGTACGAAGGATTCGGCCTGGTCGCCCTCGAGGCGATGGCGGCGAGGCGACCGATTGTCGCCACCTCGGTGGACGCGCTCCCAGAAATCGTCGAGCAGGGCTCGACCGGCCTGCTCGTTCCCCCCGCCGATGCCTCGGCGCTCGCGGCGGCGCTGGCCACGACGCTGAGCGCGCCCGATCGGGGCGCCGCAATGGGCGAGGCGGGGTATGCGCGGCTCCTCGCCCACTTCACCGTCGACCGCATGGTCGAGGCCACGATGGGGGTCTACCGGACGGTCTCCGGGCACTGAAGTTGCTACCGCCTCGGCGTGGCCGCTTCCCGGGGAATGCGCGCACACGCGCGCGGGTTCTTTTTCATCGTGGTCCTTACGGCTGTGTCGGCTCCTCGGACACCCGCTGTGGCCATTTCGACATTGTCGGGCGATGCCGAATCTCCGGCAGCCGACCTCGACGGCGACGGTCTTCCCGACGCCTGGGAGCGGCAGTTCGGCCTCGACCCGGCCCTCGCCGACGGAGACGATGGCCCCGACGGCGACCCCGACGGCGACGGCCTCACCACCTACCTCGAGTGGCTCAACGGCGGGCATCCGCGGGGCTGGCACAGGCAGTACCTTGCCGAGGGCGCCGGCTGGCCGCAGTTCGAAACGCGCCTGGCCATCGTCCAGCCGCGGGGTGCCCAGCCGGCGCACGTCCTGCTGACGTTCCTGAACAGCGACGCGACCGTCGCGCGGATTCCCGTGGAAGTGCCCGGCGAGCGGCAGGTCACCGTGGACTGCTCGCGCCTGGCCGGGGTCACCTGGAGCGCGTTTTCCGTCCTCGCCGAGTCGGATACCGAGATCGTCGTCACGCGCACGATGTCGTGGGGTGGTCCGCTCGGCGGCAGCCATCTCGAAACGGCCACGTCCGCCCCGCGCGAGCACTGGTACTTCGCCGAGGGGGCGACGCACAGCGGGTTCCAGCTGTTCTACCTGCTGCAAAACCCGGGCGATGCCGCGGTGCAGGTGGAGGCCACCTTCCTGAGGCCCTCACCGCTGCCCCAGATGCAGCAGACGCTCACCCTCGCCCCGCGCAGCCGGACGAACATCTGGGTGAATCGCGATGTCGCGATGGCGCCCACCGACGTCTCGGCCCGTTTCCACGCGTCGGGTCCGATCGTCATCGAACGGGCGATGTACAGGACGAACCCGCAGACGGGGAGCTTCGGAGCGGGTCACGCGTCGCTCGGCGCGCCGGGTCCGGCCACGGAGTGGTTCTTCGCCGAGGGCGCCACCGGGGACGTCTTCGACGCGTTCCTGCTCCTGGCCAACTTCTCGCCTGTCGCCTCGCTGGTCGAGGTGCACTTCCTGCTGCCGGGCGGCGAGGTGCTCACGCTGCCATACGAGGTGCCCGCGTTCAGCCGCCGGACCGTGGAGGTCGAGAAAGCGCATCCGCGGCTGGCCGCGACCGACTTCTCGATGCGCGTCGTCGCGGTGACGGGCGAGGTCGTGGCCGAGCGGGCGATGTGGTGGCAGGGCTCGTGGCACAGCTGGTACGAGGGCCACTCCGCGTCGGCCTCGCCGGCACCCGCCCTGAGCTGGGCGCTGGCCGAGGGCCAGGTGGGCGCGAGTTGGCAGCAGGCCAATGCGTACATCCTCGTCGCCAACCCGTCGGCCACGGCGGCGCGTGTCGGCGTCACGCTGCTTCCCGACGGCGACGGCGAGGAAGACTCGCGCGAGTTCATCGTCGCCGCCGGTGCGCGCACGACCGTCTCGGTCTTCGATCACTTTCCTGCCTTCCGGGAGCGACGGTTTGGCGCGCGCGTCGACAGCCTGGCCTCGCCGGGCGCGCCGGCCGTGCCGGTCGTCGTCGAGCAGGCTGTCTACAATTCGGGCGCGCGGTGGTGGTCGGAAGGGGGCTCGGCGCAGGCCACCGACGTCACGCCGCTCGTGGCGCCCCTGGCCGACGTCGCGCTCGTCGTCGGCAGCACCTCGGAGCCGCTCGACGTGCGCTCGACGCTCGCGCTGCCGGAGGGCACGGTCCTGTCGGCCGCGAGCGACTCGCC
>JAHDVQ010000101.1:0-6517 GCA_023384595.1 Vicinamibacteraceae bacterium | reverse complement strand
GGATTCTGCGCCCAATACGCGCAGGTGTACCTGCAAGGCCTGGCGTCGCTCGGCTACACGGCGCGGTACATCGGGATCGGACTCGTCGACAACCCCTATGCGCACTATCTGACCGAGGTGTGGTCGAACCAGTATGAGAAGTGGATCGTGCTCGATCCGGACTTCAACGTCCACTACGTACGCGACGGCGTGCCGCTCAGCGCGCTCGAGGTGCACGAGGCGTTCGTGGCCGGGGCGGCCGACGAGGTCACGCTCGTTCTGGGGAGCCACCGCGACGGTCATCCCGATCCTTACGCCTACCCGGCACGCGGCCTGGAGTTCTACTACTACCTGCTGTTCCACGTGAAGGCGGATCACCTGACGGACGCCAGCAATCCTTTCGACTTCCGCGATCTCGTCGTGTGGAGCGATCCCTCCACCGTGCCCTGGGAACTGAGTGACGCGCCGTCGCCGTTTGCGAAGGTGCCGCTCGCGCCGTGGGCGGTCACCTCGGCCGTCACGGCGTACCCGAAGCTGAATCAGGTCGAGATCGAGCCGGTCCTGCGCGGGGCAGGTCGCCTCGAATTGCGGCTGACGCACAACGTCGTCGACTTCGACCATTACGCGATCGACGTCGAGGGAGGCGGTTCGGTGCAGCACGAAGGCGACCTGCTCGAGTGGTCGCTGGGCGTGGGAGAGAACCGGCTCACCGTGCGTGGGGTCAACCTCAGGGGCGTGGCCGGACCGCCAGCGACGGTCCGCACGGTGTTCGCGCCGTAGCGCTCGCGACCGTTCGCTCTGGGTCCACGAGTCGATCTATAGTCTGGGGGTCAACGACCTGGCCGAGCGCCTGCCGGCCTTCGGGCACCGCAATTCTCCAACGATAGCAGTCTCCCCTTCGCCTGCGAATGACGAGACGGCACATGAGGGGATGGGAATGACGACAGACTTGGTCATCATCATCCCTGTCTATGACGATTGGTCATCGCTGGCGACCCTTCTTCAGCATCTGGATGCCCTCGATCTTCCTGCGACCTACTCTTGCAGAGTGCTGGTGGTGAACGACGCGTCAGTGCAACCCGTTCCCCGAGGGTGGCCAGACGGTTCCTTTCGACGGCTGGCCGGCGTCGACATCCTGAACCTGGCCTGCAATCTGGGGCACCAGCGCGCCATCGCGGTCGGACTCGTGTCCGCCGCGCAGACAGGCTGTCACGCCGCGATCGTGATGGATGGGGATGGCGAAGATCAGCCTGCTGACGTAGTCCGGCTCGTCGAGCAGTGGCAGGCCGCGCCGGGTCACATCATCAGCGCACAAAGGGTTCGCCGATCGGAGGGCGGGGCGTTCCGCTTCTTCTATTGGCTTTACAGGCTCTTGTTCAGGCTGTTGACGGGTCGAGGCATCGATTTTGGCAACTTCTGCCTGATCCCGTCGATCCACCTCGCGGCGCTCACCCGTAATGCCGGGGTGTGGAACCACCTCGCCGCCTCGATCGTCCGCTCCCGAGCGCCAATCATCTCGGTTCCAACGTTCCGCGGGACGCGCTATGCAGGCCGATCGAACATGAGCTTCATTGCCCTGGTGCTGCATGGGCTGTCAGCTCTCTCGGTGTTCAGTGACATCGCGCTGGTCCGCATTCTGGTGCTCAGTCTGGTCCTGGGTGTCCTCACGATGGTCGGTCTGACGGTGGTTGTCAGCATCAGGTTTCTGACCGACCTTGCCATCCCCGGCTGGGCTTCGACCGTGGCCAGTGCCTTGGTGATCATCCTTGTGCAGGCCGCCGTGTTGACGACGGTGTCAGTGTTCTCGTTGTTGTACATGAGAAGCACCAAGACCATCGTGCCCTTGCTCGATGCGCCCTCGTATATCGAGAGCGTCCAGAGATTGTCGGGCGGGGCCGCAGCGTGACTCGCGTGCAAGAGGAACACCCGCGGCCGGCCTCCGAATACACCTACCTCGGTCAGGAGTTGAGCTCGTTTGCGTTGGCGCGTCGTTGGAAGCGCTATTGGTCCAGGCGAGTGCTCCCGTTCGTCGGAACGCGGGTCCTGGACGTTGGGGCGGGAATCGGTGCGAATGTCGAATTCCTGTATCGACCCGGCATGAGCTGGCTGTGCCTCGAGCCGGACCCCGCACAGGCTGCGGCGATCGTGGAGAAGCGCGAGGCCGGACGGCTGCCGTCAGCTTGTGAGGTGCTGGCAGGGACATTGGGCAACTTGGACAGCGGTCGGCGGTTCGACACGATACTTTACGTCGACGTTCTCGAACACATCGAGGCCGACGCCACAGAGGTCTTGGACGCTGGCTCCCGCCTGGATCCGCACGGCCACCTGGTCGTCGTCGCGCCAGCCCATGAATGGCTTCGCTCGCCCTTCGATGACGCGGTCGGACACTTCAGGCGGTACAGCCTCGACGGACTCCGCCGCCTGACTCCGCCGTCATTGCGCCTGGTCAGGCTGGAGTATCTCGACTGCGTGGGGGTCCTCGCGTCAGTGGCAAACCGCGTACTTCTGAGGTCATCGATGCCGACACGGGCGCAGATCGAGACGTGGGACACGTACATGGTCCCGCTGTCTGAGAAACTGGACTCTCTTCTTTCTCATCGTGTCGGCAAGTCCGCGGTGGCAGCATGGCAGCGTCGGTCCTAGGCCCGCGCAGGTCCCGATTCACGTCGCTAACACTGTGGATGTTGGCCCTCGTACCTCCCCTGCTCACCGTCGGCGGGGTACTTTGGTTCGGCGTCGACGTCCCTGTGGGCGATCAATGGACCCTGGCTCCGATTCTCGAACGCCTCGAGCTCGGGAACGAAGTACCGTACGGGTTGTTCGCGCAGGCCAACGAGAGCCGCCCAGCCTTCCCCCGGTTGCTCTTCGTCGGGCTGGCACGGCTCGGCTACTGGAACGTCAAACGGGAAATGCTGGCGACCCAGTTCCTCCTCATGGGCACGTCCCTAGGGCTGGTTCTGCTCGTTCGGCAGTATCGCGGGGACGGCGCCGTGCACACGGCTGGCTTTGCCCTCGCCGCCAACATGCTGCTCTTCTCGTGGACGCAGTATGAGAATTTCCTGTGGGGGATTCAGTTCATCCTGTACGTGCCGTTCGCGTGCCTCGTCGCGGCCTGTCTCCTGGTGCTCAGCAGGCGTCCCCTGCATCAAGTCGTTCTTCTTGTTGCCCTCCTCAACATCATCGCGACGTATTCCTATGCCAACGGCATGCTGTTGTGGCCGCTCACGGCTGCCGCGCTCGCCAGTATCCGATGGTCGGAACTCCGTGACCACTGGAGACCGGCGATGCTCTTCACGGGAGCCTTCGCAGCGTCCGTGGCACTCTACTTCTGGGACTTCGACTGGCCGACAGGGCACCCGTCCATCTGGGTGGCGCTTTCCGATCCGCTCAGGGCCGTGGCGGGAACACTCGTCTTCCTCGGGTCCGGGTTCAGCTTCGCCATGCAGTTCGGCGGGTATCAAGTGCTGATTGCGGCGGGCGCGGCGCTGGCGTTGGCCGCGCTGCTGCTGCCTGTTTCGGTCTACCTGTTCAGGAATCGCGACGGTCGTGCGCTGCGGAATCAACTCGTCATCGGCCTTGTCTTCGTGGCCTATGGGGTGGGATCGGCGGCCGTGACCGCCGCGGGGCGCCTCGGTTTCGGTATGGAGTACCTCCTCGCCTCGCGCTACACGGCGTTCTCGTTCACCGCCTTCCTCGGTGCGGCCGTGCTGGCTCACGCGGTTGTGGTTCACGCGGGGCGCCAGGCAGCTTCCCGCGCCTGGGTGACGCAATCAATGGTCGCGATTGCGGCGGCGTTGGCGGTCTTGTGGGGGCTGGCGAACGTTCAGAGTGTGGCCCACATTCTGGAGGTGCACCGGAGCCGGTTGCAGGCTAGGGCCATCCTGCCGTTCGTACTGATGGCGGACGAGCAGGATGTCAGGGCGGTGATGTCGTTCCAGGGATCGGCGCCAGTCAGACGCTGGCTGCCCCGTCTTGTGGAGAGGGGGGTCCTGCCGCGTCTGAGAGACAGGGTCACCTGGGTGACCGCACACGAAACCCAGCGGGCCTCCCACGGAGCCCTGGAACGGTTTCAGGTCGGTGAGTACGGCGACCTGGTTGCGGAAGGGTGGACGTACCTGCCTGAAGAGCACCGAGCCGGCGATGCCGTCCTCGTGACCGCGAGACAAGAGGAGGTGCTGCGCGCGATCTCGGTCACCGTGCCGAGCACGCCGCGTGACGACATCGTCGCGCGCACCGGCGCTCCGAGAGCCTTCAGGTCAGGGTGGAAGGTGTCGCTCAACGGGCCAGCCATCCCGGGACTCGAACTCTGGACCCTCAACGGCAGAACAGGCGAGGCCTATCGGCTCGGTTCTCTCACCACGGTGCCGGCCGGGCAGTAGCCGTCACACGAACGTGAGCGTGGCGCGCCGCACGGGGACGCCGTACGTCTCGCACAGGCGGTCGAGCGCGAGGAGACGGGCCTCATCGATCTTCGGAGACGACACGACGACCTCGCCGACGCGATGGGTGAGCAGCAGGCTCTCGAGCTTCTCGCACCCGCCCACGACCGGCACTCCGTTGATCGTCGTCCTGTGCTTCCCCCGGTCGTCGTCGAGAAACGCCACGGCCACCATGCCAAGAGCGGGGTTGTTGCGCAGCTCGCGCAGGACCATGACACCGCCGTCGCCTGCCCCATAGATGACCACGTCGTGGGCCGTGGCCAGGGGCCTTCTAGGCAGCAGCTCGCCAAGCGCGCGGAACGAGAGCCGCGAGCCGCCGACGAGCACCAGCAACAGCAGCCAGTAGATGACGAAGACGGCGCGCGAGTACCCGACGAAGCGGTACACGAGCAGCAGCGCGAGCACCGAGACCACCACGCCGAGGGAGACGGCCTGGCCGAGGCGGATGAGGTCGCGCACGCTCGTGTAGCGCCACACGCCCTGGTAGATTCGCATCCCCCACATCGCCGACAGCGTGCCGCCGATCACCAGGGGGAGCGAGGCGATGAAGACGGGCTGCTGCTCCATCAGCCGTCCTTCGAACCGCAGCATGTAGGCCCCGTAATAGGCCACGACGACGAGCACGAAGTCGATGCCGACGGTGGCCACCTGGCGCGTGTAGGAGAAGTTGCTGACCAGGCGCACGAGGCGCGGGGGGATCACCTCCGGCGCCGTGCTCGCGTCAGGATAGATGCGGAGCCGGCCCAGGTACACGCCGAGCAGCGCGAGCCCCAGGACGAGCAGCGCGACGAACACGGCGCTGTACGACAGCCCGTGACCGTACGAGAAGCGCGCGATGCTTCCCGACAGCAGCGCCACCACGTAGAGCACGACCACGGCTTGCCGCTCGGTGAGGCCGAGCGCCACGAGCCGGTGCGAGGTGTGGTCGCGGCCGCCCTGCGAGACGGGACGGCCAGCAAGGAGCCGGGCGGCCGTGACGAAGGTCGTATCGAAGATGGGGACGAGGAGGAGGAGCACCGGCAGCAGCAGCACCGACACCACGCCGCGCGAGTAGGCCCAGTCGCCGGTGAGGCTCATCCCCGCCACCAGCGTGCCGAGGAGCAGGCTCCCGGCATCGCCCATGAAGATCGAGGCGGGGTTCGTGTTGAACACGAGGAAGGCCAGCGTGGCGCCGAGCACGCTCGCCGCCAGCATCGCGCCCTGCAGGTCGCCGTCCTCCAGGAAGAACCACAGGCGAAAGCCCACCGCGATGGCCGCGATGCCTGCGGCGAGGCCGTCCATGTTGTCGAGCAGGTTCACGGCGTTGACGATGCCCACCGTCCAGAGAATCGTGACGAGCACGTCGAGCGTCGGGTAGCCGGTGAGGCGAAGCTGGAGGCCCATGGCCGCGAGCGCCGACGCGACCAGCAGTTGCGCCAGGAGCTTGGACTGGGGACGGAGCGCACGCAGGTCGTCCACGAGGCCGACGAGCAGCAGCGTGAAGGCGCCGCCGAGCAGCAGCCACGACTCGATGTCGGTGAGTCCGCCGGCGAGTGCGCCCGCGAGCACGCCGAGCCCGAGCGCCAGCCCGCCGAGCAGCGGGATTTCGGTCCGGTGCCAGCGGTCGGCCACGGGACGCGCCACGGCACCCACCAGCGGAGCCACGCGCCGCACGAGCAGCGTCGCCAGGACGGCCGTGGCCATGGCCGCGCTGAACGGAACGAGCAGGGACATGGGAAATCTCGGCACGCGCAGGGGGGAGTCGCCCGATCATATCGCGAATGGGGGTCAGGTCTGCGATCGCCCATTGTCCATGACATTGGGCGATCGCAGACCTGACCCCACCATCGTGCTACACTGCGACGGTTCGTTTCCCCGCGCCGCCCCCCACGCACTCCGGCGCCATCGTGCCCGCGGCCTCCCAGGGGCCGCGCCGGCTCAGCTTCATTGACGCTGTCGATGCTGCCGCTGCTCATCGCGACCTCCACGCTCGCGCTCGTGACCCTCCTCGCACGCGCCCGCGGGTGGGGCTGGACCGCTCCGATGATCGTCTACGGCGTTGCCTGGACGGCCCAGGTCGCGCTGTACGAACTCAGGCTGTTTCCCTTCTACGACCTCTC
>JAHDVQ010000386.1 GCA_023384595.1 Vicinamibacteraceae bacterium | reverse complement strand
CCGAGGAGCGCCTCCGCCCATTCCTCGACGCCATCGAGCCGATCATGACGAGCGGGCTCATCACGCTCGAGAAGGTCAAGGTCCTTCAGTACGGGCTCCCCCGTACGGAGGTTGGGAGCCGGTAGGCCTGGGGCCTTGGGCCGAGGTACAGCCCGTAGGCTGTAGCCTGAAGCCTGTAGCCCATTTTCCCCAACCTCGCCCCCCCGGCCGGCGTCTACAGGGTGTGTGACAGACGACGAGCTCGTCGAGCGTGCCCGACAGGGACAGACGGCCGCCTTCGGCGAGCTCGTCGACAGGCATCGCCACGCCGTGGTCCGCACCGCGTACGCCGCGCTCGGCTGCGCGGCCGAGGCCGACGATGTGGCACAGGAGGCGTGCGTGCTGGCATTTAAGCGCCTGGCGCAGTTTCGCGGCGAGGCCGCCTTCAAGACCTGGCTGCTTGCCGTTACCTGGCGCACGGCCATCGACAGGCGGCGCTCCTGGATCCGGCGGGCGAAGCGTTACCTCCAGGGTCCGGCCGCGCGTGACGGCGCATCCGGCCGGGCGATGGCGGATCTCGTGGATTCGGTGCCCTCGCACGAGCGGTCGCCGGAGCAGGCGGTGATCGACACCGACAACCTGGCGCTGGTGCGCCGGATCATCGAAGGACTGCCGTCGACGCTGCGCGAGGCGCTGCTGCTGGCGGCGGCGGGGGAGTTGTCCTACGCACAGGCCGCCGACCTCCAGGGCATTCCCCTTGGCACCTTCAAGTGGCGTGTGACCGAGGCGCGGCGGCAGCTGCGAGCCCGGTTGATCAGGATGGGCCATCGCCATGAGTGAACCGAGTCGGCCGCCAGGCCCGCTGGACGACATCGTCACGAGGATCGCGCGCGTCGACGCCGCCTATGGCCTGGGAGACCGCGTGCGCCAGCGCCTCGAGACGCGTGGAAGGGCGCCGGTGCGGGAGGGCCGGCGGTCGTGGCTGTTGACACTGGGCGCAGCCGCCACGGCAGGCGCCCTTGTCGTGTTGGCGTGGTCGCCGTGGCGGCAAGAACCAGTGGCTCCTCCGGCCGGGGCCGCGCAGCAGGCAGGAGGAGGCGAAGCCGGCCACGTGGCGGCGGCCCACGCCCGTCATGACGATCCGGCGCCCTCGGGCGGCGCAGACGCGTCGACGCCGATGCCTACGCGCCTCGCATCGTCCTCTTCACGGCGAGCCGCCGTCGCGGTGGCCGCCTCGACAGGAGGAGCGGAGGTCGCCGACCGGCGGCAGCGCCAGCGCGCCGAGACCTGGGCGAGCCTGCAGCCTGAGCCGATTCAGGTCGCGCCCATCGAGGTCGCGGCGCTCGAGCTTCCACGCTTCGAAATCGACGCCATCGAACTGGCCCCCATCGAGATCGACCCTCTTCCCGCGCCCGTGCCGATCGATCATCCACGCTCGCCCTGGTGAGCCCGTAGCCCGTAGCCCGTAGCCCGTAGCCCGTGTCTGAGAGGCCCCATGAACACCTACCCCGTCGTCTTCGTCCTCGCGCTGATCGCGCCGCTGCTTCCCCTGGGCGCGTTCGACAACCAGCCGGAGTTCCCCCGTCCCGCTTCCCGGGCGGAAGCGCCGGCCGCACCCGCCCAGGCCGGCCGTCCCGTGCCGGCGACTCCCGTCGCGCAACCCGCGCCCGCGCCTGTGCAGGCTCCGCGGGCCGGCGCTCCGGAACCGGCGCCCGCCCCCCGTGCGGCGCGCAAGCCGTCGCTTCCCGTCAACGTGCGGGTCGACATCGTCGTGACCGAGCAGCTACCCGCCTCGGCACCCATCGTGCGCCGCGCGCAGCTGGCCACGGCCGACGGCGAGT
>JAHDVQ010000100.1:12406-14140 GCA_023384595.1 Vicinamibacteraceae bacterium | reverse complement strand
CTCGCCACCAGCCTTCGCTCGCATCCTGCGGATGCGAGCTACGGCTGGCGAGCCGCCTCCGATGCGCGCCTTGGCGAGCGGGCATGAGGCACCGAGCCTGGAGGCGCGAGCGAGGCCGGCCGCCCGGAGTCGTTCGAGAGAGTGGTAGCAGGGATCGCGGGAGTAACTCAGTGGTAGAGTCACAGCCTTCCAAGCTGTTGGTCGCGGGTTCGATCCCCGTCTCCCGCTCCAGGGTCGCGTCGCCGGCAATGGGGCCGGCGGTGTGGGCGTGCTGACGCGCCGGCTGCGGGCATCCGCAGGGTGCGGCAGAGGGCCGATGTAGCTCAGTCGGTAGAGCGCGTCCTTGGTAAGGACGAGGTCACCGGTTCAATCCCGGTCATCGGCTCCAGGTTTTACGTGTAACGCGAGAGACGAGGCATACGGCGCATGGCGAAGGAAAAGTTTGATCGTTCGAAACCGCACGTGAACGTCGGGACCATCGGTCACATCGACCACGGCAAGACCACGCTGACGGCGGCCCTCACCAAGGTGGCGGCCGACAAGGGTTGGGCCAAGTTCGTGCCCTACGACGAAGTGGCCAAGGCGTCGGAGTCGCAGGGACGCCGTGACGCGACCAAGATTCTGACGATCGCGACGAGCCACGTCGAGTACAGCACGCCCAACCGGCACTACGCGCACGTCGACTGCCCGGGCCACGCCGATTACATCAAGAACATGATCACCGGCGCGGCGCAGATGGACGGCGCGATTCTCGTCGTCTCGGCCGTCGACGGCGTCATGCCGCAGACGCGCGAGCACGTGCTGCTCGCCCGCCAGGTGAACGTGCCTTACCTCGTCGTCGCCCTCAACAAGGTCGACGCGGTCGACGACCCCGAGCTGCTCGATCTCGTGGAGCTCGAGGTGCGCGAGCTGCTGAGCGGCTACAACTTCCCGGGCGACGACCTGCCGGTCGTGCGCGTCTCGGCGATGAAGGCGCTCCAGGGCGATCAGGAGGGCGTCGACGGCGTCCTGAAGCTGATGGAGGCCCTCGACAGCTACATCCCGCTGCCGGAGCGCCAGGTCGACAAGCCGTTCCTCATGCCCATCGAGGACGTCTTCTCGATCTCGGGCCGCGGCACGGTGGTGACGGGGCGCGTCGAACGCGGCCGCGTGAAGGTCGGCGAGGAAGTCGAGATCGTCGGCTTCGCGCCCACGGTGAAGAAGACCGTCACGGGCGTCGAGATGTTCCGGAAGCTGCTCGACGAGGGCGTGGCGGGCGACAACATCGGCGTGCTGCTGCGCGGTCTCGAGAAGACCGACGTCGAGCGCGGCCAGGTGCTCGCCAAGCCGGGGTCGATCACGCCGCACACCAAATTCAAGGCCGAGGTCTACATCCTGTCGAAGGAAGAGGGTGGCCGCCACACGCCGTTCTTCAACGGCTATCGTCCGCAGTTCTACCTGCAGACGACCGACGTGACGGGCTCGCTCAACCTCCCCGAAGGGGTGGAGATGGTCATGCCGGGCGACAACACCTCGATCACCGCGGAGCTCATCCAGCCCGTGGCGCTCGAGAAGGGCGCCCGCTTCGCGATTCGTGAGGGCGGCCGCACGGTGGGCGCCGGCACGATCAGCGAAATCATCGAGTAGGAGCGCGCGGGCGGCCGGCGCCGCGGGGCGGCCGCCGCGCCGACCGGGCCCCCGGGGGATGCCGGCGGGGGGGGCGCCGCGGTGCCCCGCCGGCGCGGCCGGGGCCCG
>JAHDVQ010000100.1:0-12396 GCA_023384595.1 Vicinamibacteraceae bacterium | reverse complement strand
CGGTGGGGCGGGGGGGGGGGGGGCCCGCGGGGGGGCCCCGGCACCATCCCGCAAATCCTGCGTGTGGCGCCGGGGGGGCGCCGGCCCCGGCGGCGCGCCCGCCGCGACGACGGGCCCTCCGGGTGAAGCCGGCGGGGCCGTCGACGAGGTCCCGCGCCGGCGCGGCATGCTCCCGGGACACGAAGGATTAGGAACGCCATGCGCGACATCGTCACGCTCGCCTGCCAGGACTGCAAGCGGCGCAACTACACGACGACGAAGAACAAGAAGAAGACGACCGACCGTCTCGAGTTCGCGAAGTACTGCCGGTTCTGCCGCAAGCACACGGCGCACCGCGAGACGAAGTAGGCCCGGAGCCGGGGGAGTCCGGGGCCGGGAGTCGGGAGTCCGGAGCCGGGAGCCAGACACCGCCGGTCGCCGGATGTCGGACGCCGGACGCCTCCGGATGCCGGAGGTCGGACGCCTCCGGATGCCGGAGGCCGGACGCCGGACAAGCGTAAGGGAGTACAGGCCAGTAGCTCAATTGGCAGAGCACCGGTCTCCAAAACCGGGGGTTGGGGGTTCGATTCCCTCCTGGCCTGCCAGATTCGCGAGAGACGCCGAGTGAAATCCGTCATGGTCGACAACGTCAAGGACGCCCCCGAGAAGGTGGCCGGCTGGTGGGAGCGAACCACCACGTTCTTCACCGAGGTGCGCAGCGAGATGAAGCGCGTCACCTGGCCCACCCGCAAGGAGGTCTACGCGACGACGGTGGTCGTCGTCCTGACGTCGATCTTCTTCGGGGTGTACCTCTGGGGCGTGGACCTGGTGTTCAACTCGATCGTCGGCTGGATCTTCCGCGAGCTGGGGGCGTGATGAGCGAGACCGCCACCAAGCAGTGGTACATCGTTCACACCTACTCGGGCTTCGAGAAGAAGGTGGCCGAGTCGCTGCGGCAGCGCGTCCAGGCCTACGGTGTCGAAGGCGACATCGGCGAGATCCTCATCCCGACCGAGGACGTCGTGGAGATGCGCGGCGGCCGGAAGGTGGTCAGCTCGAAGCGCTTCTTCCCGGGCTACCTGCTCGTCGAAATGGCGATGTCGGACAACGTCTGGCACATCGTGCGCAACACGCCGAAGGTGACGGGCTTTGTGGGCGCCGGGTCGAAGCCGACTCCGCTCACGCGTGAAGAAGTCGAGCAGATCCTGCAGCAGGTGCAGTCGTCGGCCGAGAAGCCCAAGCCGAAGTACAGCTTCGACAAGGGCGATCAGGTGCGCATCAACGAGGGTCCGTTCGCGAGTTTCAACGGCGTGGTCGACGAGGTGAACCTCGACAAGAACACGCTGAAGGTGATGGTCACGATCTTCGGCCGGTCGACGCCGGTCGAGCTCGATTTCCTGCAGGTCGAGAAGCTCTAGGAGAGCGGGGCCGGCCGGCCCCCAACGCATATGGCGAAGAAAGTCCAGGCAATGGTGAAGCTCCAGATTGCCGCCGGCAAGGCGACGCCGGCGCCGCCCGTCGGCACCGCGCTCGGTCCGCACGGCGTGAACATCATGGACTTCTGCAAGAACTTCAACGCGAAGACCGCCGGGCAGGAAGGGCTCATCATTCCCGCCGTCGTCACCATCTACGCCGATCGGTCCTACAGCTTCGTGACGAAGACACCGCCGGCGCCCGTGCTGCTGAAGCGCGCGGCGAACCTGGCGAAGGGCTCGGCCGAGCCGAACAAGTCGAAGGTCGGCACGGTCACGCGAGAGCAGGTCGAGGAGATCGCCAAGCTGAAGATGCCCGACCTGAACTGCAACACCATCGAGGCCGCCGTGTCGAACGTCATCGGCACCGCGAAGTCGATGGGCATCGAGGTGCTCGGCTGACGCCGGGCGGGCCGCGACGAGCGGCCGCAGCAACACCCTCTCCGGGCGGCCGCCGGTGGCCGGACCGGGGCGCGTGGGAGGGCACCGCGTGGTGCCCGACAAGACCACGGAGGTCACATGCCAGGAAGCGGTAAGAAGTTCACGGCCGCGAAGGCCCAGGTGCAAGACCGCCTGTACTCGCTGGAAGAAGCCATCCCGCTCGTCCAGAAGATCAAGTTCACCCGGTTCGACGAGACCGTCGAGGTCGCGCTGCGGCTCGGCGTCGATCCCAAGCACGCCGACCAGATGGTGCGCGGCACGGTGGTGCTGCCGCACGGCCTGGGCAAGACCAAGAGCGTGCTCGTCATCGCCAACCCCGAGAAGCAGAAGGAGGCGCAGGATGCCGGCGCCGACTTCGTGGGCGGGGAAGAGGTCGTCGAGAAGATCCAGGGCGGCTGGCTCGATTTCGACGCCGTCGTGGCGACGCCCGACATGATGCGGGCGGTCGGCCGCCTGGGCAAGGTGCTGGGTCCGCGCGGCCTGATGCCCAACCCCAAGACGGGTACCGTGACGACGGACATCACCAAGGCGGTGTCCGAGATCAAGGCGGGCAAGGTGGAGTTCCGCGTCGACAAGACGGGGATCGTGCACGCCCCCATCGGCAAGGTCTCGTTCACGCCGGACCGGCTGGTGCAGAACGCCCACGCGCTGGTCGACAGCATCGTGAAGGCGAAGCCGGCCGCGGCGAAGGGCAAGTACCTGAAGACGATCACGGTGTCGTCGACCATGGGGCCGGGCGTCCACATCGACACGGCCGCCGTGGAGTCGGCCGTCAAGCACTGAGGGGCGGCACAACATCATGGCAGTCACGAAAGCACAGAAGATCGAAGAGCTCGCCGAGCTCGAGGCCGCCTTCAAGGGCACGGAAAGCGCCATCCTCGTGGACTACCGGGGGCTGAAGGTCCCCGAGGTCACCGAGCTGCGCCGGCAGGTGCGCGCCGCCAAGGCGCAGTACCGCGTCGTCAAGAACACGCTCGCCAGGCGGGCGCTCGCGGGCACGGCCTTCGAGCCCCTCGGCAAGGAGTTCGTGGGCACGACGGCCGTCGCCTTCAGCGCCGACGATCCGGTGGCGCTCGCGAAGGTGCTCACCACGTTTGCGAAGACGGCGCCCGCGCTGCAGATCAAGGCGGCCGTCGTCCAGGGCCGGGCCATCCAGGCCGCCGAGGTCACGGACCTCGCCGCGCTGCCGGGCAAGCCCGAGCTCTATGCCAAGCTCCTCTTCGTCCTGCAGGCCCCGATGGTCTCGCTCGTCAGCGTGCTCAACGCCGCGCCGCGCGACCTCTTGAGCGTCCTCGTACAGGCGGAGAAGAAGAAGGGCGGAGACGCGTAATCGAACGCCGCCGGGGGCGCCGGCGGCCCGGAGCATGAAAGCGGGACGCTTTCGAGGAGAACGACATGAGCGAACTCAATCAGCAGCAGGTGGTCGACTACATCAAGAACATCTCGGTCCTGGAGCTGTCGCAGCTCGTCAAGGCGCTCGAGACCGAGCTCGGCGTCTCGGCGGCGGCGGCCATGCCGATGGCGATGCCGATGGGCGGCGGCGCGGCGGCCGCGGCGGCGCCGGCCGAGGAGCAGACCGAGTTCAACGTGATCCTGGCGGAAGTGGGCGACAAGAAGATCAACGTGATCAAGGTCGTCCGCGAGGTCACGAGCCTCGGGCTGAAGGAGGCCAAGGACCTCGTCGAGGCCGCGCCGAAGCCGATCAAGGAAGGCGTGACGAAGGACGAGGCGCAGGCCATCAAGAAGAAGTTCGAGGAAGTGGGGGCGAAGGTCGACATCAAGTAGGCCTGACCGTCCCCGGGCCGCGTCCTGGCGGCGGCCGTCCCGAGCGCAGGGGGCGGCCGCGGCGCGACGCGGCTTCGTCGTTTCGATCGTGGCGGCCGGGGCGTGACCCCGACCGTCACGCGGGGCCGCCCGCGCCGCGGACGGCCCGCCGGCGTGGTGCCGCCACGCGCGGTTGCGCGAACACCCGGATCCGCAGTTAGTGGGACCTTCAGAGCATGCACAGCCTGGCCAAGAACGTCTACCGCGATCGCATCGACTTCTCCAAGATCAAGACGGTCGTCCCCATTCCGAACCTGATCGAGATCCAGAAGCGGTCCTACGAGCGCTTCCTGCAGATGAACCGTCTCCCCGCCGAGCGCGAGGACATGGGCCTGCAGTCGGTGTTCAAGTCCGTCTTCCCGATCAGCGACTTCCGGGACAACTCGTCGCTCGAGTTCATCGAGTACTCGATCGGCAACTGGGAGTGCAAGTGCGGCCGCCTCGCGGGACTGCATCACCTGCGCAAGCCCTGCGCGCACTGCGGCAACACGCTGAAGCTCGACCGCTACGGCGAGAAAGAGGTCATCTGCGACCGCTGCGGCAAGGTGAACGAGGCCCGCGGCGACGTCTGCGACATCTGCGGCCACACGGTGGACCTGAAGCTCAAATACTCCATGGAGGAGTGCCAGGAGCGCGGCATGACCTACGCCGTGCCGCTCAAGGTCACCATCCGCCTGGTCGTCTGGAACAAGGACGCCGAGACGGGCGTGCGGACGATCCGCGACATCAAGGAGCAGGAGGTCTACTTCGGCGACATCCCGCTCATGACCGACAACGGCACGTTCATCATCAACGGCACCGAGCGGGTCATCGTCAGCCAGCTGCACCGGTCGCCGGGCGTGTTCTTCAGCACCGAGGACAGGACGATGTTCCTCGGGCAGCTGATTCCGTACCGCGGCTCGTGGGTCGAGTTCGAGTACGACACGAAGAACCTGCTGCACGTCCGCATCGATCGCAAGCGGAAGTTCCTGGCGTCGATCTTCCTCCGCGCCCTGGGCCTGCGGACGACCGACGAGATCCTGCGCACCTTCTACCAGGTGCAGCGCATCCACCTGCGCGGCGATCAGACGCTGTGGGACGTCGCTGAGGGCCTCATCGGCCTGCGCGTGGCGCGCGAGACGCCGATTCCGGGCACCGAGCTGGTCATCCAGAAGGGCAAGAAGGTCACCACCTCGCAGGTGGCGGCCCTGCGCAAGGCGGGCCTCGACGGCATCGAGATCGACGAGACTGAGCTCGAGGGCGCGTTCGCGGCGAGCGACATCGTCGACCCGGAGAGCGGCGAGGTGATCGTCGACGCCAACGACGAGGTCACCCCGCGGACGCTCGCGCTCGCGCGCGAGAAGGGCGTCGAGTTCATCGACGCGTTCTTCCCCGAGCGCGACGACATCGGCTCGGTGCTCGGCCAGACGCTCAGGAAGGACACGGTCCGGACGCACGAGGAAGCGCTCATCGAGATCTACCGGAAGATGCGGCCCGGCGATCCGCCCACGCTCGACTCCAGCCGCTCGCTCTTCGAGAGCATGTTCTTCAACCCGCAGAAGTACGACTTCTCGCGGGTGGGGCGCCTCAAGCTGAACACGCGCCTCAAGCTGAACACGCCGCTCGACGAGAAGGTGCTGCACCCCCAGGACTTCTACGAGGTCATCAAGTTCCTCCTGAAGCTGCGCCGCAACCCGACGGCCGTCGACGACATCGACCACCTCGGCAATCGCCGCGTGCGGTCGGTGGGCGAGCTGCTCGAGAACCAGTTCCGCATCGGGCTGGTCCGCATGGAGCGCGCCATCAAGGAGAAGATGTCGGTCTACCAGGAGATGGCGACCGCGATGCCGCACGACCTGATCAACGCGAAGCCCGTGATGGCGGCCATTCGCGAGTTCTTCGGGTCGTCGCAGCTCTCGCAGTTCATGGACCAGACCAACCCGCTCTCGGAGATCACGCACAAGCGGCGGCTCTCGGCCCTCGGGCCCGGCGGGCTGTCGCGCGAGCGCGCGGGCTTCGAGGTGCGCGACGTCCACCCGACGCACTACGGGCGCATCTGCCCCATCGAGACGCCGGAAGGGCCGAACATCGGCCTCATCTCGTCGCTGTCGTGCTACGCGCGCATCAACGAGTTCGGCTTCATCGAGTCGCCGTACCGCAAGGTGGAGCACGGCTCGATCGTCGACTACGTGCGGATCACCAACGGCGCCGGCAGCCAGTGGAAGGTCGGCGACCTCGTCAAGCAGGCGGAGGTCGAGGCCGAGGTCGAGAAGCAGGTGAAGAAGAAGGTGCGGCCCGTCGAGTACGAGCCCTATCCCTTCTACCTCTCGGCCTGGGAAGAGGACCAGTACGTGATCGCGCAGGCCAACGTCGCGGTCGACGACAAGGGCCACCTCGTCGAGGAGCGCGTGAACGCGCGCCAGGCGGGGAACTTCATCCTCTCGCCGCGCGACCAGGTGCAGTTCATCGACGTCTCGCCGAAGCAGCTCGTGTCGGTGGCGGCCTCGCTCATCCCGTTCCTCGAGAACGACGACGCGAACCGCGCGCTGATGGGGTCGAACATGCAGCGCCAGGCCGTGCCGCTGCTGCGGGCCAGGGCGCCGTACGTCGGCACGGGCATGGAGTACATCACCGCCCGCGACTCGGGCGCGGTGGTCATCGCACGGCGGGCCGGCACGGTCGACTACGTCGACAGCACGCGCATCGTCGTGCGCGCCGACGACGACTCGGGCGAGCTGTCGACGGCGATGGGCGCCGACATCTACTCGCTCACCAAGTTCAAGCGGTCGAACCAGAACACCTGCATCAACCAGAAGCCGCTCGTCTCGGTGGGCCAGAAGGTGCTCAAGGGGCAGGTGCTGGCCGACGGCCCCTGCACCGAGCAGGGCGAGCTCGCCCTCGGGCGCAACGTGCTCGTCGCCTTCATGCCGTGGCGCGGCTACAACTTCGAGGACGCCATCCTGGTGTCCGAGAAGCTGGTGAAGGAGGACTACTACACCTCGATCCACATCGAGGAGTTCGAGATCGAGGCCCGCGACACCAAGCTCGGGCCCGAGGAGATCACGCGCGACATCCCGAACGTCTCCGAGACCTTCCTCCGCGATCTCGACGACAGCGGCATCATCCGCATCGGCGCCTACGTCAAGCCGGGCGACATCCTCGTCGGGAAGGTCACGCCGAAGGGCGAGACCCAGCTCACCCCCGAGGAGAAGCTGCTGCGCGCCATCTTCGGCGAGAAGGCGGGCGACGTCCGCGACGCCTCGCTCACCTGCCCGCCGGGCATCGAGGGCATCGTCGTCGGCGTGAAGATCTTCTCGCGCAAGGGCATCGACAAGGACGACCGCGCGAAGGCGATCGAGCAGGACGAGCTCGATCGGATGGAGAAGAACCTCCAGGACGAGATCCGCATCGAGCACGAGGAGGCGAAGAAGCGCGTCGTCCAGGCCCTCGACAACCAGACGCTGCGCGCCGACCTCTACGACGAGTTCGGCCGCGAGCGGCTGCTCCGCAAGGGCCAGGTGCTCAACGCGTCGGAGCTCGCCGACATTCCGTTCCAGGCGCTCGTGCACGCCAAGGTGCAGGGCGACGACGCCTCGATCGACCAGCTGCTCCGGCAGATGGAGGACCGCGTCCGCAACAAGGTCGAGGTGCTCGAGCGCGACTTCGAGGAGCGCAAGGAGAAGGTCCGCCGCGGCGACGAGCTGCCCCCGGGCGTCATCAAGCTCGTCAAGGTCTACGTCGCCATGAAGCGCAAGCTGTCGGTGGGCGACAAGATGGCGGGCCGCCACGGCAACAAGGGCGTCATCGCGCGCATCCTCCCCGAGGAGGACATGCCGTTCCTGCCGGACGGCACGCCGGTCGAGATCGTGCTCAACCCGCTCGGCGTGCCCTCGCGCATGAACGTGGGGCAGATCCTCGAGACGCACCTCGGGTGGGCCGCGCAGGTGCTCGGCCTCCACTTCGCGACGCCGGTCTTCGACGGCGCGACGGAGATGGAGATCAAGCAGTGGCTCGACAAGGCGGCGCTGCCCGAGTCGGGCAAGCAGCGCCTCTTCGACGGCCTCACGGGCCAGGAGTTCGAGCAGGACGTCACCGTCGGCTACATCTACATGCTGAAGCTGTCGCACCTGGTCGACGACAAGATCCACGCCCGCTCGATCGGGCCGTACTCGCTCATCACCCAGCAGCCGCTCGGCGGCAAGGCCCAGTTCGGCGGCCAGCGCTTCGGCGAGATGGAGGTCTGGGCGCTCGAGGCCTACGGCGCGGCGCACATCCTCCAGGAGCTGCTCACGGCCAAGTCGGACGACGTGACGGGCCGTGCGAAGATCTACGAATCGATCGTCAAGGGCGACGCGAGCTTCACGCCGGGTCTCCCCGAGTCGTTCAACGTGCTCATCCGCGAACTGCAGGCGCTGTGCCTCGACGTGGAGCTGGTCCGCACGCGCCGGCGTCCGGCGCTCGAGGCCGCTCCGCCCGAGGACGAGGACGCCGCGGTGGCCGCCGCCACCATCGTCCCCGAGCAGGCCTGAACCCCAGCGGAGAAACAACGAGCCATGAGAGCAACCACCGACCGCAGCGCCCTCACCGCCGACTTCGACGCCATCCGCATCAGCCTGGCGTCGCCCGAGAAGATCCTCTCGTGGTCGTACGGGGAGGTCACCAAGCCCGAGACCATCAACTACCGGACGTTCAAGCCGGAGCGCGATGGGCTGTTCTGCGCCAAGATCTTCGGCCCGGTCACCGACTGGGAGTGCCTCTGCGGCAAGTACAAGCGCATGAAGCACCGCGGCGTGATCTGCGACAAGTGCGGCGTCGAGGTCACCCAGGCGCGCGTCCGGCGCGAGCGGCTGGGGCACATCACGCTGGCCACGCCCGTCAGCCACGTCTGGTTCTTCAAGGGGCTGCCGAGCCGCATCGGCCACCTGCTCGACCTCACGCTGCGCGAGCTCGAGCAGATCCTCTACTTCGAGCGCTTCGTGGTGACCGATCCCGGCGACTCCGACATGAAGGAGAAGCAGATCCTCACCGACGAGGAGTACCGCAAGAAGAAGGAGGACTTCTCGGACCCGCGGACGGGCCTGCCCAAGTTCAGGGCGCAGATGGGCGCCGAGGCGATCAAGGACCTGCTGAAGCGCGTCAACATCGAGAAGCTCGCCGTCGAGCTGCGCGAGAAGATGCGCGCCGAGACCTCGGTGCAGAAGCGGCAGAAGTACGCCAAGCGCCTGAAGGTGGTCGACGCCTTCCGCAAGTCGAACAACAAGCCCGAGTGGATGATCCTGGACGTCATCCCGGTCATCCCGCCCGAGCTGCGGCCGCTCGTGCCGCTCGACGGCGGACGGTTCGCCACCTCGGACCTCAACGACCTCTACCGGCGCGTCATCAACCGCAACAACCGGTTGAAGAAGCTCATGGAGCTGCGCGCGCCCGACGTCATCATCCGCAACGAGAAGCGGATGCTGCAGGAAGCCGTCGACGCGCTGTTCGACAACGGCCGGCGCGGCCGCGTGCTGCGCGGCGCCAACAACCGGCCGCTCAAGTCGCTCTCCGACACGCTCAAGGGCAAGCAGGGGCGCTTCCGCCAGAACCTGCTCGGCAAGCGCGTCGACTACTCGGGCCGCTCGGTCATCGTCGTCGGCCCGGCGCTCAAGCTGCACCAGTGCGGCCTGCCGAAGAAGATGGCGCTCGAGCTGTTCAAGCCGTTCATCTACAACAAGCTCGAGGAGCGCGAGCTCGTCGCCACCATCAAGCAGGCCAAGGAGATGGTGGAGCAGCAGCGTCCCGAGGTGTGGGACGTGCTCGAGGAGTGCATCAAGGAGCACCCGGTGCTCCTCAACCGCGCGCCCACGCTGCACCGCCTCGGCATCCAGGCCTTCGAGCCGGTGCTCGTCGAGGGCAAGGCCATCCGCATCCACCCGCTGGTCTGCACGGCATTCAACGCCGACTTCGACGGCGACCAGATGGCGGTGCACATTCCGCTCTCGCCCGAGGCGCAGATCGAGGCTTCGGTGCTGATGATGTCGAGCAACAACATCCTCTCGCCGGCCAACGGCCAGCCGATTGCCGTGCCGTCGCAGGACATCGTGCTCGGCTGCTACTACCTGACCAAGGCGAAGAGCGGCGCGAAGGGCGAGGGCACGATCTTCGCCCACCCCGATGACGTGGTGCTCGCGCTCGAGCTCGGGCAGGTCGAGACGCTCACGCCCATCCGCCTGCGCTACACGGGCCGGGTCATCGATCTCACCGTCGCGCGCGACGACCAGGACGTGCTGCACACGCCGGTCGACGAGATCGAGCACAAGGTCATCAACACCACCGTCGGCCGCGTGCTCTTCAACCAGGCGCTGCCGCCGGAGATGCCCTTCGTCAACGGCCTGCTCAAGAAGAAGGGGCTGCAGCAGGTGGTGCAGTACGGCTACCTGAACCTGGGCGCCGAGAAGACCGTCGAGATGCTCGACAGCCTGAAGAACCTGGGCTTCCGCTCGGCGACGCGGTCGGGCCTGTCGATCGGCATCAACGACCTCATCATTCCCGACGAGAAGCCGGGGCTGGTGAAGGACGCCAACGACGAGGTCGTGAAGGTCGAGGGCCAGTACCAGGAAGGCGCCATCACCAAGGGCGAACGCTACAACAAGGTGATCGCCGTCTGGTCTGCCGTCACCGAGCGCATCGCCGACCGCATGTTCAGCCAGATGGAGGAGCAGGACAAGACGGGCCGCGTCTTCAATCCCGTCTACATCATGGCCGACTCGGGCGCCCGCGGCAGCAAGCAGCAGATCCGGCAGCTGGCCGGGATGCGCGGCCTCATGGCGAAGCCCTCGGGCGAGATCATGGAGACGCCCATCCGCGCGAACTTCCGCGAGGGGCTCTCGGTGCTCGAGTACTTCATCTCGACGCACGGCGCGCGCAAGGGTCTGGCCGACACGGCGCTCAAGACCGCCGACTCGGGCTACCTGACGCGCCGCCTCGTGGACGTCGCGCAGGACGTGATCATCTCGGAGCACGACTGCGGGACGATGGACGGCATCGAGGCGCGGGCCATCGTGGAGAGCGGCGAGATCATCGAGCCGCTGCGCGACCGCATCATCGGCCGCGTGTCGCTCGAGCGCATCACCGACCCGTTCAGCGGCGAGGTGCTCGTCGAGAGCAATGAGCTCATCGACGAGGAGAAGTCGGCCGCCGTGCAGGACGCCGGCATCGAGCACGTCCGGATCCGCTCTGTGCTCACCTGCGCCTCGCGGCGCGGCGTGTGCGCGGCCTGCTACGGGCGCGACCTGGCCACGGGCAAGCTCGCCGACCTCGGCCTCGCCGTCGGCGTCATCGCGGCGCAGTCGATCGGCGAGCCGGGCACGCAGCTCACGATGCGGACCTTCCACATCGGCGGCACGGCGCGCATCTCGGACCAGTCCACCATCGAGGCCCGGCACGCGGGCACGGTGCGCTTCGACGGCCTGAAGGTCGTCGAGGTGCACGACGGCGCCAGCCCCGACGGCAGCCTGGTCGTCATGAACCGCGACGGGCACCTCGTCGTGCAGGACGCCAAGGGCCACGACCGCGAGCGCTACGCGGTGGTCTACGGCGCGCGCCTGCGCGTGCGCGAGGGCGGCAAGGTCGAGCAGGGCCAGACGCTCGTCGAGTGGGATCCCTACACGTTCTCGATCCTCACCGAGGAGTCGGGGATCATCAAGTTCAAGGACATCGTCGACGGCCTCACCGTGCACGAGGAGGTCGACGAGGTCACCGGCCTGTCGCGGCGCATCATCGTCGATTCCCCCGACGACAAGAAGCAGCCGATGGTCGAGATCCGCTCGACCGAGGGCAAGGTGCTGCGCAAGTACCACATGCCCGTGCACGCGCACCTCATGGTGGAGGACGGCGAGACGGTCTTCGCGGGCCAGGTGGTCGCGAAGATCCCGCGCGAGACCACCAAGACCAAGGACATCACCGGCGGCCTGCCGCGCGTGGTGGAGCTGTTCGAGGCGCGCAAGCCGCGCGAGACCTCGGCCGTCATCAGCGAGATCGACGGCGTCGTCAAGATGGGCGGCATCGTCAAGGGCCAGCGCAAGGTGATGATCGTGCCCGACGAGAACCCCAACGAACCGCGCGAGTACCTGCTGCCGCGCGGCGTGCACGTCAACGTGCAGGACGGCGACCGCGTCCGCGCGGGCGAGCAGCTCATCGACGGCCCGAGCAACCCGCACGACATTCTGGCGGTGCTCGGCGAGCGCGAGCTGCAGGCCTACCTGGTGAACGAGATCCAGGAGGTCTACCGGCTGCAGGGCGTCAACATCAACGACAAGCACATCGAGGTCATCTCGCGGCAGATGATGCGGTGGGTGCGCGTCGAGGACGTCGGCGACACCGAGTTCCTCGTCGACGATCAGGTCGACCGCTTCCGCTTCCTCGAGGAGAACGAGCGGGTCATTCAGGAGGGCGGCCAGCCCGCCAAGGGGCGTCCGCTGCTGCTCGGCATCACGCGCGCCTCGCTCTCGACCGACTCGTTCATCTCGGCGGCGTCCTTCCAGGAGACGACGCGCGTGCTCACCGAGGCGTCCATCTCCGGCAAGGTCGACTACCTGCGCGGCCTGAAGGAGAACGTCACGATGGGCCGCCTCATCCCGGCCGGCACCGGGTTCGATTGGTACCGGAACGTCCGGATCCCGGCCGACGAGCCGCCGCCGCCGCCGCCGCCGGCCGAGGAGGA
>JAHDVQ010000385.1 GCA_023384595.1 Vicinamibacteraceae bacterium | reverse complement strand
CGCGATGACAGCCATCCTCGGCCTTTCGGCCTTCTACCACGACTCGGCCGCCGTGCTCCTGGTCGACGGGCGCGTCGTGGCCGCCGCGCAGGAGGAGCGCTTCTCGCGCAAGAAGCACGACGAGCGGTTTCCCACGCACGCCGTCGAGTACTGCCTGCGCGAGGGCGGCCTCGCGCCGGCCGACATCGACTACGTCGGCTTCTACGACAAGCCGCTCCTCAAGTTCGATCGCCTCATCGAGACCTATCTCGCGTTTGCGCCGGCGGGGTTCCGCTCGTTCGCCACGGCCATGCCCGTCTGGGTGCGTGAGAAGCTCTTCACCGCGCGCGCCATCAGGAAGGGCGTCCCCGGTTACCGGAAACGCCTCGTCTTCGCCGAACACCACATGTCGCACGCGGCGAGCGCCTTCTATCCCTCGCCCTTCGACGAGGCGGCCATCCTCACCCTCGACGGCGTGGGGGAGTGGGCGACCGCGTCGGCCGGCGTGGGGCGCGGCCGGACGGTTCACCTCTCGCACGAACAGCACTTCCCGCACTCGCTCGGGCTGTTGTACTCGGCCTTCACCTACTTCTGCGGCTTCAAGGTGAACTCGGGCGAGTACAAGCTGATGGGGCTCGCGCCCTACGGCGAGCCGAAGTACGTCGATCTCATCCTGCAGCGCCTCGTCGATCTTCGCGACGACGGCTCGTTCTGGATGGACATGTCGTACTTCAACTACTGCCAGGGCCTGACGATGACCTCGCGGAAGTTCGACGCGCTGTTTGGTGGCCCGCCGCGCGCCCCCGAGTCGCCGCTCACCGAACGCGAGATGGACCTCGCGGCGTCCATCCAGGTCGTCACCGAGGAGATCATGCTGCGAGCGGCGCGGTTCCTCCACGCGCAGACGGGGCTCGAGAACCTGTGCCTGGCCGGCGGCGTGGCGCTCAACTGCGTCGGCAACGGCCGGATCCTGCGCGAGGGCCCGTTCAAGCGCCTGTGGATCCAGCCGGCGGCCGGCGATGCGGGCGGGGCGCTCGGCACGGCGCTCTGGATCTGGCACACGCTGCTCGAGCAGCCGCGCGAGGCGACCCGCGAGGACGCGATGCAGGGCGCGTGGCTGGGCCCGCGCTTCGAGGAGCCGGCCATCCGGGAGCTGCTCGACCGCGAAGGGGTGCCGTATCGCCACTTCGAGACCGACGAGGCGCTGTGCGACTACGTCACGGACCTGCTGGCCGGCGAGCAGGTGGTCGGCTGGTTCCAGGACCGCATGGAGTTCGGCCCCCGGGCGCTCGGCGCCCGCAGCATCATCGGCGATGCGCGCAGCCGCTCGCTGCAGTCGGTGATGAACCTGAAGATCAAGTTCCGCGAGTCGTTCCGGCCCTTTGCGCCGGTCGTGCTCCACGACCGCACCTCGGAGTACTTCGAGCTCGAGCCCGGCGTGGAAAGTCCGTACATGTTGCTGGTGGCCGATGTGCGCCCCTCCAAGCGGCTGCCCGTCGACGACAACGGCGCGCGCGGGATCGACAAGCTGAAGCAGATCCGGTCGGTGGTGCCCTCGATCACGCACGTGGACTACTCGGCCCGCATCCAGACGGTGGACGCGGCGAGGCACAAGCGGTTCCACCGGTTGATGAAAACCTTCGAAGACCGCACGGGTGTGCCCGTGCTCATCAACACCAGCTTCAACGTGCGCGGCGAGCCCATCGTGTGCTCGCCCGAGCACGCGTGGCGCTGCTTCGTCTCGACCAACATGGACGCGCTCGTGCTCGAGCGCTTCGTCGTCGAGAAGGCGCGGATTCCGGAAGGGAAGCTGGGCGACGCGCGGAAGTACCTGGCGGAGTT
>JAHDVQ010000384.1 GCA_023384595.1 Vicinamibacteraceae bacterium | reverse complement strand
CGGCCCGGGAATGTCAGGGACGTCGTCTGTGCCACGTTACACCTCCCTGAGCATCTCGGTGACGCGCGCGCGGTAGGCCGCGAGCGCGGGGAAGAGCCCGGCCAGCAGACCGAGCGTGAGGGCGAGGCCCATGCCGAGCGTCGCCACCATCGGCGTCAGTCCCAGCTTGGGATAGCCGGCGAGAATGCCGCTCAGCACGGGCGCCTGCGTCAGGCCCTGGATCGACGCCCAGCCCAGGGCGAGCCCGAGCCCGCCGCCAATGACCCCGAGCACGAGCGCCTCGGCGATGATGAGCGCCAACACCGTGCCGCCCGTGAACCCGAGCGTCTTCAGCACCGCGATTTCACGCCGCCGCTCGCGCACCGCCATGCTCATCGTGTTGGCCGTCACGAGCAGGATGGTGAAGGCCACCGCGAGACCGATCGCGTTGATGAGCAGCGCCAGGTTTCCAGCCATGGCGATGAAGCCCGCGACAAACGCCGCCTCGGTCTCCGTCTTCGTCGGCGCGTCGCTGTCGGCGAACATCGCGTCCACCGCCTTGCTCACTTCGCCGGCGTTGTCGGGATCGGCAATTTCGATGACGTACATGCCCGTGCCCACGCGCCGGCCCGTCGCCTCGTACAGGTAGGCATGGTGGAAGAACATCGAGCTGAGGTCGGTCCCGGGATTGCGCTCGAGATCGGCGTCGTAGATCGCGCGAATCACGAACTCGAAGGGCTGCCCGATCCGGTACGGGGGAATCGGGCTCTCCATCTGGAACGTGTCGCCGACCTTCCAGTTGAACTTCTCGGCCAGCAGCCGGCCGACCATGCACCCGCGCCGGTCGGCCATGAGCGCCGCGCGCTCCTCGGGCCGCACGATGATCTCCGGGTTCATGTCGAGGAACGGCTCGATGTCGGTCGCGAAGTTCGCGAAGAAGTTCTTCTGATCGATGTAGATGCCGTTGAACCAGCTCGAATACGCCACGCGCTGCACGCCGGGAATGGCGGCGATGCGGTCCTTGTAGGTGAGCGGCAGCTCGAAGACGAGCGACACCGCGTGCCGGGTCCACAACCGGCGCGCCGAGGCCGAGTCGAGCGCGTAGTTGATGGCGGCCACCACCGTCTGGAGCGTGCAGAAGAGCAGGATGCACACGGCCATGGCCGCAATCGTGCTCCCCGTGCGGATCCAGTTCCGCCGCAGGTGCTTCAGGATGTACGGCAGGTACTTCACGGCAGCCCTCAGTTGGTGAGCAGGCCCTTGTCGAGGTGCTTCTGCGTGTGCGCGCGATGCGACGCTCTCGGATCGTGCGTCACCATCACGATGGTCTTCCTGAACTCGCCGTTGAGCGTCTGGAGCAGGTTCAGGATGTCCTCGGCGCTCACCGCGTCGAGGTCGCCCGTGGGCTCGTCGGCCACCAGCACCGCGGGGTCGGTGACGATGGCCCGAGCGATCGCCACGCGCTGCTCCTGGCCGCCCGAGAGCTGACGCGGGTAGTGCTTGGCCCGATCGGCGAGCCCCACGATGCCGAGCGCGATCTTCGCGCGCTCGCGCCGCTGCTTCTTCGAGAGGTTGGTGAGCAGCAACGGCAACTCCACGTTCTCGAGCGCCGTGAGCACCGGGATCAGGTTGTAGAACTGGAAGATGAACCCGACGTTGCGGCTGCGCCACGCGGCAAGGGCGCCCTCCGAGAGCGCGCCCACGTCGGTGCCGGCCACCACCACCCTCCCCGACGTCGGCCGGTCGATGCCCGCAATCAGGTTGAGCAGCGTCGTCTTGCCCGAGCCCGACGGCCCCATGAGCGCGAGGAACTCGCCCTCGGGCACCTGGAGCGAGATGCCGTCGAGCACGACGATCTCCTGGTGATCGCGGTGGTA
>JAHDVQ010000099.1 GCA_023384595.1 Vicinamibacteraceae bacterium | reverse complement strand
CCTTGGGCCTTGGGCCTTGGGCCTTGGCGCCTCTGTAGCCTCTGTAGGCTACGTAGCCTTTGTCGCCTCCGTAGCCCATTTGATCGCACCCGTCTTGTAGATCCGTCCGGGCAGGTCACGCTTGAAGAAGGCGCCGGCCTCCCGCGCGACATCGATGAGCGGATCGAGCGCGATGTCGGGGCGCAGGCCAAGGCGGTGGAGCAGGTGCACGAGATCTTCGGTGCACACGTTCCCGCCGGTCACCGCGGTGAACGGGCACCCGCCGAGCCCCGCGAAGGCGGCTTCGAAGTAGGTGACGCCCGCCCGCAGCGCCGCGTGGCAGTTCAGCAGCCCGAGTCCGTAGGTGTCGTGAAAGTGGCAGGCGCACTCCACCGACGGGTCGATCTCCTGGAGGACCGTGAAGAGCCGCTCCACCTGATCGGGCGTCGCGTGGCCGGCCGTATCGGCGAGGCTGACGATCGGAAACCCGGCGTCGACATAGCGCCGGACGATGTCGAGCACCCGCGACTCGGGCACGATGCCCTCGTAGCTGCAGCCGAAGGCCGACTGCACCGAGACCTGGACGGCGGCCCCGGCCGCCCGCGCCGCGAGCGCCGCGCCGATGATCCGCTCCTGGGCCTCGGCCGTCGTCATGCCGGTGTTCTTGCGGCTGTGGGTCTCGGAGGCCGAGACACCCATGCAGAAATAGCGCACGCCGCAGGCGAGCCCGCGATCGAGGCCCTTCTCGTTCAGCACCAGCCCCGTGAAGACCGGCCGCGGCCCGGCGTCGCGGAACGCCGCGAACAGCTCGTCCGTGTCGGCCATCTGCGGCACCTTCTCGCGGTGCACGAACGAGCCGAGCTGGATCATGTCCACCCCCGACTCGGCGAGCCGCCTGGCCCAGGCCGCCTTCGTGGCGGTCGGCACCGTGTCGCGCTCGATCTGCAGGCCGTCGCGAAGGCCTACTTCGTGGATGACGATGTCGGGCATTGGGTTCTCACGATCAGGGGATCGGCGGATCGGCGGATCGGGTCTACAGGCGAGCTGCGATCGCTTCGGCCATCTCCAGGGTCGTCGAGCTGCCGCCCATATCGTAGGTCCGGACCGTGCCCTCGGCGATGACCGCCGCCGTGGCGGCCTCGACGCGCGCGGCCTTCCCGGTCTCGCCCAGCCAGTCGAGCATCATCTTGGCCGTCAGGATGGTGGCAATCGGGTTCACCTTGTACTGCCCGGCGTACTTCGGGGCCGAGCCGTGCGTCGGCTCGAAGACCGCGAGCTTCTCGCCGATGTTTCCGGAGCAGCCGAAGCCGAGGCCGCCCACCATCTGCGCGCAGAGGTCCGAGATGATGTCGCCGTACAGGTTCGGGGCCACCAGCACGTCGTAGTTGAACGGGTTCTTCAGCAGCCACATCGTCATCGCGTCGATGTTGGCCTCGTCGAACTGGATCTCGGGGTACTGCTTCCCCACCTCGCGTGCGACGTCCAGGAACAGCCCGTCGGTGGCCCGCACGACGTTGGCCTTGTGCACGACGGTGACCTTCTTGCGCCCGAACTTGCGCGCGAAGTCGAACGCCGCCCGGACGATGCGCTCCGATCCCTTGCGTGTGTTGACCTTGCACGAGACGGCGTAGTCGGCCGGCGCCAGGCCGGTGAAGGCCCCGAAGGGCTTCGACAGTTTCTGCAGGGTTTCCGCCAGCTCGCCGGGCACGGGCGCGAACTCGACACCCGCGTAGAGGTCCTCGGTGTTCTCGCGGAACACCACGAGGTCGAGGCCCTCCTTGTAGTTCAGCGGGTTGCCCGGGTAGGCCTTGCACGGGCGCAGGCAAATATAGAGGTCGAACAGCTGGCGCATCCGCACGATGGGCGAGCGGTAGACGAGGCCCTTCCCCTGCAGGTCGGGCACCAGCTCCGCCTCGGCCGCCTTTACCGGCTTCGACGTGATGGCGCCGAACATGGCAGCGTCGACGGTCTTCAGCAGCTCGATGGTGCGCGCGGGAAAGGCGTCACCCTCGGTGCGCCAGAACTCCCAGCCGATGTCGCCGTGGGGGTACTCGGCGTCGAGGCCCACCTTGTCGAGCACGATCTTCGCGGCGTCCATCACGTCGACGCCCACCCCGTCGCCGGGCAGCCAGGCAATGCGGTACTTCGCCATCGAAACCTCACTCGGAAACGCGGGGGCGCGTCGACGCGCGCCTCGTCCGCGGGCTCGTGAACGGCAGCATGTGTCCGCCGCGGCGGCCCGCAGGGTCCGCCAGGCGCTCCACGGCCACGCGCAGTCGCGGATCGGTTGGATCGTCTGGATGACCCTGCGCGGGAACCGCGCAGCGGCGCCGTCGCGAGATGCGCTGGGGGCGCGCGACGGAGAGCGAGCGGCGCGCGTGGAGGACTGTTGCCCGGCAGCCTGGGCGCGCCGCTCGAGGGTCTATTTTAGCGCAGATCCGGCATCCGGCGCCGCCTCAGGGGATGGCCTGCACCGCCTCGGCGATGGCGGCCTCGACCTTCTCGAGGTCGCCGCCGCCGACGTGAGTGAGCCGGACGACGCCCTGACGGTCGATGACGAACGTGTGGGGAATGGGCGACACCCCATAATCCATGTGCGTCCGGTCGTCGGCGTCGATGGCCAGCGCCCACGGCAGCTGCTGCTTGTCGGCGAAGGCGCGCACGTCGGCCTGCGTCTGGCTGGACAGGTTCGTGATGCCCAGGATGACCAGGTCGTCCCCGAACTTCTCCTGCCAGGCGCGCATGGTCGGAAACTGCGCAATGCACGGCTTGCACCACGTGGCCCAGAAGTCGAGCAGGACGACCTTGCCCTTCAGGTTCTCGAGGGAGACGGGCGGTCCGCCGAGCCATTCCTGCGCGAGCACCGTTGGAGCCGGCTTCCCGACGAGCGTCGTGTGGTCGATCTTGTAGGTGTTGACGGCCTCGGCCAGCTTCGCGTCCCACGCCAGCGTGCCGAGGTCGAGGGCCGCCACCTGCGGCGAGGCGCCAGCGAGCACGACCTCCGGAGGCCCTCCGGGAACGACCTGCGCCACGGCGTAGTCCTGGACGTCCGGCGCCAGCGTCGTGCCCCGCCAGCCGTCGGGCGTCCGCTGGTAGATCCGCACGGCCCCGCCCAGGCTGCTGCGTCTGTCGCCCCTGGCGAGAATCTCCGGCCGGCCATCGCCATCGACGTCGGTCAGGGTGATGTCGCGCAGCCGGATCTGCTCGGGCACGTCTTCGATGAGCTCGTACTCCCAGTCGGCCCCGCGGCCCGTCAGCACCGCCAGTCGCCCGCGAGCGATCTTGCCGAAATCGGAGTGCCATCCGTCGGCCACGACGATCTCCGGCTCGCCGTCGCCGGTGAGGTCGCCGATGGCGACGGCCGACACGCCGCGCCGGACTGGGAGGTCGATCCGCCGGTCGCCGTCCAGGATGAACGCGTCTCCGACGACCGTGGAGGGCGCCGACTTCGGCGTGGCGTCCCCCTCGACAGCCGGAGGCGGCTGGGGCTCGCCGTACGGGCGTCCCACGACCAGCCGCGGCTTCCCGTCGCCCGTCACGTCGCCGGCATCGGCGCTCGAGCCCATGCGGACGTTGATCGGCCGTGCGGCCTCCCAGCGATCGTGTCGCCGGGTGAGAACCACGAGATCCACGTAGTACTTCGCCGAGAAGTAGCCCAGGAGAATCTCGGGCCGCGAGTCGCCATCGACGTCGGCGAGCCGCAGCGTGGTGACGTCTGGGCGCTCGCTCGCCTGCCGGTATAGCTCTTCCACCGCCCAGCCGCCGGAGGCAAACGGCCTGTGCACGCGCAAGTGCACGTCGGTCTGCGGTCCTTCCTTCGGGTTGTAACCCCGGAGCCCCTCGCCGACGACGAGCTCCGGGGCTCCGTCACCGTCGACGTCGCCGACGATCATTGCGCCGGGATAGCGCTCGATGGCGTGGGAGGTCACGGCGGTCCAGCCGTCGCCGCTCCGCACCGACACGGTGAGCGTCTTGCTCTCGCTGTCCCAGGTGATGACCTCGGCGCGTCCATCGCCATCGAGGTCTCCCGCCGCGACGCGATAGACCGTGGGCGGCTTGGGCCGCGGCTTCTGCGCGGTCTGCGCATCGGCGGCGGCGCCAGGCGCCTCCGGCTTCGGCGCGGTCTGCGCCGCAGTCGTGCCGGCGACGGCGGCACTGACGATCAGGCACGCCCCCAGGGCGGCCGCAGCGTTCTTCATGCTCAGAACTCCCATCCAAACGCGATCTGACCGGCGCGTGGCGGCTGCACCGACGAGATGCGGGTGTAGTTGGCGTTGTCCACGTTGCTCGACGTGTAGTTGAGCACGCGCGCCGAGTTCGGCAGGTTGTAGGCCAGCCCGACGATGCGGAAGCGCTGACTGCCGATGCGGAAGACCTTCTCGATCTGGAGGTTGAAGAGATGCGCGCCGCCAATGTCGCGGCCGACCTCCTCATCCGGCGGGGCGACGTACAGCTCCGGGTTGAACAGGGGATCGGCGACGACGCGGCCGTTCGACAGCGTCACGCGAGGCGCGATGGCGCCGATGCCGGCCGGATTGTACGTGTCGAGCCGCACGGTCGCGCTCTTCTTGCTGTAGTAGAGGCCCGCCGTGATGTCCCACGGGAACGAGTAGCTCCCCGCGAGCTTCAGCATGTGCTTCGGGCCGACGCGCGTCTCGAAGAACTCGTCCGCACGGTCGCCGTACGCGAACTGCTGCGCCGCATTCGCGGTCGTGCCGTACCCGAACTCACCGTCCTGCCGGTTCAACTGGTAGGTGTAGCTCGCGTCGAGCTGCCAGCGGTTGGCGAGCCGGCGGTTCACCCACACCTGCAGCGCCCGGTACACCGTCTGCTGGCGATCGCTGGTGACGACGTCGGTGAGCGCGTCGAAGCGCGGATCGATCCGGCCGACGAACCGCTTGTTGGGGATGTCGAGGATGAGGTTCCTGTCGATCGAGTCCGTGAACCCCTTGAACCGGCGCTGGATGAACCCCACCTCGGCGGCGATGCGCCAGGGGAGCTGCCGCTGCAGCGACACAGTGTACTCCAGGGCGTAGGGCACCTTCCTGTCGATGTTCCGCGTTGTCGTCGCCGTCGACGTCCCCTGGGTGAAGATGTCGAGCACGCCGTTGACCTGGCTCGACTGCGCCGTGTCGTAGACGATCGCGTTCGGGTAGAACGTGAAGAGGAAGTCGAGCGCGAACTTCTGCCCGATTCGCGAGAAGCTGCTCTTGATGACGGTCTTGTCGTCGAGGGCGTAGGCGGCGCCGACGCGGGGCGACCACGAGCCGAAGTCGGTGAACAATGCGTCCACGCCCTCGAGCGTCGTCTTGTTGTACTCGTAGCGCAGGCCCGCGTTCACCGTGAGCCGCGAGGTCGGACGCCACGAGTCCTGAATGGCGAGCCCGTAGCCGCGATCGATGCCCTTGTTGTCGGTGCCCTCCAGCGGCCTCGGCGTCTGCACCATGAACAGCTGCCGCGGACCGTAGACGGCCGAGTCGCGGTAGGTCTCGAGCACGTTCAGCCGCTGCCGCGTCAGGCGGACCCGCTCGGGATAGAGTTCGGCCGACAGCTGCAGGTCGTGGCTCCCGAAGAAGGTCAGGGCGTGCGAGTAGCGTCCCGAGAAGTACCAGCGTGTCGCCTCGTTCGTGAGGTCTCGGTCGTAGTTGTCCTCGAAACGCAGGACCGAGCCCCGCACGTCCTGGTAGATGCGGCGCGGCGAGTCGCCGTTGCGGCCGTTGGTGGTGCCGGGCTTGTCGAAGTAGCTGCCGACCACGTGCAGGAAGCGGTTGCCGCCCAGCTGGTAGTCCCAGTTGACGCCCACCATGTAGCCGCCGAACTTCGCAATCGACGTCGCGTCCTCCGTGAAGATCACGGTCGCGAAGTCGTTCTTCGACTCGCGGCGGTCCCACTGGTAGATGTAGGCCAGGCGATGCTCCGGCGAGAGCTGATGGGTGACCTTCGCGTAGGCCTGGTGACCGCGGACCTCCTTGCGGAAGTCGGTGATGTTCACGAATCCGGTGTTCTGATACAGGTACTTGTCGGACACGAAGAACCACATCCGATCGCGCTTGATCGGGCCGCCGAGGTGCCCCTCTGGGAAGTAGGTCTCGACGTCGGCCGGGGCGACGCCTTCACGGTTGGAGTCGTTGAACCGCTTCGGCGTCAGGAACATCGAGGCGCCGCCGTGGAACTGGTTGCCGCCGCTGCGCGTCACGATGCTCATGGAACCGCCGGTGCCGAAGCCGCTGCCGGCCTCGAACCCGCTGGTGCTGATCGACACTTCGTCGATGACCGCGTTGTTCAGCTCGGTCACGAGCGACGCGTTGACGTGATCGGTGGCGTCGATGCCGTCCACGTACACCTTGTTCTGCGTGGCGCTGGCCCCGTTGATGATCATGTTGGTCCCGATCCCCGGGGCATCGAGCTGATCGTTGACGCCGGGGACGAGGGTGAACAGGTCCGCGTAGCGCTGGCTGGTCGTGAGGGGGATGTAGGAGACCGCCTCGGAGTCGACGGTGAAGCTGCGCACGGTGGATCGCAGGTCGATGACCGGCGACGGCGCCCGGACCTCGAGCGATTCGGCCAGCGCGCCGACCTGCATCTCGAGGTCGACGGTCACCGTCTGACCGGCCCGCACCTCGAGGTGCGGCCTCACCAGCGTGGAGAACCCCTGCAACTCCGCTCTGACGGTGTACTCACTGCCGGGCGGCACGAGGACGAAGCGATAGCCGCCGTCGGCCTCGCTCGTCGTCGCGCGCGTGCCCATCATGGCCGGCCCTGACAGCGTCACGGTGACGCCGGGCAGGGCGCCGCCCGACGCATCGCGAACCCGGCCTTCCAGCGAGCCAAGCGTGTCCTGCGCCGCCGCCGTCCCCGCCGACGTGAGGCAGGCGGCCCCCACGACGAACAGGCGAAGCCACTGTCGCATGTGTCCTCCTCCCCGCCAGGCGGCGGGCTGATGTCGTCCTGGAAGGCGCCCGGCTCACCTCGCCGAGGCCGGGCCCTGTGCGTCGAGCAGCCGTTCGATGACCGGAATGTCCTTCCCGGGGCGGTACCCCTGCGCGATGTGACGGATGACCCCCTCGCGGTCGATGATCACGGTCATGGGCACGCCCATCTCGCCATACCGCACGTTGGTCGCATCGTCCTCGCCCACGAGCAGCGGAAACGCCAGGGCGAAGTCGCGGTGATACTGCGTCATCGCCTTCAGCTCGTCGGCGAAGTCCGGGGTCTTGATCGTTGGTCCGTCCTTGGGCACGACCGTGCCCAGTCGCCGAGTCACCCCGATGACCCTGAGGCCCTGCGCGGCGTAGCGAGTCGCCAGGTCGTTCAGGTGGGGGTAACTCTCGCGGCAGGGCCGTCAACCCGAGGTCAGGAACTCCAGCACGACCACGTGTCCACGAAGGGCGGCGAGGGTGTGAGGGCCTCCGCCTACCCACTGGACGTTCTCGGCAAGCTCAGGGGCCGGCTGATCGACCAGCTTCACCCGGTCGAGCAGCTTCGTGACCCTGCGCTTCGAGATGGGCGCCGCCTCGAACTCTGGGAGCCGGCGCTCGAGCAGCGCGCGCGCCTCGGCGTGCCGGCCCGCCTCGACGAGCGCGTTGGTCTGCTTGAAGAGGATGAAGTCCTCGAGCTGGAGGCGCAGCTTCGTGTCGTCCTTCACGAGCGGCCGTGTGGACTCGAGCAGCGTCATGGCCTCGTCGCGCCGTCCCGTCGCGTGGAGCGCGTCGGCGTGGTACCAGCGGAGACGGAACCGGTCCTCGAGCGGCATCGCGCCCGGCGGCAGGGCCTCGGCGATGGCCCGTGCCCTGGCGTAGTGCGTGAGCGCAGTTGGCATGTCCTCGTTGTCGAGCAGCGCCACGCGCGCCATGGCTTCCTCGAGCCACAGCCGTAGCGGCACGCCGGGCCTCAGCGGATCGGTCGTCGCGCTCGAGCCGAACGCCGCCTGGTAGGCGGCGTACGCCTCGCGCGCCTCGGCGAAGTGCTCCGCGTCGAACGAGGCGGCGTCGGCCAGCACGGCCAGGCCGAGCTCCCGGTTGGCCGGTGCGTCGGCCAGGTAGGCCCGCACGCGCGCGAGCGCCGCCGCGCCACGATACCCCCGCGCCAGCAGGAGTGCCGCATACAGGCGGTTCTCCCCGGAGACCTCGCGCGATTCAATGGCGCGGGCCGCCCTCGAGATCATCTGCCGACCCTTGGCCGGCTCCTCGGCCATCGCCCGGGCCACTTCCGCGATGAAAGCGCCGAGATCGTCGGGCACCACGAAGGCCTGCGCCGCCTGAGCGGCGGGCTGCTGTGCCGCATGGACAGCCGGCGTCGTCACCCAGCCAAGCGCGAGAAGGGCCACACACGCGCCAGAGAGAGCGCCGCGCGATCTCATCGGAAGCGCACGCTCAGCGTGACCTGGCCGGCCCGCGGCGACTGCACGCCAAAGTAGTTGAAGCGCATGGGCTCTCCTTGCACGAGCGTGGGCGAACTGAACGACAGCGATTCGCCCCGGTTGAACAGGTTGAATCCCTGGAGCGCGGCCTCGAAGACGGCCTGCCCCACACGTACCTGCTTGCCGAGGCGCAGGTTCAGCTGGCTCAGGGCCGGGGCCGTCACCTGACCTTCGTCGCGATCCGAGTAGAGGAACCTGGTGCGCGTGGCGAGCGGATTGCTCACGACGCGTCCAGTGGACAACCTCACCGTGGTCGGCACGGGGACCTCGGAGGCGGGGATCAGCGTGTAGATCGGCCCGCTCCACTGCCCCATCTGGTAGGTGTAGCTGACGCCCACGGTGATGTCGAACGGCGCGACGTAGGTGGCGTTGAACTTGAAGCTGTGCGGCGGCGTGCCGGTGTTGTAGAAGCTGAACTGGCTCAGGCTGTTGACCTGGGAGCTCACGACGTAGACCGTGCGGCCGATGCCCTTGTCGCTCTCGAAGCCGATGGGCTGCAGCAGTCCGGCCGGATCGTTCTCCTCCCACGTGCCGCGCGAGCCCAGGTTCGCGTAGGTGTAGCCGACCAGGAACTGGAGGTTGTGCGACAGGCTCTTCGAGAGCGTCAGGTCGAGGCCCTTGTAGACGAACCAGTTGCGGTCGGTGTTGCGCGCCTCGATGATGGCGTTGAAGTTGGGATCGCGGTAGCCGAGGAACTGGCCGTTCTCGTAGATGCCGTTGATGTCCACCCCGACCATCCGGTCCTTGTACTGCCGATACACGAACGTCGCATCGGCCACGAGCTGCCACGGGAGCTGCCGCGAGTAGCCCACCGAGAACTCCTCGGTGCGCGGCTGCTTCAGGTCGGACCGCGTGATGCTGCGCGTGGCCCCCGTCGCCGGCGTCGGGCGTGTGAGGATGCCCGGGGTCGTGAACTCGGTTTCGAACGTGCCGTTCCCATCGAGGTCGTAGATGTCGCGTGTGTTGCGGCTGAGCGAGCCCTCCGACGGCAGGAACAGGTTGTTGATGGCGTCGTACATCCGGTTGTACGAGAGCCGCAGCACGTTCCGGCCGTCGCTCGTGATCTGATACGTCGCTCCCAGGCGCGGGCCGCCCTGCCACGAGGCCTGCGTGGTGTCGCCCCACGTGTCCTGTGCCTGGGCGCGGTCGAACCGCACGCCGAGATTCAGCACCCAGCGCTGCCCGGGCCGCCACGTGTCCTGCACGTAGAACCCGAAGGTCTGCGACGCCTTCCCCGTGCCCGGGAGCTTGATGGGGTCCTGATACCGGCGATGGAACGGACGCGTGCCTCCCGCCGGGTTCGACGGATCGAGGAGCACCTGCTCCTCGAGGATGAAGCCGTCGTTCGACACGGTGTTGACGAAGGTGTACTCGGTCCAGAGGTAGTTGCCGCCCACGGCGAACTGGTGCGTCCCCTTCAGGCCCTTGAAGAAGTACTGCAGGTCGACGTTGGCGTTGCGGCGCCGCTGCTCGGAGCGGTTCACCGACTGCACGTTCCCCATGTCGACGACCTTCGGGGCCTGCCCCGTCAGCCGTCCGCCGCTCAGGAGCGTGCCCGGATACACGATCACGTTCGGCCCGCTGCCCTGCGGCTTCACCTCGAAGGGCTTGTTCCAGCCGCCGCCCTGCGCGTCGAGCGTGGCGCGCTGGCCGAACACGCGCTGATACGTGCCGCCGTACATCGGCCCGCCCGAGAACTGTCCCAGCGCCCGCTGCTGCGTCCAGCGAGGATCGTTGCCGTTGTTGCGCGTGTCGGTGCGGTTGTACTGGTAGATGAACGCCGCCTGGTCCGCCGGCGAGATTCGGTAGGTCGCCTTCGCCATCAACTGATGGACCGGCAGTTCGACGCTGAACGGCTGATAGTCCGGCTCGAAGATCCGCACCGTCTCGATGTCGATCGGCTTCCGGGCGATGCCGTTGGTCTGCGAGATGTAGCGGTACGACCCGAAGTACCACAGCCGGTCGAACACGACGGGGCCGCCCAGCGTGCCCGAGTACTGGAAGATGGTCTGGTCGGCGGGGCTCCCGCCGGGGATGTTGCTGTCGTTGAGACGCTTGGGCTGCAAATCCGTCGTGAACGTGCCCGCAATCTGGTTCGATCCCGACTTGGTGATCATGTTCAGATTGGCGCCGACCGCCATCCGGCTCGACGCGTCCTGGCCGGTCGTGCTGATCCTGATGTCGGCCACGCTGTCGACGGGAATCTGCGTGCCGCCCGCATAGTTCTGCTGCACGTCGCTCACGTCGATGCCCTCGAGCAGGAACATGTTGCTCGACAGGCCCCCGCCCCGGCTCTCGAGCACGCCGCCGCTGCCGCCGAGGATCTGGACGCCTGGCACCACCTGCATCGCATCCCACCAGTCGTGGCCCGGCGAGAGCGGCAGCGCACGCAGGAAGTCGCCGGTGACGTTCAAGCGTCGGTCGGCCTTCTCCGTCTCGAGCAGCGGCGCGGCGCCGGTGACCTCCACGACCTCCGACATCTGCCCGAGCTGCATCTGGAGATCGATGGTGAGGTTCAGTCCGGCCCGCATCACGATGCCGGGGCGCTGCACCTGGGCGAACCCGGGCAGTTCGGCCACCAGCACGCACTCGCCCGGCGGCACGTTCAGGAGCCGGTAGAACCCGTCCTGATCCGAAACGGCCACGCGGCTACCCATGATGGCGGGGCCCCGCAGCGTGACCGTCACGCCAGGCAGCACGGCCTTCGATTGATCGACCACGTAGCCGGTGATGCTGCCCAGATCGCTCTGGGCCATGACGGCACGCGGCGCGAGCCACACGAGCCCCACCGCCAGCACCACGGTCGCTGCCTTCCTCATTGCGTGCCTCCAGTCAGTCCGGCGTGTCGCCGCGTCCAGGTCCGCGTCGCCCCTCACCGCTCCTCGTCGAGCGGCACCAGCAGTTCGAGCTGTATCGTCTCGGGTGCGGTCGGGGCCTCGCCCGCCGCAGCGACGCGCAACGGGACCGTCGTGGTCCTCGTCACGCGCTTGCACCACTTCTCGGGAATCGAACAGAAGAACAAGTCCACCGCGCCCCGGAGATCGGCGCGTCCGGGCCGTGCGTCGCCGGCCACCGTGATCCGCGTCTCGTACTCGGCCCCGCCCAGCACTCGCCCCGCCGTCTCGACGCGCGCCGGCGTCACGCGGACGCCCGCCGGTGCCCGCAGGGTGACAGACGAGGCCGGCTCGGCGTCGATGTAGTAGCCGTCCTCGACGATCCACCGCACGATGAGCGTCGACGCGGCGCCGGGCGCGAGCGCCGGCGGCGGCGCGTCCGGGACCTGCGTGGGCTGCTGCGCCACCGCGATGTCCGGTACGACGGCGGCCGCCGCCATGGCGGCGACGAGGACGATACAGTCGACGAGGAACGGCTTCATCGCGGCGTGCCTTCCTCCCGCTGTGGAACGAGGCGCCGCGCCCGCGCCTCGAGCTCGCGGTCGGCCACCTCGACGGCCGTCCAGTAGCGCACCGGCCGGCCCACCATCATCGTGCCCATCGACTCGGCCTCGAAGTCGGCCGGCGTCGCATCTTCGTACGCCAGCCAGTAGGTGTCCTGCGTTTCGACGCGGCCGGCCGGCCCATAGCGCGTCACCAGGAGGCGGCGACGCTTGAGGTCGTCGGCCGAGATGTAGTTCTCGGCCAGGATGCGTGAGGGGCCATGCGGACTCGGTTCGAATCGCTGATCGGTGCGGATGTAGTAGACCTCGCCCCACCGGCTCGACTCGAGGCGCCGGGCCGTCGCGCCGCGCGTGTCCGCCGTGGTGCTGCGCGTGAACCACGTCTCGAACGAGCGCCGCTGCTCGGACTGATCGAGGAGGGTCTCGCGCCGTGTGAGGAACGCCTCGAGCGCCTCGCGCCGGGCCGGCTCGAGACGCGGCAGCGCGGCCCGCAGCTCGGCCGACGAAGGAATCACCTCGTAGGGCACCGGTCGATCGGCGAGGTAGTCGAACTCGCGACCGTCGGCATCGCGCCAATGCGCGGCCACGAGGCGATTGGCCTCGTCGAAGCGCTTCGAGATGGTCGCCACGCCGTCGGCACGATTCCATTGCAGCGAGACCCACCGATACCGGCCGTCGGGGATGTAGGCGCTGCCCCGGTAGTCGACCGACAGCACGCGCCGCCGCACGTGATAGGGCGCCCACGCCCACGAGCGCTCGCTGAGCGCCGCGGCCGCGATGATGCGCGCGCCCGACGCCTCGACCGGAGGCTCCCAAAGGTCCATGCGCAGGACGAAGACCACGGCCAGCACGGCGGCCGCGGCGATGGCCAGGTGCCGCCACCATGTGCGAGCGGGTCGCGCCGCGGCCAGCTGGCGCGCCAGTTGCGCGCGCACGCGGGCGATCGCCTCGTCGGCGGCCTCCCGGCCCGTTTCGTCCTCGGCCCAGAGATGCTCGTCGCAGATCCGCTTGGCGCGCGTCATGACGTCGACCCGCTCGCGGCACGATGCGCACGTCTCGAGGTGGACGTAGAGCAGGTCGGCCCGAACCGGCTCGAGCTCCCCGTCCACCCACTGGGCCAAGACGAGATCGTCAGCGCAGCCGCTGTCGCGGTACACGGTGGTTCTCCAGTTCTTCGAGGTGCATGCGGAGGGCGCTCCGCCCGCGGTGCAGCAGCACGCCGACGTAAGCGATCTCGATGCCGGTCAACTCGGCAATTTCCCGATACGTCAGGCCTTCGGCCGCCAGCAGAAGGACCTGGCGCATGCGCGGCACCACGCGGCGCAGCGCCGCGCGGATGAGCTCCTGGTCTTCGAACGAGCGGCGGAAGTCGACGACCACCGGAGAGGGCTCCGCGTAGCGCTCGTCGCGGAGCCGCGCCCGCATCGACGACCGCTCCCGGTCGCGCGCGAGATTGGTGCACACCCGGTAGAGCCAGGGCTTCACCTGGGCCACGCTCGCGCCGCTCGTCAGTTGCAGGTGGAGCTTCAGGAAGGTCTCCTGCAGGAGATCCTCCGCGGTGGCGGCCGATCCGGTCAGGCGTCTCAAGTATCGATACACGCCTGGCGCAAATCGGTCGTACGCGTCGTCGAACGACGTGTGAGACGTCATCGGGGGGCACCGCCCGTCTGAGGCGGTGTTGACCTCTGTGTTACCTCGTATGACGCCGCGGAGGGACCGTTTCTTACATCGTCGCCGCGAGGAGGGCCGCGCGCGACACGAGCGGCGGCCCCTGCTGGCTGGAGCGTTGGTCTATCTGAAGTATCCCGCAAGCCCGTTGGCCACGAGCAGGAAGGCGAAGACGGCAGTGATCCAGAGAATGGTGTTGCGACCCGCGCTGGCTTTGTACTCGCCCATGAAGGGCCGGTTCACGAAGTAGATGATGACGAGCACCGACACCGGCGCCAGGATCAGGTTGCCCACCATGGCCAGGATCGCCTTGATGAGGGCGGGCAGTTGCCAGAACGGCGCCAGGATGCCCGGAATCGCGATCCACCCGGCGAACACCCACTTGAACGCCGGGTTGCCCTTTCCCTCACGGAAGTGCCAGTCGCGACGCGCCATGTCGAGGCAGAAGTAGGTCATGGTGAGCGAGACCGAGATGAGCGTCGTGAATCCCGCCGCGAGCAGGCCGAGCGAGAAGAAGCGCGGCGCAATGAACCCGAGCGCGCCCGGAAACGCCGGACCGAGCACCTGGCCCGCCACGGGAATGCTCTCGATCTGCGAGTAGTGGCTCACGCCCAGGAAGGTTGGACCGTTGCCGTCGTAGACCGCGTGCAGCGCCGTCGCGCCGGCCACGATGACGACCACCGAGAAGAGCCCCCAGATGACCCCGAGGTTCTGCACGGTCTTGCGGAAGGCCGCCTTGACGTCTTTCGCCGTCTGTCCCGAGTTGGCGGCGAGGTAGCCGTAGGCGAGCATCACCGACGGCGGCAGCGCCTGCCCCGCAATGCCCATCACCTGCGTGAACGCGTCGCGCACCTTGTCCGGCGAGCCCACCACCGGCTCGTTCGGAGGAATCTGCGGCACGAGCCCACCGGCCAGCGACGCCCACGTGTGCCAGTCGAGCAGTGCCTTGATGGCCACGATGATGAACGAGATGAGGATGACCATCAGCAGCGCCGTCATGATCTTCTCGACGCGCTTGTAGCC
>JAHDVQ010000098.1 GCA_023384595.1 Vicinamibacteraceae bacterium | reverse complement strand
CACGGTCTGGTGCGCCCCGAGCTGCTCCGGGCCCTGCGGGCCTCCGACGTCTCCCGGATCCTGCATGCGGGGGATGTGGGCGGCAGCCGCGTCCTCGAGGCGCTGGCCACGGTGGCGCCCGTTGCGGCCGTCTACGGCAACACCGACATCCTGGATGGCCACCTTCCCGCGTCGCTCTCGCTGACGCTCGGCGCCGTCGACGTGCACGTCAGCCACGGACACGAGTTGGGATCGCCCACGCCGGCGCGCCTCGTCGAGCGCTACGGCGCGACGGTGATCGTCTACGGCCACACCCACCGCGCGCTCGTCGAGCGCATCGGACGGCAGGTCGTCGTGAACCCGGGAGCGGCCGGCCCGGCGCGCTTCCACCTGATTCCGTCGTTTGCCGTGCTCATGATCGAGGGCGGCGACATCGACGTGGACGTCAGGCCGATCGTCTAGCGCCGCCAGCCGCCGATGCGCCGCGCCGGCCCTCCTTCAGCGTGACGCCGATCCCTCGCCCTGCGCCGCGCCAACCGCCTCGCGCTGTCGGGCGTCGAGCAGGGCCAGCATCTCGAGCACTGCGGCGTTGGTCCAGCCGAAGCCGACCTCGTTGGTGTCGTAGCCGAACCTGATGCCGCTGCCGACGTCGGATTCACGCCGCCGGACGTCGTACTTCTCGACGATGATGCCGTGCTCCCCGAGCTCCTTGGAGACGAGGCCGACGAATCGCGCCGCAAGCCGCGCGGCATCCTCCTCGAACCCGTAGCGCCGGAGTCCCTCGACGGCCGCCAGCTGCAAGGGGGCCCAGCCGAAGGGCGCATCCCACTGGCTGCCGCTGACCGTGGTGCTCGTCAGGAGGCCGCCGGGCGCCTCCAACTGTTCGAGCGCCGCGCGCACGCGACGAGCCTGCGCGGGCGTCGCCAGGCCGGTCCACAACGGGAAGAACGTGGTCGCGAACAGGTAGTCGCGCCGCTCCCCGGCCTCGACGTCGAAATCGAGGTAGATCCCGCGCGCCTCGTTCCAGAGGCGGCGATCCACCTCGAGCCGCCGGGTCTCGGCCCGTCGCTCCCACAGGCGCGCTTCGCCGTCCCGTTCCAGGTGGCGCGCCAGGGCCGCGCGGTCGCGCTCGTATCGGTACAGCAGGCTGTTCAGGCAGACCGGCGCGAACCGGGTGATGGCGGCGCCGAAGGGCCCGAACCGGTTCGACGGGTCGAAGCCCGATTCGCGCATCGACCGGTCGCCCTTGTAGAAGAACGGGGTCAGACGCCGTGCCCGCCGGTCGTAGAACAGCGCGGTGGGGAAGCCGTTGATACGCTCACCGGCCTGGGCGAAGTGCTCCGCGACGCGGTCGTAGTGCGTGCGGCCCCGCGCGTCGCGTTCGCTGGCGACCACCTCGGGTGCGGGGCCCTCGCCGCGGTCGTAGTAGCGGGCAAGGCCGGTCGTCCCTGCCAGATGCGGCGCCTGTGTCCACACCGCGTAGTAGCGGTCCACGAGGCCGACGGCTCGCTCGAGCCAAGCGCGATCGCGCGTCCGTTCGAACACCTCGAGCACCTGCGTGGCGAGAAACGGCGGCTGCGATCGCGACAGGTAGTAGGTGCGGTTGGCGTTGAGCACCATGCCGTAGTGCTCGACCTGGTAGAGGTGGTTGTCGGTCATCTGCCGCGCCCGCTCGACGTGGCCCGCCGCGAGGAGCCCGCGCACGATGAAGTACGAATCCCACCCGTACATCTCGTTGAAGCGTCCGCCCGGCACGACGTAAGGCTCCGGAAGGTAAAGGAGCCCGTGGTCCTCCATGTCGAGCGGCCTGTCGGGAAGCACGCGCACCACGAGGCGTCGGCGGTCCGCCTCGTCGAGCGTCGAGGCCACGTGCGCGCTCACCCGCGCGAGGTTCTCGGTCGGGGCGACGTACACCGGCCAGGGCTCGCCTGCCGGGCGCGGGTACTTGGGGTCTTCCGCGGCCGCCGGCAGGTCGTCGAGCGTGCGGGTCAGCACCTCCCACGTGCGCTCGATGTAGGTGCGAAGCGCGGTGGCCTCGTCTGGGGACGGCAGGGCCAGCGGCTCGGCCCGACGTGCGGGCTGGATGGCACTGCCTGCCTGGGCCGCCACTCCCGTGACATCGCGCGGCGCCAGCGCGGCCAGCGCCGCCACGATGAGCGCGACCTGGAGCGCAGCTGCCCGCGTGCGGGCCGCCCTGCGAGCCGCACGGGTCCCGGGGATCGAGCCGGTTATAGAATGGTCCTCCACTATGCGCATGCTCCATGCCTCGCCGGCGCCGGCCACCGCGGTCGTTCGTGAACGGCACGAGATTCCCGAACACTACACCTGGAAGCTGGCGGACATCTACCCCGGCTGGGACGCCTGGCAGGCCGGCTGCGACGAACTGGCGGTCCGTATCGAGGCCTTTCGGGCGCTCGAGGGTACGCTGGCGCAGGGGGGCGAACGGCTGCGCTCGGCCCTGCAGGCCGCCGACGCGCTCGGGCAGCTCGCCTACAAGGTCTATTACTTCGCGGCGCTCCGCTACGACGAGGACCAGCGCGACAACGCGGTGAACGCGCGGCGCCAGCAGGTACAGGCACTGCTCGCGCGTTGGGCGCAGGCGACCTCGTGGTTCAACCCGGAGGTGCTCGCCATCCCGCTCGAGACGGTGCGTGGCTGGCTCGACACCGTCCCGGGCCTCGACGTCTACCGCTTTGCCGTCGAGGAGCTCTACCGCCTGCAGACGCACGTCCTCGACGCCGAAGGCGAGCGGCTGATGGCGCTGGCCAGCCGCCTCGAATCCGCGCCCGACGAATCCTACGAGGCGCTCTCGACGGCCGACGTGCGCTGGCCCACGGTCACGCTCAGCACCGGCGAGACCGTGCAGATGACCTACGGCCAGTACCGCGCCATCCTCGCGCGGAACCGCGTGCAGGCCGACCGCGCGCTCGCCTTCACGACGCTCCACGAGGTGTTCGCCGCCTCGCAGAACACCTACGCGTCGCTCTACAACGGCGTGCTGCAGCGCGACTGGTTCGTGGCGCGCGCGCGGCGCTACGAGACGACGCTCGACGCGGCGCTCTTCGGCAACGCCATCCCTCCCGAGGTGGTGACGACGCTCGTCGAGGCCACGCGCGCCGGCGTGGCGCCCCTCCAGCGTTACCACCGGCTACGGAAGCGCGTGCTCGGCGTCGAGACCTACCACATCTACGACGGCTCGGTGCCGCTCGTCGACTTCGACCGCCGGTACGACTACGGCGAGGTGCTCGACTGGATCGTGGCCTCGGTCGCGCCGCTGGGCGACGACTACCAGCGCCGGATGCGGGAGGCCTTCGACGGCCGCTGGATCGACGTGTTCGAGACCCCCGGCAAGCGCAGCGGTGCGTACTCGGCGCCCGTCTACGGTGTGCACCCGTACATGCTGCTCAACTGGAACCACACGCTCGACGCCGTGTTCACGCTGGCCCACGAGATGGGGCACTCGATGCACACGCTGTTCTCGCACGAGCACCAGCCGTTCGTGTACTCGAGCTACACGATCTTCGTCGCCGAGGTCCCCTCGACGCTCTCCGAGGCGCTCCTCCTCGACTACCTGCTGGCGCGCACGACCGATCCGCGGGAGCGCGTCGTGCTGCTCCAGCATGCCATCGACGAGATCGTCGGCACGTTCTTCACGCAGGTGATGTTCGCCGATTTCGAGCTGCGGACGCACCGGCTCGTCGAGGCCGACGAACCGGTCACGGCCGAGGGCCTCGGCGAGCTGTACCTGACGCTGCTGCGCGACTACGACGGCGATGCCATCGACTACGACGACCTGTCGCGCGTCACGTGGGCCCGCATCCCGCACTTCTTCGGGTCGCCGTACTACGTGTATCAATACGCCACGTGCTTTGCCTCGACCGCGCGTCTGATGAAGGATCTGCGTTCGGGTGCCGGTCCCGTCCACGAGGCGGCCGTCGCCCGGTACCTCGACCTGTTGAAGGCCGGCGGAAGCGACCACCCGATGACCCTGCTGCGGCGGGCCGGCGTCGATCTCGGCGACCCGGTCACGGTGACGGCGGTCGTCGAGGAGCTGGATCGCATGGTCGGCGAACTCGAGGCGGCCATCGACGCGCTGCCGCGCGCCTGACGCGAGGTCCCGTTCCGCCCCTCCGCCCCCGGAGACTGCTGCATGCGCAAACCCGTCGTGCTCATCACCGGCGCCGGCGGCGAAATCGGCCACGGCCTCATCGAACGCCTGGCCGACGACGACCGCCGACGTATCGTCACGCTCGATGTGAACCCGCTCGAGCCTCCGATAGCCCGCCTGGTCCATCGCGAGGTCGTCGGCTCGATTCTGGACAAGGGCCTGCTCGACCGGTTGCTGGCCGAGTTCGAGATCGATCTGGTGATTCACCTCGCCGCCCTGCTCTCGACCCGGTCCGAGTTCACGCCCGTCACGGCCCACCAGGTGAACGTGGAGGGGACGCTGAACCTGCTCGAGTTCGCCCAGCGCGAAGGCGAGTCGCACGGCCGGCCGGTCGTCTTCGTCTACCCCTCGTCGATTGCGGCCTACGGGCTGCCGGATCTGGACACCAAGGCGAGAGCCGGACGCGTGCGCGAGGATCAGTTCGCCACGCCCACGACAATGTACGGGTGCAACAAGCTCTATTGCGAGCAGCTCGGCCACTACTACGCCCGGCACTACAAGCAGCTTGCCGCCGATCCGCAGACGGGCCGGGTCGACTTCCGCTGCGTCCGGTTCCCGGGGCTGATCTCGGCCGTGACCGTGCCATCGGGCGGCACCTCGGACTACGCGCCCGAGATGATTCACGCGGCCGCACGGGGCGAGTCCTACGCCTGCTTCGTGCGGCCCGACACGCGCATTCCCTTCATGGCCATGCCCGACGGCGTCGACGCGCTGCTGGCGCTGTCGGCGGTGCCGCGGGAGGCGCTCACGAAGACCGCCTACAACGTGGGGGCGTTCAGCCCCACGGCCGACGAGGTACGCGCGATCGTGCTCGAGTCGTTCCCGCGCGCCGACATTACCTGGGCCGTGGACGCCAAGCGGCAGGGCATCGTCGACTCCTGGCCGGCCGACGTCGACGACGAGGCGGCCCGGCGTGACTGGGGGTTCAGTCCGCGCTACGATTTCAGGCGAGCGTTCTCGGAGTACCTCATCCCCACCATCCGGAAGCGTTACCAGGTCGCGGCGTCCTGACGAGGGCGGGCCTGGTGGAGGAGGTCATGATGCGTGCCAAGGTGCTGGCAATCGGGGCCGCGCTCCTCGCGGCGGCCGCGTGCGGGGGCGGCGGCGCGTCGCCCGAGGCGCAGAAGTCGAAGGAGCCCGATCGGCCCGTCATCGGGTTCCTTCTCGACACCACCCACGAGCGGTGGCAGCGGGATCGCGATTTGTTCACGGAACGGGCCGAGGCGCTGGGCGTGCGCGTCGAGACGCGGGCGGGCGAGGGCTCGCACGATGCCCAGGTCAAGCATGCCACCGAGCTGCTCGATGCGGGCGTGAAGGTGCTCGTGATCGTGCCGAACGACGCCGATCGCGCCGCGGAGATCGTCGCCGCGGCCAAGGCTCGCCAGGTGCCCGTCATCGCCTACGATCGGTTGATCCGCAACGCCGACATCGATCTCTACGTCACGTTCGACACCGAGAAGGTCGGCGAGATGCAGGCCCAGTACCTGTTGAACCGCGCCCCGAAGGGGAACTACGTCCTCATCGGCGGATCGCCGACCGACGACAACACGCAGCACTTCCGCGCGGGCCAGATGAAGGTGCTCGGACCCGCGGTGAAGAGCGGCGCGATCAGGCTGGTCGCCGACGCCTACGCGGCGAACTGGTCGGCGGAGGAAGCGGAGAAGATCACCCTCGCAGGCCTCGACAAGGCCCGCAACAACGTCGTCGCCGTCGTCGCCTCGAACGACGCCACGGCCGGAGGCGCGATCGAGGCGCTCGAGGCGCGGGGCCTGGCCGGGAAGGTGCTGGTCTCGGGACAGGACGCCGAGCTCGATGCCGCGCGGCGGATCGTGGCGGGAACCCAGGCGATGACCGTGTACAAGCCGCTCGGCAGCCTCACGCGCCTGGCGGCGCGCGCGGCGGTGCAGCTCGCCAACGGCGAGCCGGTCGACACGGTGGCCACCACCGACAACGGGCAGAAGCAGGTCCCGACGATGCTGCTCGAGCCCATTACCGTGGACAAGGGCAACCTCGACGCCGTGCTCATCGGCGACGGCTTCCTGTCGAAGGACGACGTCTACGCGGCCGCGCCGGCGGCCAGTCCCGGCGGACGCTGACCCGAAGGTCGCGCCGGGGCCGCGTCCCTCACGGGCCGCCGTGCAGGCGGCCCGTGTCATGTACGGCCGGATTGAAGCCGCTCCGGCGCTTAAGATAGGGGAAGGAGTCCCCATGCCAGTCTCACCCGCCCTCGAGCACGCCCTCGCGCACCGCATCCTCGTCATCGACGGGGCCATGGGCACGATGATCCAGCGGTGGCAACTCGGCGAGGCCGACTTTCGCGGCGAGCGGTTCCGCGACCACCCGTACGACCTCAGGGGCAACAGCGACCTGCTGTCGCTCACGCGGCCGGATGTCGTGCTCGACATCCACCGCCAGTACCTCGAGGCCGGCGCCGACATCGTCGAGACCAATACGTTCACCGCGACGGCCGTGGCGCAGGCCGACTACGGGCTCGAGGCGCTCGCCTACGAGCTGAACGTCGCCGGCGCACGCCTCGCGCGGCAGGCGGCCGACGAGTGGTCGGCCAAGACCCCGGAGCGCCCGCGCTTCGTCGCGGGGTCCATCGGGCCGACCAACCGCACGCTCTCGATCTCGCCCGACGTGAACGATCCCTCGGCGCGAGGGACGACCTTCGACGCAGTGCGCGACGCCTACCGCGATCAGGTTCGGGGGCTGCTCGACGGCGGTGTCGACGCGCTGCTCGTCGAGACCATCTTCGACACGCTCAACGCCAAGGCGGCCCTGGTCGCCATCGACGAGGAATGCGAGGCACGGGGCCGGCGCGTGCCCGTGATGATCTCGGTGACCATCACCGACCGCAGCGGCCGCACGCTCTCGGGGCAGACCGTGGAGGCCTTCTGGATCTCGGTCGCCCACGGCCGCCCGTTCGCGGTGGGCCTGAACTGTGCGCTCGGCGCCGCCGACATGCGGCCGTATCTCGAGGAGCTGGCACGCCTGGCCACCTGCCACGTGTCCTGCTATCCCAACGCCGGCCTGCCGAACGCGTTTGGCGCGTACGACGAACAACCCGACGAGACGGCATCGCTGCTGCGCGGGTTCGCCGAGGCCGGGCTGGTGAACATCGTCGGCGGGTGCTGCGGCACGACGCCTGCGCACATCGCCGCCATCGCGCGGGGGGTGGCGGGGTTGCCAGGCCGGCGGCCACCCGCCGAAGGCACGCCGTTCACGCAGTTCTCGGGGCTCGAACCGCTCACGATCCGGCCGGACAGCAACTTCCAGATGATCGGCGAGCGGACCAACGTGACCGGCTCGGCCAAGTTCGCCCGCCTCGTCAAGGCGGGCGACTATCAGGCCGCGCTCGGCGTGGCGCTCGATCAGGTGCGCAGCGGCGCCAACCTGCTCGACGTCAACATGGACGAAGGCATGCTCGACGCCGAGCAGGCGATGACGACGTTCCTGAACCTCGTGGCCACCGAGCCCGAGATCGCCCGCGTGCCCGTGATGATCGACAGCTCCCGCTGGTCGGTGCTCGAGGCGGGGCTGAAGTGCCTCCAGGGGAAGGGGGTCGTCAACTCGATCAGTCTGAAGGACGGCGAGGACGAGTTCCTGCGGCGCGCCCGCGTGATCCAGCGCTTCGGGGCAGGCGTGGTCGTCATGGCCTTCGACGAGGTCGGGCAGGCCGACACGGTGGAGCGCAAGGTCGAGATCTGCGAGCGAGCCTATGCGCTTTTGACCGGGCGGCTGGGGTTCGACCCCCACGACATCATCTTCGACCCCAACGTGCTGGCCGTCGCGACCGGGATCGAAGAGCACAACGCGTACGCCGCGAACTTCATCGAGGCCACACGCCTCATCAAGGCGCGCTGCCCGGGCGTGAAGGTCTCGGGAGGCATCAGCAACCTGTCGTTCTCGTTCCGCGGGAACGATCGTGTCCGCGAGGCGATGCACGCCGCGTTCCTGTATCACGCGATCGCGGCCGGCCTCGACATGGGCATCGTCAACGCCGGACAGCTCACCGTCTACGAGGACATCCCCGCGGATCTGCTCGAGCGCGTCGAGGACGTGCTGTTCAACCGCCGTCAAGACGCGACCGAACGCCTCGTGGAGTTCGCCAACACCGTGAAGGGCGAGGGCACGCGCCGCACGGCGGACCTCGCCTGGCGAGAGGCGCCCGTCGAGGCGCGCCTCGCACATGCGCTCGTCCACGGGGTCGTCGACTTCATCGACGAGGACGCCGAGGAGGCGCGGCAGAAGCTGGGCCGTCCCATCGCGGTCATCGAGGGGCCGCTCATGGACGGCATGCGAACGGTGGGCGACCTGTTCGGCGCGGGCAAGATGTTCCTCCCCCAGGTGGTCAAGAGCGCGCGGGCCATGAAGAAGGCCGTGGCCTATCTGCAGCCGTTCATGGAGGCGGAGAAGGCCGGGGCGTCGGCGGCGCAGGGGCGCGTGGTGCTGGCCACCGTGAAGGGCGACGTGCACGACATCGGCAAGAACATCGTGGGCGTGGTGCTCGGGTGCAACAGCTACCAGGTCATCGACCTCGGCGTGATGGTCCACGTCGACCGCATCCTCGCGGCCGCCGCCGAGCACGAGGCCGACATCGTCGGCCTGTCGGGACTCATCACGCCGTCGCTCGACGAGATGGTCGTCGTGGCGCGCGAGATGACGCGGCGCGGGATGTCGACGCCGCTGCTCATCGGCGGGGCGACGACGAGCCCGCAGCACACGGCCGTGAAGATCGCGCCCGAGTATCCGGGGCCGACCGTGCACGTGCTCGACGCCTCGCGCGCCGTCGGCGTGGTCGCGAGCCTCATCGACGAGCGGCAGCGCGACGCGTTCGTGGCCGAGAACCGCGAGCGTCAGGTGCAGTGGCGCGAGCAGGTGGCGCGAAGGCAGCAGCGGAAGCTCCTTCCGATCGAGGCCGCCCGCGCCAACCGCCTCGCCATCGGCTGGCGGGACGAGGATCTCGCGGTTCCCGAGTTCCTGGGCGTGCGCACGGTCGAGGACATCGACCTCGGGACGCTCGTGCCCCTGATCGACTGGACGTTCTTCTTCCACGCGTGGGAGCTGAAGGGCCGGGTCCCCGCGATCTTCGACCACCCGCAGTACGGGGCCGCGGCCCGTGAGTTGTACGAGCACGCGCAGGCGCTGCTCCAGGAGATCGTCGACGGACGGCTCCTGACGGCGCGTGCCGCCTGGGGCTTCTGGCCGGCCAACAGCCAGGGCGACGACATCGTGCTCTTCGCCGACGAGGCTCGCGACCAGGTCGCGGCGCGGTTTCCGATGCTCCGTCAGCAGGAGGCGAAGGCCGACGACAAGCCGAACCGCTCGCTCGCCGACTTCGTGGCGCCGCAGGCGTCGGGCCGGCGGGACTACGTGGGCGCCTTCGCCGTCACCGCGGGACTCGGCGCTGCCGATCTCGTCGCCCGCTACGAGGCCGAGCACGACGACTACCGCGCGATCCTCGTGAAGGCGCTGGCCGACCGGCTGGCCGAGGCGGCCGCCGAGTGGCTGCACGCCGAGGCGCGGCAGGCCTGGGGGTACGGAACCGGCGAGGACCTCACGCCCGAGGATCTCGCTGCCGAGCGGTATCGCGGCATCCGCCCGGCCTTCGGCTACCCGGCGTGCCCCGACCACTCGGAGAAGTTCACGCTCTTCTCGCTGCTCGGCGCCCGCCGGATCGGCATGGATCTCACCGAGAACGGGGCCATGACGCCGCCGGCGAGCGTGAGCGGGTTATACTTGGCACACCCGCAGGCCGGCTACTTCATGGTCGGCCAGGTGGGCGAGGATCAGGTCCGCGATTACGCCGCACGCAAAGGCCTGCCCCTCGACGTCGTCGAGCGGTGGCTGTCGGCCAGTCTGGCTTACGACCCCGCCGGTGGGTGCGGCAGTCCCGCGAGGCCGGACACGCGGGAGGGTAATCGAGCACATGCATCATCATCGACGCCACGTTGACGACGTGGTGGTCCTCACCCCCGCCGTGGAGCGCATCGATGCGCAGGGGGCGAGCGAACTGAAAGAGATGCTGCTGGCCGAGGTGGAGCAGGGGACTCGCCGTCTCCTCCTGAATCTTCAGCCGGTGGCCTTCATCGACAGCGCCGGGCTCTCGGCCATCATCTCGGCGATGAAACAGATGGGCGATCAGGGCGACCTGCGGATCTGCTGCGCACAGCCCGACGTGCGGGCCATCCTCGAGCTCGCGCGGCTCGACCGGCTGGTGCCCATCTACGACGGGCAGGCCGAGGCGATCGTCGACTTCCAGAGCCCCGCCACCTGACGCGCATCCGGGAGGGACGCGCGATGTCACGCTGGGTCGAGTTCAGAGCCACGGCCACGCTGGCCGCGGTGAGGACGGTCGCCGCCGACGTGCGCGCGTGGTGCGGGGCGCGCATCGACGACGTCGACGCGTGCCGGGACGTCGAACTCGCCGTCGACGAAGCGTGCACCAACATCGTGCGCCACGCGCACCCCCACGACCCGTCGGCGATCTTCCACGTGAGACTCGACCTCGCGCCCGGCGCGCTGCGCGTGACCATCACGGACCGTGCGCCGCGCTTTGCGGGCGAGGCGTCGGTGAGGACGGGCGGACGGGACGCCGCCCAGGGCGGACTCGGCCTCCGCCTGATGCGGCAGACGATGCACGACATCCACTGGGCCCACCGCGGCGGCGTGAACGTCCTGCGCATGACGCGCCGCCTCGGCGTCACACCAGGCGTCGCGAGCGCCGGTTCCACCACATCCACATCATGTCCAGACCCACGTGGCTGGTGACCGGCGGCGCCGGGTTCATCGGCTGTAATTTCGTCAGGCACGTCCTGGCCACCACCGATCTGCGCCTCGTCGTCCTCGACAAGCTGACCTACGCGGGCAGCCTCGAGAGCCTCGACGGCGTCGTGGACGGCGAACGGTGTGCGTTCGTCAGGGGCGACATCGCCGACAGGACGCTCGTCGACCAACTGCTCGAGGCCTGGCAGCCCGAGGCCGTCGTCAATTTCGCGGCGGAGAGCCACGTCGACCGCTCCATCGACGGGCCGAGGGCGTTCGTGCACACGAACCTCGTCGGGACCTTCGAACTGCTCGATGCGGCGCGGCTGTACTGGCAGCGGCTCGCGGGCGAGGCCCGGCAGCGGTTCCGCGTGCTCCACGTGTCGACCGACGAGGTCTACGGCACGCTCGGCGAGAAGGGCACCTTCTCCGAGGAGACGCCCTACGCACCGAATTCACCGTATGCCGCCACCAAGGCCGGCGCCGATCATCTCGCGAGGGCCTACGTCCACACCTACGGCCTGCCGGTCGTCGTGACGAACTGTTCGAACAACTACGGGCCGTACCAGTTCCCCGAGAAGCTCGTCCCGCTGATGCTGCTGAACGCGCTCGAAGGGCGGCCCCTGCCGGTCTACGGTGACGGGCTGAACGTCCGCGACTGGCTGTATGTCGAGGACCACTGCACGGGCATCGTGACGGCGCTCACCCGCGGACGCATCGGCGAGAAGTACAACATCGGCGGCGGGAACGAGCGCACGAACCTCCAGGTCGTGGGAGCGCTCTGCGACGCCGTCGAGGCCAGGGTGCCCGCGGCCTCGAATCCCTCCCTTCGCGCGGCGGGCCGAACCAGCTATCGCGAGCTCATCACCCACGTGGCCGATCGTCCCGGTCACGATCGCCGGTATGCGATCGACGCCGGCAAGATTCGAGCGGAGCTGGGCTGGGAACCCGCTCACTCGTTCGAAGCGGGTCTCGAGCGCACGGTCGGGTGGTACCTCGAGCATCGGGCCTGGTGCGAGGCCGTGCAGGCCGGCAGGTACCAGCGCGAGCGCCTCGGTCAGATCAACTGACGAGTTGCGCCAGGTCTCCGTCGTTTTTCCTTGACACAGGGCCGGACCAGGTTCCATCCTTATATCCGGATTTACGGATATAGTGTCCCAGGAAGCCCTTCTCGACCAGCTCTCCCTGCTGGCTGACCCCGTACGGTGCCGTATCCTGCTCCTTCTCCAGGAGCAGGAGCTGATGGTGGGGGAGATCTGCGAGATCCTCCAGCTTCCACAATCCACCGTCAGCCGACAGCTTCGATCGCTCGCCGACGGCGACTGGGTGGCCACGCGGCGCGACGGCACCAGCCGCTTCTACTCCGTGAACGGGGAGGCGCTCGACCCCGCCCAGCGGCGGCTCTGGACGCTCGTGCAGGACGAAATCGCCGCGACGCCCTCCGCCGCGCAGGATCGCGGGCGGCTCCGCGAAGTGCTGGCCCGCCGCCGCGAGAAGTCGCAGGCGTTCTTCTCGACGGCCGCGGGGCAGTGGGACCGCCTGCGCGAAGACCTCTTCGGACGCGACAGCCATCTCCGGGCACTGGCCGGCTTGCTCGATCCCGAGGCGGTGGTTGGGGACCTGGGGTGCGGCACCGGGGCCTTCGCCGACGCGATCGCGCCGTTTGTCGGCCAGGTCGTGGCCGTGGACGACTCGCGGGAGATGCTCGAGGCCGCCAGCGAGCGCCTGGCCGGCCACCCCAACGTGAGTGTGCGTCCGGGCACACTCGAACATCTACCCCTCGACGATGGCGCCCTCGACGCGGCCGCCATCGTGCTGGTGCTGCACCATCTGCCGCAACCCGACCGCGCGCTGGCCGAAGCGGCACGAGTGCTGCGGCCGAACGGCCGGCTGCTGCTCGTCGACATGCTGCCGCACGAGCACGACGAGTACCGCCAGACCATGGGGCACGTCTGGCTCGGGTTCTCGGAGCCCCAGATGACGCGCCTGCTCGAGAGCGCGGGATTCGAACGCGTCCGGTGGCACGCCCTGCCGCCGGCGCCGGAGGGACGCGGCCCTGCGTTGTTTGCGGCCGCGGCCGGCAGGAAGGACACGACAAGGAGATGACGATGGCAGTTGCGACCGAGACACTTCACGCGTTCGAGGCGGCCCGGAAGGCCGGCCGCGAGCCGTTCAAGGTGAAGGACCTGAGCCTGGCCGAGTTCGGCCGCAAGGAGATTCGCCTGGCCGAGCACGAGATGCCGGGGCTCATGTCCCTGCGCGCGCGCTACGCGGGCCAGGCCCCGCTCGCCGGGGCCCGCATCATGGGCAGCCTGCACATGACGGTGCAGACGGCCGTCCTCATCGAGACGCTGGCCTCGCTCGGCGCCGACGTGCGCTGGGTGTCGTGCAACATCTTCTCGACCCAGGATCACGCGGCCGCGGCCGTCGTCGTGGGCCGTCCCGAGACGGGCGGCACGGCGGCCGAGCCGCGCGGCATCCCGGTGTTCGCCTGGAAGGGCGAAACGCTCGAGGAGTACTGGTGGTGCACGAGCGAGGCTCTCGTGTGGCCCGACGGCGGCGGCCCCACCCTCATCGTCGACGATGGCGGCGACGCGACGCTCTTCGTGCACAAGGCGGCGCAGTTCGAGCGCGAGGGCAAGGTGCCGGCCTACGACGCGGCGAACGAGCCGGCCGAGTGGGGCGTCATCCTCGACCAGATCCGCAAGGAACTGAAGGCCCGGCCGGGTGTGTGGTCGACGCTGGCGGCCGGCATCAAGGGCGTCAGCGAGGAGACCACGACCGGCGTGCACCGCCTGTACGAGATGACGGCGGCGGGGACGCTGCTCTTCCCGGCGATCAACGTCAACGACTCGGCGACCAAGAGCAAGTTCGACAACCTGTACGGCTGCCGACACTCGCTGATCGACGGGCTGAACCGCGCCAGCGACGTGATGCTCTCGGCGAAGGTGGCGGTGGTCTGCGGCTACGGCGATGTCGGCAAGGGCTGCGCGCAGGCGCTCAAGGGCCAGGGCTGCCGCGTGGTCGTGACGGAGATCGACCCGATCTGCGCGCTGCAGGCCGTGATGGAGGGCTACCAGGTCGCGACGCTCGAGGACATGGTGGAGACGGCCGACATCTTCATCACGGCCACAGGCAACAAGAACGTCATCACGATCGATGACATGAAGCGGATGAAGGACAAGGCCATCATCGGCAACATCGGGCACTTCGACAACGAGGTCGACATGGCCGGCCTCGCGAGGGACCCGGGCGTGACGCGGGTGAACATCAAGCCGCAGTACGACGAGTTCCAGTTCGGGGCCCACGACGGGCGCGACGCGCACAGCATCCTGGTGCTGGCCGAAGGACGTCTCTTGAACCTCGGATGCGCCACCGGGCACCCGTCGTTCGTGATGTCGTCGTCGTTCACCAACCAGGTGCTGGCGCAGCTCGACCTCTACCTGAGCGCCACCGGACGGCCGACGCTCTCGGGCACGACGTACGACGAGAAGAAGGTCTACATCCTGCCGAAGAAGCTCGACGAGGAAGTGGCGCGGCTGCACCTCGAGAAGCTGGGGGTCAAGCTGACCACCCTCACGCCGGAGCAGGCCGAGTACATCGGCGTCACGGTGGACGGACCGTACAAGGCGCCGCACTACCGATACTAGGCATCCGGC
>JAHDVQ010000383.1 GCA_023384595.1 Vicinamibacteraceae bacterium | reverse complement strand
GCGACGCGTGAAGTACCAGTAAACAGGGATGCCTGCGGCGATGATGAACAGGCCTGCCGCCGACGGCCCGGGGTTGCTCACGATGGCGTTCAGCACGATGGCGAAGCTCGCGAGCGCGAAAATGGCTGGCGCCACCGGGTAGCCCCACGCGCGGAACGGGCGCTCGGCATCGGGCTCGCGGCGCCGGAGCACGAAGAGCCCCGTCACCGCCACCCCCGCGAAGAGCACCACGGCAAAGCCGGTGTAGTCCACGAGCTGGCCGAAGGTCCCCGAGAGCACGAGCAGTCCGCTCCACACGCCCTGCGCGGCAATCGAGAAGGCCGGCGTCCTGTAACGGCGGTGGATGTGCGCGGCCTGCGGCAGGAAGAGCCCGTCGCGCGCCATCGCGAAGTAGACGCGCGGCCCGGCGAAGACCATCGCGCTGATGCTGCCCGTCACGATGAAGAGCGTCAGCAGCGCCAGCAGGTCGCCGATGTTGCGGCCGAAGAGCCGGTCGGCGGCGGCATCGACCACCCGCACCTCGAGGCGCGTGAGGTCGACGACGGGCATGGCGTAGATGTAGAGCAGGTTCAGCGCGAGGTAGACCGCGATGACGGCCGCCGTGCCGAGCGCGAGCGCACGCGGCACGTTGCGCCCGGGGTCGCGAATCTCCTCGGCGATGTAGGCCGCGGCGTTCCAGCCCGAGTAGCTGAACATCACGGGAATCAGCGCCAGCAGCCAGCTGTTCCACGCCGCCGGCGCGCCGCCGCTGAAGTTGGCGACCGAGCCCTGTCCAATCGACAGGCCGAGCGCCACGAAGGTGAGCAGCCCGAGCACCTTCGCCGCGGCGAGCAGGTTCTGCACCACCCGGCCCGGACCCAGCCCGCGCATGTGGATCCACGAGAGCGTCGCGATGGCGGTGAGCGCCACGAGCGCCTGCCGCGACACCGAGAGCGACAGCGGGCCGATGCCCACCGACCAGAGCGGCGTCGGATCGGCCGCCGACGGGATGAAGCGTCCGAGGTAGTTGGCGAGGCCCACGGCGCTGGCGGCAATCGCGCCCGAGAAGCCGGCTACAAACGACGTCCAGCCGGTGAGGAAGGCCGCCATCGGCCCGAAGGCCGCGCGCAGGTAGACGTACTCGCCGCCGGCCCGGGGCCTGAGCGCCGCGAGTTCGGCGTAGGCCATGGCGCCGGCAAACGCCAGGATGCCGCCGGCGAGCCACACGCCCAGCATGGCCGGTGCGTTCGGCGCCGACGCGGCGATGAAGGCCGGCGTGATGAGGATGCCGCTGCCGATGACGTTCGACACGACGACGGCCGCGGCGTCGGTCGTCCCGAGCCGACGCTCGAGGGCAGGTGGGCCGGAAGACGCCATCTAGTGCGTCAGCAGCTGCCGCGTGATGGGGAACTGCCCGAGCTTCACCCACTGGCGCGAGCCGTGTTTGGCGAAGATCTCGACCTGGGCGTCCTGGAACTGGCCGTGCTGGAGCATGTCGCCCCGCGGCTGTTCGCCGGTGTAACCGAGCGCCGACCGCAGCACGAAGGCATCGGTCGTCTGGCCGGCGGCGAGGCCGTCGCTGTCGATGCCCCGCACGAGCGCGGCGCCGAGCTCCTCCTGGTCGCCCACGATGCGGAAGACGGCGTTCAGCTGCACGCTTCGAACGGTGGACGCCGACTGATTCTTCACGCGGAACGAGATGCTCGGCACGAGCTTGTTCTTCCCGGCCTGGATACCGGCGTCGAACCAGCCGGTGACGACGTCGGTTACCACCAGCGCCTCCTTCACGTCCACGCCATCGTCGCATCCGGCGGAGGCGAACGAGAGCGCGACGGCGAGCACGAGGGCGGCGGCCGGCGTGGTGACGACGGTCCGCAGAGTGGTCATGGGCGGATTGTAACAGGCTCCAGGCTACGGG
>JAHDVQ010000382.1 GCA_023384595.1 Vicinamibacteraceae bacterium | reverse complement strand
GTTCTCCTTCTAGTATGCGCGCAATTGCGATGTCTGCAACTCACGCGGCCGACAAACCCGGCCGACACGCGCGGCCCACTGGCGCACCCGACACGCGCGCCTGACACGCGCGGCCGACACGGCGGCCGACACGCGCGGCCGACACGCGCGGCCGACACGCGGCAGGCGGATGCGTTACCATGCCAGCATCCACGGAGGCGTTATGCGGACGTCATCGCTTCTCGTCGTAGCCGTCTCCTTCGTCGTCGCCGGCGGAGTCACCATGTCGAGCACCGACCTGCCCGAGCCGTTGCCACAGAGCGTTGGTGAAGCGGCGCGCGCCGTGCCAGCCCCGCAGACAGGCGGGTCGACCACCGCGCCCGCGGGCGTCGTCCACATCCCTGCAGCGAAGGTTGACGCGGTCTTCGCCAAGGGCGGCGTGCTGCTCGAAACCGCGCACTACCAGATCCATGCCGCGCGGCGAGGCGACCCGGGTCCGGCCGAAGTGCACGCCGCGAACACCGACATCTTTTACGTGCTCGAAGGCTCCGCGACGGTCGTCACTGGCGGCACGGTCGTTGGGGCGACCATGCCCACGCCGGGCGAGACGCGGGGCACCGAGGTTCAGGGCGGCGAGAGCCGCACCATCACGCAGGGAGACGTGCTCGTCATTCCCGCGGGCACGGCGCACCAGTTGCAGGCGGTGCACGGAACGCTGCGCTATCTCGTGGTGAAGGTCACGCGGACCGAGCGCTGACGCGGGAGAGCCGGGTCTTCGGCCCCCGCGTCTCCCGAATAGCTAAACCGCTTCGCTCGCGATGCGCGCGCGCAAACGTTCGTCGGGCAGCCGTCCGCGGCCGCCCCCGAGGTTGTCGCGCATGTGTGCGGCCTTCGATGTCGCCGGAATCGCGCACGTGATCGCCGGGTGACCCACGACGAACTTGAGGAGGACCTGCGCCCAGCTCGTGGCGTCGATGTCCGCGGCCCACGATGGCAGCGGCCGGCTGCGCACCCGGGCGAAGAGGCCGCCGCCGGCGAACGGCCGGTTCGCGATGACGGCCACGCCGCGCTCGCGCGCCAGCGGCAGCAGCCTCCGCTCCGCCTCTCGCTCACCCACCGAGTAATTGATCTGCACGAAGTCCACGGGCGTCGTCTCGAGCGCGCGGATGACAGCGTCGTGCGCCGACGCCGTGTAGTGCGTGATCCCCAGGTAGCGCACGCGTCCCTCGCGCTTCCACGCGCGCAGCGTCTCGAGGTGCGTCGTCATGTCCATGAGGTTGTGCACCTGCATCAGGTCGAGGCGGTCGACGCGCAGCTTGCGCATCGACTCCTCCATCTGGCGGATGCCGGCTTCGCGCCCGGTCGTCCAGACCTTGGTGGCCACGAACAGCCGGTCGCCGATCCCGAGGGCCGTCGCGAGATCGCCGGCGACGTCCTCGGAGTTCCCGTACATGGGCGACGAGTCGAGGACGCGGCCGCCGCCCTCGACAAACGCCGCGAGCACCTCGCGAAGCGGCGCCCGTTCGGCGGCGCCCGTGCCAACGTCGAAGGTCTGCCAGGTGCCGAGCCCGATGACGGGGATGCGCTCGCCCGTCGAGGGAATGGGACGGGCCAGCAGTGACCCCTTCGGCCCTTGACGGCGCTCTTCGGCGCCGCCGTGGGGGGACCCTTGCGCCGCCGCGCCTTGCGTCGACCACTGGGCGGCCACGCCACCCGGCGGGATCTGGGCGAGCAGGCGCGGAACCACCATCGTGCCAAGGGCCCCGGCGCCAATCACGCGCAGCACCTCGCGCCGAGTCACATCCTGCATGACGCTTCTCCTTCGCCGCTGGCCGGATGGGGGCATCTCGCCGAGACGGACGGTTGCGGCCGCCCGTCCCGGCATGTGCTATCCCAGACCTGACCCTAGAGCATGTGCTATCTCAGACC
>JAHDVQ010000097.1:10351-15042 GCA_023384595.1 Vicinamibacteraceae bacterium | reverse complement strand
AGCCTGTAGCCTGTAGGCTATAGCCTATTCCCATGGACCCCCTTGCCGGCTCCTCGTGGAGCACTCCCAACACCGTCGCCGGCTTCGTGCACTCACCGCCCAACCCGGTGCTCATCGACTTTGCCGAGCGTGAACGGCAGGATGCCGGTCGGCTGACCGTGCTCGACGTGGGCTGCGGCGCAGGCCGCAACACCATCCCGCTCGCGCTCGCGGGCTGCGACGTCCTCGGCATCGACCTCTCGTGGCCGATGGTCGAAGCGGCCGCCCGGCGTGCCCGCGATGAAGCCCCGGATGCGCGCGTTCAGGTGGCCCTCGCTCCGATGGACGTGCTGCCGGTCGCCTCGCGCAGCGTCGACTTCGTCGTCGCGCACGGCATCTGGAACCTGGCCCGGTCGGGCGGCGAGTTCCGCGACGCCGTCGCCGAAGCGGCCCGCGTCGCGAAGCCCGGCGCTGCCCTCTTCGTCTTCACGTTTTCGCGGCACACGTTCCCGCCCGGGGTCGCGCCCGTCGCGGGCGAGGCGTTCGTGTTCACCCAGTTCTCGGGCGGGCCGCAGTGCTTCCTCACCCGCGAGCAGCTCGTGGAGGAGATGGCCGCCGCCGGGTTCACCGAGGACGCGGGGGTCGCCTTCCGCGAGCTGAACCTGCCGCGGCCCGGCGCGCTGCCGACGGGCAAGACTCCGGTCATCTTCGAGGCGGCGTTCCGGTATCGCCGGTGAGAGCGGGATTGGGCGCCCAGTCCACGTGGCAGAAACTGAAAATACTCCCGACCCCTTGGTACAATCTGCGCACTATGGTCACGCTGCGACGCCTGGCCCCCGCCATCCTCGTGCTCATCGTGCTCGTCGCCGCGGCGGGAGGCCGCGCGACAACGGCACAGTCGCCTGCCCCCGCGCCGTTCACGCTCGACGGGGTCATGAGCTATCCGTTTCCGAGCGAGCTGGAGGCGGCGTCCAGCGGCACTCGCATTGCCTGGGTGCTCTACGAGCGCGGGGTGCGCAACGTGTTCGTCGCGGAGGGCCCCGACTTCACGCCACGCCAGCTCACGCGCTACACGGAAGATGACGGGCAGGAACTGACGAGCGTGTCGCTCTCGGCCGACGGGGCGCACGTGGTGTTCGTGCGGGGCGGCGACCACGGGTCCAATTGGGACGCCGGCGCGCCGGTGAACGCCGCGTCGCTGCCGGTTCCCCCGAAGACGCAGCTGTGGTCCGTGCCCTTCGGCGGCGGCGAGCCGCGGCTGCTCGCCGATGGGGGCGATGACCCGGTCATCTCGCCGCGCGGCGACGTGGTCGCCTTCCTGCGGGGCGGACAGGTCTGGTCGGTCCCCGTCGACGGCTCGGTGCCGGCCAAGGTCCTCATCGGGGTGCGCGGGCAGGCCTCGTCGCTCGTGTGGTCGCCCGACGGCGCGGCGTTGGCGTTCGTGTCGGGCCGCGGCGATCACTCGCTCGTGGGCGTCTATCGCGACGCCTCGACGCCCATCGCGTGGATCGCGCCTTCGACGAGCCGCGACCAGTCGCCGCGCTGGTCGCCCGATGGCACCCGCCTCGTGTTCATCCGGCGGCCGGGAGCTGGCGGCCCGCCTCACGCGCTGCTCGAGGCGCGGCACCAGCCGTGGGCGCTCTGGATCGCGGACGTGCGGACGGGAGACGCCCGCGAGCGGTGGCGCGCCCCGGCGACGCTGCGCGGCAACATGCCGGGCACGCACGGCGGCGCGAACCTGCACTGGGCGGCCGGCGACCGCATCGTGTTCATGACCGAGCTCGACGGATGGCCGCACCTCTACTCGATCCCCGCCGGCGGCGGAGAACCGCTGCTCCTCACGGCGGGCGAGTTCATGATCGAGCACGTGCGCCTGAGCCCCGACAGACGCTGGGCGATCGGCACGGCGAACACGGGGCCCGACGGGGCCGACATCGATCGGCGCCATCTGCTGCGCGTGCCCGTCGATCGCGCGGCGCCCGAGGTGATGACGCCGGGAACCGGCATCGAGACAGCGCCCGTCGTGACGGGCGACGGCGCGTCCATCGTGTTCGTCTCGGCGACCACGCGGCGGCCGCCCGTGCTGGCCGTGATACCGGCGGCGGCCGGTGGAGAGCCCAGCGGCAGCGGGGGCAGCGATGGCGGCTCCCAGGGCGGCGCCACCGGCGGACGTTGGCGGTTGATCGGCGAGGATCGCATCCCGCCCGGGTTCCCGTCAGCGAGCTTCGTCGAGCCGCAGCAGGTCACCTTCCGCGCGCCCGACGGCCTCGTCATCCACGCGCAGCTCTTCGAGCGGCCGGGCGGTGCGGCGCGCAAGCCGGCCATCGTCTACGTGCACGGCGGCCCATCGCGCCAGATGCTCCTCGGCTGGCACTACGGCAGCTACTACGCCAACGCGTACGCGATGAACCAGTACCTCGCGAGCCGCGGGTTCGTCGTGCTCGCGGTGAACTTCCGGCGCGGGATCGGCTACGGCCAGGACTTCCAGCGGCCCGCCGGCGGCGGCCAGCAGGGCGCCTCCGAGTATCAGGACGTGAAGGCCGGCGGCGAGTACCTGCGCGGGCTTGCCCAGGTCGATCCGGCGCGGGTCGGCATCTACGGCGGGTCGTACGGCGGCTATCTGACGGCGCTCGCGCTCGGCCGCGACTCGGCGCTCTTTGCCGCCGGGGTCGACGTGCACGGCGTGCACGACTTCACGTCGGGCGACGGGCGGCGCTTCGGGATGGGCGCCTGGCGGCGCGAGGTCCCGCCCGATCGCGAGAGGGCGATCGACATCGCCTGGCGGTCGTCGCCGGTCGCGTGGGTGCACACATGGAGGTCGCCCGTGCTCCTCATCCACGGCGACGACGACCGCAACGTGCGGGTGACGGAAACCGTCGATCTCGTGCAGCGCCTGCGCGCGGCGGGCGTGCCGTTCGAGGAGATCCTCATTCCCGATGACACGCACCACTTCATGCGCCACGCCAACCAGGCGCGCGTGAACGCCGCCATTGCGGAGTTCTTCGAGCGGACGCTGGGACACGGGCAGTAGGCGCCGGGATCGCGCCCGGGGTCACCCCCGATCACCCCCGATCACCCCCGCTTGGCGCCCGCGCGCCGCCAGCCTCACGCCGGCGCGCGCCGGGCCGATTATCCCGGGGTGGAGGTGGTGCGCCCCTGCGGGGCGTACCGGTCCCTCAAATGACGCGGCCGATCCTGACGATTCGCCGGCGCCTCGCCCTGAGCGGGGCGCTCGTCCTGGCGCTCTTCGGCGTCAACCTCGCCGTCGGCATGTGGTCGGCGTCGGCGCGCGACGCCGCGCTCGCTGAACTGCATCGCACGCTCGACCGCCGCACGCGGCTGACCACGCTCGCACGCGACATCGACGCACGTGCGCGCGAGGCGGCCGTCACCCGGCACCTGCGCCTGAACGCGGCCGAGGCCGACACGCTCGACGCACGAGTGCGCTCGCTCTTCGGGGTGGTCGGGAGCCTCCAGGCGGCGGCGCCGCCCGCCGACGCGGCGCGCACGGCGGCGCTCGCCAGACAGTGCGATGCCCTGGTTGCGGGGTGGCTCGCGGAGATCGACGCCAGCCGCGACGGGCCCTCGCCTCCTCCGCGGCCGAGCCCCGACCCGGCGCTCGTCTCGAACACGCTCGATCTGGTTCGCGCGATGAGCGCGCAGGAGGAGGGGCGGATTGCGGCGGCCACCGACGGCCTCCGCGATCTCGACCGCATGAGCGCCCAGCTCGGCGTCGCCTTCCATCTCATCTCGATGCTCGTGGCCTCCTGGGCGGCATGGTGGCTGTGGGCCAGGGTCGCCTCGGCCTTCCGGACGCTCATCGACGGCACGCGGCGCGTGGGGCGGGGCGAACTCGCGCACCGCATCCCCCTCGCGCATCACGACGAGCTCGGCGAGGTGGCGCAGGCGTTCAACGACATGAGCGCGAGCCTCGGCGTTTCGATGGACGCGGCGCACGAGGCGCGCGCCGAGGCCGAGCGCGCCAACCGCGCCAAGAGCACCTTCCTCGCCAGCATGACGCACGAGCTGCGCACGCCGATGACGTCGATCCTCGGCTACCTGGAGCTGGCGCGCGACGAGGCCCGCGGGGCGGGGCTCGGCCAGGTCGTCGACGACCTCACCGAGATCGAGCGCGCGAGCACGCACATGCTCACCCTCATCAACGAGCTGCTCGACCTCGCGAAGGCCGAGAGCGGCAAGATGTCCCTGCACGTCGAGCTCTTCGACCTCGCCGTCGTCGTCGACGATGTGGTGAGGGCCGTGGGCCCGATCGTGCGGGAGCAGGGAAACCGGCTCGCGGTGGACGTGACGCCCGGCCTGGGCAGCATGACCAACGACGCGACCAAGCTGCGGCAGACGCTGTTCAACCTCCTCGGCAACGCCGCCAAGTTCACGCGCGATGGCGAGATCACGGTGACGGTGAGGCCCGGCGCGGAGCCCGACACCGTGGTCTTCGCCGTACACGACACCGGGATCGGCATTCCCGCCGATCGCCTCGCCAGAATCTTCGACGAGTTCGAGCAGGGCGATGGGAGCGTGGCGCGCGCCTACGGCGGCACAGGCCTCGGCCTGACGCTGGCGCAGCGCTTCTGCCGGCTCATGGGCGGCGACATTGCGGTGGAGAGCGAGGAGGGGCGCGGGACCACGTTCACCGTGGAGCTGCCGCGCGAGTACCAGGGAAGCCGCGAGGCGGCCCTCACCGTCGTCACGAC
>JAHDVQ010000097.1:5356-10251 GCA_023384595.1 Vicinamibacteraceae bacterium | reverse complement strand
ATCTTCCGCAGCGCTTCTTCCTTCTGGCGAAGCTCGGCGCGAAGCTTCGCGATCTCGGCCTGCAGCGAGGCGTTGGAGGCCTTGAGCGCGCGGACGTCCTCGTCGCGCTGGCGTGCGGGGCTGCTCGAGGGCGAGGGGGCGCCAGCGCCAGACGGCCCATCGACGCGGCTGGCTGATGGCGGCATCGCATCGGTGTGCCCGCCGGTTTGCTCGCGAAGGGCCCGCGACGACTGCTCGAGTTCGAGGACGACCGCCTCGAGGGCGTTCATTTCCATCAGCCGGTCGTGGCGTCCGCCCTGCGTGCGGCGGAGCGCGATCCAGTGCCGGGCCCGATCGAAGTCGCGCAGGCCGGAGTGCTCGGTGGCACGCAGGAACGCGGCGCGCTCCATGGCCTCGGTGCGATCCTCACCCCGGCGCGCCTCCGTCGCGAGGCGTTCATACATCTCGACAGCCTCGATGAGGTGTCCCGACGCGAGCGCCGCCCTGGCCGCCGACATGGTGGCGGGGGGGCTCGCCGGGCCGCCGGACGAGGTCGGCTGGCGCGCAGCACAACCCGTGGCCAGGAGGGGTGCAACAACGAGCATCAGGAAGATGGTGCGTGGCATCGGGATCTCGGGTTCTGGCGGACCAGTCTGGTCTGCGATCGAGGAATCGGCCGGGTACGGCAGACCTGCAGTTGGCCAGGCCGAGGTGTCCTCCGTAGGCCACAGTGTGGAGAAACTGAAAATACGCCCGACCCCTATATAATTCCTGCGAGCGTACCTACCCCCAGGGGCCCCCTTCCCGCTCACGCTGCTGCCGTTGTCGGCTCAAGTCGAGCCTCGCGGACCCCGCGGTCCCCCACCGCGCCCGCCGGGCCCTCACCGGAGGCCTCCATGGCTTCGTCTCACGATTCCGATCACAAGTGTGCCTGCGCGGGCGGGTTGAGCCGCCGCGGCTTCCTCACGTCGGTGGGGACCGGCGCCATCGGTGCCGTCGCCACCGCGCACATGGCCTCGGCGGCGACCGCCGACGCGCCAGTCGAGACCATCGACGCCGGGGCGCACGTCACGGTGGCGCTGCTCGTCAACGGCACGACGCACCGCCTCGCCGTCGAGCCGCGCTGGTCGCTGCTCTTCGTACTGCGTGAGCGCCTCGGGCTCACCGGCGCCAAGGCGGGCTGCGAGCGCGGCGAGTGCGGCGCCTGCACGGTGCTCGTCGACGGCGAGACCCGCTACGCCTGCATGACGCTCGCCGTCGAGGCCGAGGGCCACGAGATCACCACCATCGAGGGGCTGATGCACGGCGAGGAACTCGGCCCCGTGCAGCGCGCCTTCGTCGAGCACGATGCGATGCAGTGCGGCTACTGCACGCCGGGCCAGGTCATGGCGGTCGAGGGGCTGTTGCGGACGACCCCGTCACCCACCCTCGACCAGATCCGCGAGGGCGTCTCCGGCAACCTGTGCCGGTGCGGCACCTACGCGCACATCTTCCAGGCGGCGGAGCGCGCGGCCGAACTGAAGAGGGGTTGAGCCATGAACCCGTACGACGAGTTCGATCTCGAGGCTGGTCTCGACGCCGCGATCGCGGCCGCGGCCGAACCCGACGTCCCGGCGCCTCCGCCCTGGCGCGAGACGCGTGTGGTCGGCAAGCCCCTGCCGCGCATCGACGCCTACGAGCGCGTGAGCGGCACGGCCGTGTACGCCTCGGACGTCATCCTGGCGGGCATGCTGCACGCCGCCGTGCTGCGCTGTCCGCACGCGCACGCCAGGGTCACGCGCGTCGACGCGACACGTGCGCGCCGGATGCCCGGCGTGCGAGCCGTGCTCACGCCCGATTCGCCGGGGGCGGACATCCCGTGGTACGGCGGCCAGAAAGGTCCGCTCAGCCGCCTGCTCGATCGCCACTGCCGCTTCCAGGGCGAGGAGGTTGCCGCCGTCGCCGCCGACACGCCGTACCAGGCGCACGACGCACTGGCGGCCATCACGGTGGAATACGAGGTCCTGCCGTTTGCCGTGTCGATCGACGCGGCGCTCGACAAGAATGCGACGCCGGTTCTCGACGGCCCCGGCAACCGCGCCGGCGATCCGCGCGTTGTCGAGCGCGGCGACATCGCCTCCGGCTTTGCCGCGGCGGACGTCGTCGTCGAAGAGACCTACAGCACGGCGACCGAGATTCACGTGCCCATCGAGTTGCACGGGTGCGTGGCGAAGTGGGACGGCCCGTCGCTCACGGTGTGGGACTCGCTGCAGGGCGTGTTCCCCGCGCAGGCGACGCTCGCGCGCGCGCTCGGCCTCCCCATTGCCCGCGTGCGGGTCATCGGTCCGTACATGGGTGGCGGGTTCGGCGCGAAGCTCGATACCGGGAAGTACGCCGTCATCGCCGCGCTCCTGGCGCGCGAGACGGGACGGCCCGTCCGGCTGTTCATGACCCGCGAGGACACGATCACGTCAATCGGGAATCGCCCGGGCGTGAAGTCCACCGTGAAGATTGGCGCGACACGCGACGGCACGCTCACGGCCATCGAATTCCGTTGCATTGGGTCGGGCGGCGCGTACTCGGCGGGGGGCACGGGCGGGGTCGACTGGCAGCCGCTCGACCTCTACCGCTGCCCGAACGTGCGCACCGTGTCGGAGAACGTGTTCATGAACGCGGGCCCCGAGCGGCCGTTCCGGGCGCCGGGACATCCGCAGGGTGCGTGGGCGCTCGAGCAGGCGCTCGACACGCTGGCCTCGCGGCTCAACATGGACCCCGTCGCGCTCAGGCTCCAGAACTTCACCGAGGTGAGCCAGGCGCGTCCCGGTCAGCCACGCTACTCGACGACGGGGCTGCGCGAGTGCCTGACCGAGGGCGCGCGCACGTTCGGGTGGGACGACGCCCGCAAGGCCGGTCAACGCGGGGCGCTGACGGCGTCCGCACGCGGGGCCGAGCGGGGCGGCGCGGTGCGGGGAGGAGCGGAGCGCCACGCAGCCGAACGGCGAGGCGTGGGCATGGCGGCCGGCATGTGGCGCGGCGGAGCCGGAGGGCCGCCCTCCACGATCATCGTGCGGCTGCTGGCCGACGGCAGCGCGAACCTGAACATGGGCGCGAGCGATCTCGGCACCGGGACGAAGACCGTCATGGCGATGGTCGTCGCCGAGGAGCTCGGCGTGCCGCTCGAGCGCATCAGCGTCGAGCACGCCGATACGGGCACGACGCAGTACACCGGGCCGAGCGGCGGGAGCAAGACCGTGCCGACCGAAGCGCCGGCGGTCCGCGCGGCGGCCCTCGCCGTGAAGCGTGAGTTGCTGGCCCTCGCCGGAGCGCAGCTCCAGGTCGATCCGGCCACGCTGTCCATCGAGCAGGGCGCGATCGTGGGCGCGGGTGAGGGCGGTCCGCGGTTGAAGGTCACCGAGGTGCAGGCGTTGCGCCGGCGCGGCGTGCTCGTGGGCGTGGGCATCCGCGAACCCGACACGCACGGCCTGGCCGTCAATCCGTTTGGCGCGCACTTCGCCGAGGTGTCCGTGAACACGCGCACCGGCGAGGTGCGGGTACTGCGCTACGTCGCGGCCCAGGAGAGCGGCCGCGTCATGAACCTGCTCACCTATCGCAACCAGGTCGTCGGCGCCGTCACGCAGGGTGCGGGCCTCGCACTCACCGAAGAGCGGGTCCTCGACGAGGTCCATCGGGGACGCGTGCTCACGCGGAACCTGTACGAGTACAAGGTGCCCACCGCGCTCGACGTGCCGCCGGCGCCCGAGTGCGTGGCCATCGATCCGCACGACGAGGTGTGCAATACGGCGGGGGCAAAGGGACTCGGCGAGCCCGCGCTCATTCCGTCGGCCGCCGCCATCGCCAACGCCGTCGCCGACGCCATCGGCGTGCACATCGTGGATTCACCGATCACCCCCGCGCGCGTGCTCGAGGCGCTCGCGCGGCGGTCGTGACGCGCTCTTCGAGGTGACGATCATGATTCCCGCGTTTGCCTATACACGCGCCCGCGACCTCGCTGAAGCGCTCACCTCGCTCGCCCGGCCCGGCGCGATTCCCGTGGCAGGGGGCACGGATCTGCTCGGCTGCCTGCGCGACGGCGTGCAGACGGCCCCGCACCTGGTGTCGCTCGCGCGCCTGGACGCGCTGCGCGGCGTCGCCGAGACGGCCGAGGGCGGCCTGCGGATCGGCGCGCTGACGGCGCTGGCGGTCATCGCCCGCCACGAGGGCGTGAGGGTCCGCTACCACGGACTCGCGCAGGCGGCGGCCGCGGTCGCCAGCCCCCAGCTTCGCAACCAGGGCACGCTCGGCGGCAACCTCTGCCAGCGTCCGCGCTGCTGGTTCTTCCGCGGCGGCTACGACTGCGCGCGCAAGGGCGGCGACACCTGCTACGCGATGCAGGGCGACAACCGCTATCACGCCATCCTGGGCGGGAGTACCTGCTTCATCGTGCACCCGTCCGACACGGCGGTCGCGCTGACCGCGCTCGACGCCGCCATCGGCATCGCGGGCCCGAAGGGCGCCCGCGAAGTGCCCATCGAGAAGTTCTTCGTGGGGCCCGACGAGGACATGACGAAGGAGACGGTGCTCGCCCAGGGCGAGCTCGTCACCGACGTGCTCGTGCCCGCGCTTCCGCCCGGCACCCGCACCGCGTTCCGCAAGGTGCGGGCGCGCGGCGCGTGGGACTTCGCCCTGGCGAGCGCCGGCGTCACGCTCACCTTGAAGGGACAGCAGGTGACGCGGGCGCGCGTGGTGCTGGGCGCTGCGGCGCCAGTGCCGTGGCGCGCCACCGCCGCCGAACGCGCGCTCGTCGGGCAGAAGCTCGACGCGCGCACGGTCGCGCGGGCCGCGGACGCCGCCGTCGACGGCGCCTCGCCGCTCGAACACAACGGCTACAAGGTGGCGCTCTTCAAGGGACTCGTCGAGGAGGTGCTCACGGGCCTCAT
>JAHDVQ010000097.1:0-5256 GCA_023384595.1 Vicinamibacteraceae bacterium | reverse complement strand
ATCCGCTGATCGCCCAGTAGACCGCCTCGGGCGTCGCGGGCGAGGCCAGCGTCACCGGTCCTGGCGTGCCGCGGAAGGCGGCCACCGCGTCGCGCAGCGCCTCGCGCACGCTGATGGCGAGCATCAGCGGCGGCTCACCCACGGCCTTGCTGCCCTGCACGACGCCGGGCTCGGTCGCGGAGGTCAACGTGCGGACGTTGAAGACCGCGGGACACTCGCCGATGCCGGGAAGCTTGTAGGTCGACGCGCCGCGCGTGAGTAGCGCACCGTCTTCGCCCACCCGCAGCTCCTCGCACGTGAGCCAGCCCACGCCCTGCAGGAATCCGCCCTCGATCTGGCCGCGATCGACCGTGGGATGGAGCGAATCGCCCACATCGTGGACGATGTCGACACGGCGCAGCGTGTACTGCCCCGTGAAGCCGTCGACCTCCACTTCGGACACCGCGGCCCCGAACGCGAAGTAGTGGAACGGCTCGCCCTGCCCTCGCTCCGGGTCGAAGGCGAGGCCGGGAGTCCGGTAGTAGCCGGTCGCGAAGAGCGGCACGCGGGCGAGGTACGCCTGCTCGATGACCCTGGCGAGCGGCACGGACGAGCTGGCGCCCCGCTCGCTTCCCTTCCGCCTCGCGTGCCCCCCGGCAAACTCCAACTCGCTCGGGTCCACGCCGAGCAGCCGCGCCGCGAACGGCCGCAGCCGCTCGCGCAGCGTCTCGCACGCTTCGAGCACGGCGGCTCCGTTCAGATCGGCGCCGCTCGAGGCCGCCGTCGCCGACGTGTTGGGGATCTTGTCGGTGCGCGTGGGCATCATTCGCACGCTCGCGGCGTCGACGCCCAGCGTCGTCGCGGCAATCGCGCGCACCTTCGCGTGCAGCCCCTGCCCCATCTCGGTCCCGCCGTGGTTCACCTGCACGCTGCCGTCACGGTAGACGAGCACGAAGGCGCCAGCCTGGTTGAAGAAGGCGGTGGTGAACGAGATGCCGAACTTCACGGGCGTGATGGCGAGGCCGCGCTTCGTGTGCGGATGCGCGTCGTTCCAGCGCGCGATCTCGTCGCGCCGCGCGTCGAAGCCGCTGTCCGCGCGGGCCTCGGCGAACACCCGCGCGATGCGCTCGGCGTGGCGCACCTCCTGTCCGTAGTGCGTCCGGTCGCCGGGCTGATAGAAGTTGCGCGCGCGCACCGCTTCGGGCCCGAGCGCGAGCGTCCGGGCCACCCGATCGACGACCTCCTCGACGATGACCATGGCCTGCGGGCCGCCAAAGCCGCGCATCGCCGTGCTCGAGGGCAGGTTCGTCCGGGCCACGCGCCCGCGCACACGCAGGTGCGGCACGTGGTACGCGTTGTCGATGTGGAAAAGCGCGCGCCACAGGATGGCCTCGCTCAGGTCGAGGCTCCACCCGCCGTCGCTCACGAGCGAGACGTCGAGCGCATTGAGGCGCCCGTCGGGCTCGAAACCCACGCGGTAGCGTCCGAGGAAGGCGTGGCGCTTGCCGGTGATGGTCATGTCGCGGCGCCGGTCGAGGCGCACGCTCACCGGCCGGCCGGTGACGAGTGTCCCGAGCGCGGCAACGGCCGCGATGCCGTTGGCCTGGATTTCCTTCCCGCCAAAGGCGCCGCCCATCCTGAGCGACTGGCACACCACCCGGTTTGCCGGCCGCCCCACGACGCGCGCCACGATGGCCTGCGTCTCGGTGGGATGCTGCGTGGAGCTGTGCACGAGCAGGTCGCCCGACTCGTCCACCGTCGCGTACGCCGCCTGCGTCTCCAGGTAGAAGTGCTCCTGCCCGCCGACGTGCAGGTCGCCCTCGAGGCGGTACTGCGAGGCCGCGAGCGCGGTCTCGACATCGCCGCAGGCGATGACACGCTCCGGGGTCAGCCACGCGCCGGCCGCGACGGCGTCGTCGAGGGTGACCATCGCCGGCAGTGGCTCGTATTCGACGCGCACGCGGCGGGCCGCGCTGCGAGCGTGCGCCTCGGTGTCGGCAATCACCCAGGCCACGGGCTGGCCGTGATACTGCACCTCGGAGGGAAACAGCGGCTCGTCGCGGCGCGCCACGCCGACGTCGTTCTCGCCCGCGACGTCGTGCGCCGTGAGCACGGTCGCCACGCCCGATTCCGTGCGAGCACCGGCTGTGTCGAGTTCGACGACCCGCGCGTGCGCGTGGGGCGACTGCACCGGCCACGCGTGGAGGGCGCGCGCGTCGCCGAGCGCGAGGTCGTGGGTGTAGAGCGCCGCCCCTGTCGTGTAGGCGGCGTCGGGCCAGGTCGCTGTGCGAGCGTCCTGCCGCGACTCCGGCGCGACAGTCGCGGCCGTGGTCGCCGGAACGGGCGCGGTCATGCCGCGGCCTCCGCGCACTCGTTCCAGAACTTCTCGAAGAGGCGTACGACCATCGCGCGGCGGTAGGCGGCGCTCGCCCGGTGATCGTCGATCGGCGTGAACGCGGCGTCGAGCAGCGGCCGCACGCGCGCCAGCGTGGCGGGATCTCCCCACGGCGCGCCGGCGAGGGCGGCCTCGGCCTCGTGCGCTCGCACGGGCGTCGGGGCGACCCCACCGTAGGCGAGTCGTGCCCGCGCGACGCGGCCGCGCTCGACATGCACCGCAAAGGCGGCCGCGACCGACGCGATGTCGTCGAGCGGCCGCTTCGTCACCTTGTAGAAGCGGGCGTGGGTCGGCGGCAGCGCCGGCACGCGCACCGCCTCGATGATCTCGTCGGCGGCGATCGCGGTCTTGCGGTAGCCCGTGAAGAACGCGTCGAGCGGCAGTCGTCGCGTCCCACCGACACTTGCGAGGTCAAGCGACGCCTCGAGCGCCAGGAGCACCGGCGCGCCGTCGCCGACCGGCGAGGCTGTCGCCAGGTTGCCGCCGAGCGTGGCGCGCGCGCGGATGAGCGGCGAGGCGAACAGGGGCCACAGCGCGTCGAGCAGCGGCACCGCGCCGGAGAGCCTCCGCTCGATGTCCGCGAGCGGCAGCGCCGCGCCGACGACCCAGTGATCGCCGTCGCGCCGGAGCGTGCGTAGTGCCTCGACCCCGTCGAGCCCGATCCACCCGCTGTGGCACACGCCGTCCTGGTTGAGGGCGACGACGAGATCCGTGCCGCCCGCCAGCAATGGCGCTTCAGGGTGTCTGTCGCGCAGCGCGAGGACCTCCGAGAGCGTCGTGGGCCGCCAGAACACGGCGCCGTCCTGCACGTAGTGCAGCCGCTCGACGTCCGGCACGGCGCGCGTCAAGCGGTGGGCCATCGCGTCGTCCTCGGCAGGGAGCGGAAGCCGCTCCGCGACGTCGCGGAGCGGCCGGTAGCCGGTGCACCGGCACAGATTCCCTGAGAGCGCGTGCACGGCGGTCGCGCGCCGGTCGCCGTGGTAGTGCGCGAGGAGGCTCATCACGAAGCCGGGCGTGCAGTAGCCGCACTGCGATGCCCCGGCCTCGACGATGGCGGCCTGGACGGGGTGGAGACCGCCGGCGCCCGCAACAGCCGCGGCGCCAGCAGCGCCCGCGGCGTTGGCGTGACCCGCGTTGCCGGCGTGACCCGCGGCACCCGCGACGACCGCACCAGCCGCACCCCCCGCGACGCCCTCGACGGTCCACACCTCGCGGCCCGCCACCGCGGGCAGGAGCACGAGACACGCGTTCACGGGCTCGAGGCGCGCCGCGCCATGCTCGTCGCGGCCGATCATGACGACCGCGCAGGCGCCGCACTCGCCCTCGGCGCAGCTTTCCTTGCTGCCCGTGAGCCCGCGCGCGCGCAGATAGGAGAGCAGGGTCGTGTGAACGTCGACGCCGACGACGCGCTCGGGGCGGCCGTTGAGGAGGAAGCTGTAGGCGTCGCTCATCGAGGTGGCCGGATCGAATTCTACTGTCTGCGTCAGGACGCAAGAAGAGAATTCGACCCGGCTGACAGGGAATCCGACCCGGGCTGGCGGGCTATTCCTGCTGGGCCTTCCAGGCCGCGAGCACCTCGCGCTCGCGCTCGGGTGTGAGCCCGGCCCGCAGCTTCTCGCGCCGCTCCGGCGGCCACGTCTTGCACCATGCGAGCGTGTCGAGGGCCGTGACGGCCAGCGGCCGGAACGTGAGACCCTGCTCGAGCGCCCGCGTGACGAGGCGGCGGCTGAAGCCGATCATGTCGGGCACCGGCGGAATCCACACGGGCATGTGGCTCCACGCCTGCACCTTGTGCTGCTCGAGGAACGGGTGGGGCACCCACGTGAGCTTCGCCCCGGCCGTGGTGGCCGCGCGAATTCCGAGCAGCATCTCCTCCATCGTCAGCCGGTAGTCGGGGCCCGTGGCGTTGAAGGTGCCGAACACGCGCTTTTCGACCATGCGGATCGTCCACTCGGCGAGATCGCGGGCGTCGATGATCTGCACGGTGTCGGTGCCATCGCCCGGCGCGAGCACCTCGCCGCCGCGCTCGAGCCGCAGCGGCCAGTACGTGAAGCGGTCGGACTGGTCGCCGGGGCCGACGATGAGTCCGGGACGGATGATGGTGGTGATGCCCGGGAACCACGTCTCGGCTTCGCGTTCGGAGCGCGCCTTGAGCGGGCCGTACAGCTCCATGTTCTTCTGAAGGGACTCCATCGTCTCCTTCATCGGATCGGCGCCCTTGTACTCGTGCGTGGCGGCGGTCTCGTCGGCATCGACGTCGCGGTCGGCCGCGTAGACCGAGAGGGTCGAGATGAAGACGTATTGCTTCACCTTGCCCTTGAGCACCTGGCCGGCGTCGCGCACCCAGAACGGCAGCGAGGTCGGGTTGTCGATGCACACATCCCACTCGCGGCCCTCGAGGGCCTTCAGGTCGCCGGTGTTGCGATCGCCGGTCAGCTCCTCGACCTCGGCCGGCCACTCCTGCGGGCGGCGCCCGCGGTTGAACAGGGTGAGCTTGTGGCCGCGCGCGAGCGCGTAGCGCACCTGGTGCGGGCCGGTGAAGCCAGTGCCGCCAAGAATGAGGATGCGCAGCGGCTTCACGGGCGCGGCGGCGGGCTGGGCCGCGGCGGGCTGGGCGGTCTGGGAAGCGGCCGCCGCAGCGAGGTGTTTCGCGCCCGGGGGCAGGCCGAGGCCCACGGCCCCGGCGGCCGCGAGCTTCAGGACGTCACGACGGGAAGTAGCCATGTCGGGTCTCCATGCCGCGGGCCCGGAAGCGGACGCGCGCGGCGAGCAATGAGCGGGAGCATAGCACCGCGCTCCGAACTCAGCGTGGGTCGTTGTGGCCGTTCGTCACGCGGTGCCACCATTCCGACACGGGGTCGGGAGTATTTTCACTTTTTGCG
>JAHDVQ010000381.1 GCA_023384595.1 Vicinamibacteraceae bacterium | reverse complement strand
TCGGTCCACGCAATCGTGTCGCCCCACACCACCGTGTCGCCCCACACCACCGTGTCGCCCACCACGCCCGACTTGTCCTTCGCGTAGAACGCCATCGCCGAGCTCGTCACCGTCTCACCGGCAATCTCCGTCACCGGCCAGCCCGTGCCCTGCGCCTTCGCCAGCAAGAGCGCCCCCGCCGCGTTCAGCTCGCCCGCGCCCTGCTCGATGAGCCCCGCCGCCGGCAGCCGCTGCGCCGTCGTCTGCAGCAGGAACTTCACCTGCGCCGGCCTGAGCGTCGGATTGGCCTCGAGCAGGAGCGCCGCCGCCCCCGACACCACCGCCGCCGCCATGCTCGTCCCGCTCATCTCCATGTAGTCGAAGAACCCGGCGTCGATGACCCGCTCCGGGAACTGCCGCACGAGCGACGAGAACGGCGCCGCCGTCGACACCAGGCGATTCCCCGGCGCCACCAGATCCGGCTTCAGATACCCGTCGCGCGCCGTCGGCCCCCGCGAGCTGTAGGTCGCCATCACGTCGTCGCTGCGCGCCGCCGTCTGCTTCGTGTTGGTCGCCCCCACCGTGATCGCCGCCGGCGCGTTCCCCGGCGAGCTGATGGTCGCCACCGCCGGCGTCCCGTCCGGCGCCTTCCCGCGGTTGCCCGCCGAGGCCACGACGACGATGCCCGCCTTCGAGGCGCGCTCCACCGCCTGCACCAGCGGATCGTCGGCCGCCTTCTCCATGATGGGATGGCCGAGCGAGAGGTTGATGACGCGGATGTTGAACCGCCGCCGGTTGGCAATCGCCCAGTCGAGCGCCTCGATGACGTCGCTCGTGTAGCCCACGCCCTCGCCGTCGATGACGCGCAGGTTGATGAGGTGCGCGCCCGGCGCGACGCCCTTGAACCCCGCGTCGTTCGGGGTGCGCCCGCCGGTGATGATGCCCGCAATGTGCGTCCCGTGCCCGAACCGGTCGATGCCCAGGCCCCACCGCGAGGTGAAGTCCACGTGCGCCACGACCGACCCGCCCAGCCCCGGGTGCTCGATGATGCCCGAGTCGATGACGGCCACGCCGACGCCGCGGCCGGTGTAGCCGGAGAGGCCCGCGAGGCCGCTCCACACCTGGTCGGCCCCCGTCGCCACGGTCGTCGTCGCCATCGTCGGCGTCACCTGGCGATCCATCGAGATGGCGTCCACGGCGGGATCGGCGGCGAGCGCCTCGACGGCGCCGGCCGGCACCTCGACGACGGCGCCGGAGATGAGCGACTTGCCGATGGTGAGCCCGTGACGGCGCGCGATCTCGCGCACCGTGTCGGGGCTGCCGCTCAGGAGCAGCCGCGCGGTGCCCTGCCGCTTCGTCGCGAACTCCTGCACGTCGTCGGCCAGGCGCGCGCGGCGCGGGCCGGCCAGGGCGGCGGGCGAGAGCAGGTAGAGGAGCATGGTGCCCAGCGTCAGCGCGCGGACGATGAGGAGCGCGCGCCGCGACAGGCGTCGTGCATCGGCGTGGGTGGGATAGAAAATGGTCATTGGCCTCGGCTCGTCGTTGGCGGGGCGTCAACCCCGCTGTGTGTGGGGCACACCGGACGCGCGACGTATGAGCACACCGCGTGCCACGGACGGGGTTGTGGCTGGGATTTCTGGCAGGTAGGCAAGACCGCGTGCTCCGCCGCGTGCGAACGGCGCAAACCATATCAAATCAACGGGTTAGAAGCACGTTAAAGTTTTCGGCGGAATTGCCGAGGTGGGTGTGGCGGCGGCCCCTTCGAGCGAAGGAATAGGGAAACCGGCCAAGATCTTGGCCGGTGGGGTGCGCGGATCGGGCCTCCGGCCGCCGAAGCGAGACTGTAAGTTGAGGCGGGTCAGTGGGTTAGCTGGGGCGGTCAAGATCTTGGCCGGTCGAAATGGCGATCGGCCAAGATCTTGGCCGGTTTCGCCGC
>JAHDVQ010000096.1:11266-15220 GCA_023384595.1 Vicinamibacteraceae bacterium | reverse complement strand
TCGTCGCCGCTCGAGTGGATGTAGTCGTCGGGCCAGTTGGTGAACGTCACGCCGGGGACGCCGACGATCCCCATGTTGAACACCTGGTGATCGGTGTTGTTGTGGAACGGCACGACCCGCGCGTCGTACCGCTCGCGCGTGCCGAGGCGCGCGACGAGCGGGCGGCTGAACGGGAGGTCCTCGCCGCCGTCGGCGGCCGGCCGCGCCACGCCGCGCCGCACCTGCCGCGCCTGCCCCGCCGCCAGGTACGCGGTGTTGCCCTCGACCAGGCTCTCGACAATCGACGCGACCACGTCGCCGAGGAACGACGCGCGCGAGGCGGGCGGGCGGGTCACGAACTGCACGCGGCTGCCGACGGACTGCTTCGCCCCGACCATGTCCTGGTTGATGTTGGCGAGCAGCTGCCGGCGCTCTTCGGGATGGTCGGCAAAGTACTGCTCCGACGCGCTGATCTCGTCGAGCCACCAGAAGCGGATGTCGCGGCGCGGCCGCGGCAGCCGGCCCTCGTCGATGGCCTTGGCCAGCGCCCGCGCAATCTCGAGCACGCTCGCGCACCCGCTCGCGTCGTCGTTGGCCGAGAACATCTCCTCCTGGAGGTGCGCCGTGAGCACGATGTCCTGGTCGTGGATCGCCGTGCCGCGGATGACGCCCTCGACAATCGCCTGCGACGCGGGCTCGTGGAACACCGAGTCGACGCGGCCGCTTACGGTGAAGCCCCCGCCCTTCGCCTCGGCCAGCTCGCGGCGCAACCGCAGGCCCTCGCGCTGCGTGAGCACGAAGGCGAAGGTGCCGGGCTTCGAGCGGTCGGCGTTCTCGACGGGCACGCGCATCCACGGGTACTGGTCCGGAAAGTCGGTCCGGCCCGTCGAGAAGGCCACGAGCCCGCGCGCGCCGCGCTTCCACACCGCTTCTTCCATGACGCGCCCGACGGGCCCGGACGTCAACACGACCTTGCCGGTCACCTCGCGGCCCGCGTAATCGCGCTCCTCCGTGCCCTCACCCACGTCGACCAGCGCCACGTCCGCGAACCGCGCGGGCCGACTGTAGTCGGCGAGCGACAGCGGGATCTCCTGGCTGAAGGCGAGCCGTCGCTCCACGGGCGCCGTGAGCCACAGCTCGCTCGGCCGGGGCGACCAGCTTGGCTGGTTCGACCGCAGTTTGATGTATCGCACGTCCTCGAGCCCGTAGGCCCTGGCCTTCTCCTCGACGTACCTGGCGACGGCCTCGAATCCCTCTCCGCCTCCCATGGGACGATGGTGGTGCGTGAACCAGCGGACGTGCTCGAAGGCGATGTCGCCGCTGATCTCACCAGCCAGCGCGCGATACGTCGTGTCGGGCAGGAAGGGGGACTGCTGCGCCTCCATCGGGGCGGGCGCCACGAGCAGCGACAGGGCAACGACGACGCTCACGAGGGCAGGTCTGACGACGAGGGCGGGTTTCATGAGGACTCCAGGCACCAGGCTCCAGGCTCCAGACTTCTGAGGCCCGAATGATATAATTTTCGGGTTTCGCCCTGTGCTCGCTCGACGCTCCACGCCCCCTTGCGGGGAGGGTTTGTCTCAATGAAAAGCGCCGTCAAGAACGGGGCCCCTGCCGCGGCCCTTCCACGCCCTGCTGGCCTCGGCCCCGACGACCTCCTGGCCGCCTTCCGCACGATGGTCGTCTCGCGGAAGCTGGACGACAAGGAAATTCAGCTCAAGAACCAGAGCCAGATTTTCTTCCAGATCAGCGGGGCCGGCCACGAGGCCATCCTGACGGCCGCCGGCATGCAGATGCAGCCCGGCAAGGACTGGGCGTATCCCTACTACCGCGACCGCGCGCTCTGCCTGGCCCTCGGCGTCACCCCGTACGAGATGCTCCTGCAGGCCGTCGGCGCGGCCGACGATCCCGCCTCGGGCGGCCGCCAGATGCCGTCGCACTGGGGCCACAAGGCGCTCAATATCGTCTCGCAGAGCAGCCCCACCGGCACGCAGTGCCTGCAGGCGGTCGGCGCCGCCGAGGCCGGCGAGTACTACCGCACCGTCGAGGGCATCCCCGACGCCGCGCAGCGTTTCGAGGAAGACGAGATCGTCTACGTGTCGCTCGGCGACGGCACGACGAGCGAGGGCGAATTCTGGGAGTCGCTGAACACCGCCTGCACCAGGCGCCTCCCCGTTTTCTACCTGATCGAGGACAACGGCTACGCGATCTCGGTACCCGTCGAGGTGCAGACGGCGGGCGGCAGCATCTCGCACCTCGTCGAGAAATTCCCGCACCTGAAGGTCGTGCGCGTCGACGGCACCGACTTCGTGGCGAGCTACGACGCGGTGGCCGAAGCCATGGCCTGGGTGCGTGCCCGCCGCGGCCCCGCCCTCGTGCACGCCAAGGTGGTGCGCCCCTACTCGCACTCGCTCTCAGACGATGAGCGGCTCTACAAGCCGCCGGCCGAACGCGCCGAGGAGGCCACGCGCGATCCGATCGGCCGCCTGCGCGCGCAGCTCGTCGCCGACGGCCTCGCGAGCGACGAGAGCCTGCAGCGCCTGGTGCACGAGGTCGAGAAGGAAGTGGCCGAGGCCGCCGACCGCGCCTTGCACGCCGCCAAGCCCGCGCCGGAGACGGCCGCGCTCTACGTGTTCTCTCCCGACGTCGATCCCGCGTCCGACGCGTTCCTCGTCGCGCCGCAGCCCGAGGGGAAGCCCGACACGATGGTGGCCGCCATCAACCGCACCTTGAAGGAGGAGATGGCGCGCGAGCCGCGCCTCGTCGTCTTCGGCGAGGACGTGGCCGATGCGAGCCGCGAGGGCGCGCTCGACGAGGTCTCGGGCAAGGGCGGCGTCTTTAAGGTGACGCACGGCCTGCAGCGCATGTTCGGCTCGACGCGCGTGTTCAACTCGCCGCTGGCCGAAGCCAACATCATCGGCCGCGCCATCGGCATGGCCACGCGCGGGCTGAAGCCGGTCGTCGAGATCCAGTTCTTCGACTACATCTGGCCGGCGATGATGCAGCTGCGCGACGAGATGGGCATGCTGCGCTACCGCTCGAACAACGCGTTCTCGTGCCCCATGGTGGTGCGCGTGCCGATTGGCGGCTACCTGCGCGGCGGCGCGCCGTACCACAGCCAGTCGGGCGAGAGCATCTTCGCCCACTGCCCCGGCATCCGCATCGTGTTCCCGTCGAACGCGGCGGACGCCGCTGGCCTGCTGCGCACGGCCATCCGATCCGACGATCCCGTCCTCTTCCTCGAGCACAAGCATCTCTATCGCCAGACCTACAACAAGGCCGAGTACCCCGGCTCCGACTACACGCTCCCCTTCGCCCGGGCCGCCGTGAAGCGCGAAGGCAGCGACCTGACGGTGGTCACCTGGGGCGCGCTCGTGCAGCGCACGCTGGTGGCGGCGCAGCAGGCCGAGAAGGAGGGGGTCAGCGTCCGCGTCATCGACCTGCGCACGCTCGTCCCCTACGACTGGGAGACGATTGCCGCGGCCGTCGCCGACACGAGCCGCCTGCTCGTGGCGCACGAGGATATGATCACGTGCGGGTTCGGCGCCGAGATTGCCGCGCGCGCCGGCGAAGAGCTGTTCCACCTGCTCGATGCCCCCGTCATGCGCGTCGGGGCGATGGACACGCCGGTCGCCTACGCGCCCGTCCTCGAGGAGGTCATCCTCCCGCAGACGTCGCACGTGCTGGCGGCGATCCTGAAGCTGGCGCGGTACTGAGGGGAACGCCGGCCCGCGCAGGCGCGGCGCGCGCCCACAGGAGGGTCGGTCGCATGCGTTTCCCGGTGCTCGCGGTTTCCGCCGTCCTCGCCGCCGGCGTTCCGGTGGCGTCGCTCGCCCCCCCGGAGGCTCCGGTGAACGACACGCTCACGGCGGTCGACGGCCTCGAGGTCGGACACCACACCCTCGACGCGCGGCCCACGGGCTGCACGGTGGTCCTCGCCCGCGGCGGGGCCGTCGGCGGCGTCGACGTGCGCGG
>JAHDVQ010000096.1:7645-11166 GCA_023384595.1 Vicinamibacteraceae bacterium | reverse complement strand
CCGGTGGCCATGGGCAACGTCGGCGCCGGCGCGGGCGCCACCGTGGGCAAGTGGCGCGGGCGCGAGCACGCCATGAAGGGCGGCCTCGGATCGGCCGCCATCACGCTCAGTGACGGGGTCGTCGTGGCGGCCCTGGCCGCCGTGAACGCCTTTGGCGACGTGGTCGATCCCGCCACGGGCCGGCTCGTCGCCGGGGCGCGCACCGACGAAGGCCGCGCCCTGGCCGACGTGCGCCGGGGGCTGCGCGCGAGGCCCGCGCGGGTGCCGCAGCGTCCCGGGCAGAACACGACGATTGCCGTGGTCGCCACCAATGCCGTGCTGACCAAGGCGCAAGCCAGCAAGGTCGCGCAGATGGCCCACGACGGCATGGCCCGCGCCATCGTGCCCTCGCACACGCCCCTCGACGGCGACACCGTGTTCGCGCTCGCCACGGGCACGCGACCCGGCGAGGCGGACCTGCTCGTCATCGGGGCCACGGCCGCCGACGCGCTCGCGGCGGCCATTCTCCGGGCCGTCGAGGCCGCCACGCCGCTCGAGGGCTACCCCGCCGCACGCGACCTCCGCTCGCGATGAGCGCGGCCCTCGCCCTCCTCGTCGTCTACTCGATCGCGCTCACGCTGTTCGGGCTGTGGGTCGCGCGCCTGGTGCGCGGGAGCGGCGACTTCTTCGTCGCGGGCCGCCAGCTCACGTGGCCGCTCGTGATGGTGTCGATGCTCGCCTCGAACATCGGCGCCGGCTCCACGGTGGGCGCGGCGGGCCTCGCCTACGCGGACGGGATCGGCGCGTGGTGGTGGAACGGCTCGGCCGCCATCGGCTCGCTCGCCCTCGCGTTCGTCATCGGCCCCCGCATCTGGCGGCTCGCCTCGCGGCACGGGTTCTACACGGCGGGCGACTTCCTCGAGTTTCGCTACGGGAGAGCCACCCGCGGCCTCGTCGCGCTGCTCATCTGGTTCGGCACGCTCGCCATCCTCGCGGGACAGCTCATCGCCGGCGCAGCCATCCTCGAGGTCGTCGCGGGATTGCCGAAGTGGGCAGGCGCGCTGCTCGGCGGCCTCGTGATGACCATCTACTTCATGGCGGGCGGCATGCTCAGCTCGGTCTGGGTGAACGTCGTGCAGCTCGCGGTGCTGCTCACCGGGTTCGCGGTCGCCGTGCCGATGGTCGTGGCGGGCGTCGGCGGCCTCGACGCGCTCACGAGCGCGGCCCGTCTGCCCCCGACCTTCGGCGACTTCTGGCACTCGTCGCGTCCCGGATCGGGCTGGACGCTCGTCGCGCTGCTCGGCCCGGCGTTCATCGTTTCGCCGGGGCTCGTGCAGAAGGCCTACGGCGCGCGGAGCGCGCGCGCGGTCACCTGGGGGGTCGCGGCCAACGCGGCGGCGCTCGCGCTCTTCGCGTTCTTCCCCGTGCTGCTCGGCATGAGCGCGCGGGTGGCGCACCCGGACATCGCAAGCCCGAACCTGGTGCTGCCCACCGTGCTCCTCCGCGAGTTGCCCGTGTGGATCGGCGCGCTCACGCTCGCCGCGGTCTTCTCGGCCGAGGTGAGCACCTGCGACGCCATCCTCTTCATGCTCTCGACCTCGCTCTCGAAGGATCTCTACAAGCGGTTCGTGAAGCCCGAGGCCACCGACCACGAACTGCTGCGCATGGCGCGCGGGGCGGCGCTCGCCGGTGGCGCGCTCGGGGTGGCGCTCGCCACGGTGCTGCCGACGGTCATCGGCGCCCTCAGCATCTTCTATGCGCTGCTCGGCGTGAGCCTCTTCGTGCCGGTCGTCGTCGGCCTCCTCACGCGGCGCGGCGGGCAGATCGAAGCCCTCGCCTCGATTGGCGCCGGCACGGCGACGCTGCTGGCCGTGCACCTCGCCACGGGAGGCAAGGGGGTGGGGCTGCTCTCGCCGAACCTGGCCGGTCTTGCCGCGGCGGCGCTTGGATTCGGTCTGCTGTGGCTCGCGCGTTGGCCCGCCCGGCGCTAGTCGAGGACTCCCGCGTCAGCGCGGCTCATCTTCTTCGTGACTTTCGCGATCGCCTCGGCCCGGGCCTTGCGGCTCTCGGCCCCTTCCCAGAACGCCATGAACTGCGAGATGGCCTCGCCGCGGCCGGCCGGCGTCATGGGCTGGCCGTACGCCCGGCCGAGCGAGCGCTTCACGGCCGCGTAGGCGTGCGGCGGTTTCCCGCCCAGCTCGTGCGCCAGTGCCACGGCGCGCGGCACGACCTCGGCCGGCGGCACGACCTCGTGCGCGATGCCCGCCGCCATCGCCTGCGCCGGCACGATGGCCTGGCCTCCGAGCAGGACGCGGCGGGCGGCGGGGCCGAGCGCATCGACCAGCCAGTCGACCGCGGAGTCGGGCAGCACGAGGCCGAGGTTCACCTCGTTGATCGCGAAGCCCGACTCGCCTTCGGCCATCACGCGAAAGTCGCACGCGATGGCCAGCAGCGCCCCTCCGGCGAACGCGTGGCCCGTGACGGCCGCCACCGTGGGCTTCTGGACCAGCCGCAGCCCCTCGAAGAGGTCCATGAAACGCCCGAAGAACTCGCGCATGCGGTCGTCATCGAAGGCGAAGACCTCGGCCAGATCGAACCCGGCCGAGAACATCCTCGGGTTCCCGCTGCTCAAGACGAGCGCCGAAACCGAGGCATCGGTCCGGACCCGGTCGAGCACCTCGTGCAGCTCCTCGACCATGGCCGGCACGATCGCATTCGCCTTCCCGCGATTCAGCGTCGCGACGACGACCTCGCCGTCGCGCGACACGTCCACATGTTCCATCACAACCCCCTCTGAAACCTGAAGCCTGCAGCCTGGAGCCCGGAGCCCGGAGCCCGGACCGGAGCCCAGACTCGGCCTGGAGCCTAGAGCCTGGAGCCTGGAGCCCATTCCCTGCACCCGATCGTGCTCCAGCATCGTAATGGGAAACAGATGCAGGTGGCACACCCCGGGACCGAGCGGCGCCACGAACCGGCGGCGAACCCCCTCGACGCCGCGCGGCAGGGGGATCTGAACGCCTTCGGGGAGCTGCTGCGGACACACGAGCGGATGGTCTACAACCTGGCCCTCCGCATCGTGCGCGACCGCGGGGCGGCCGAGGATCTCGCGCAGGACACGTTCCTGCAGCTGCACCAGCACCTGGGGCGCATCGAGTCGGAGGCGCACCTCCGCCGCTGGCTGAGGAAGACGGTGACGCACCGCGCCATCGACCACACCCGCCGCGCCGCGCATCGTCCCGAGGCGGCGCTCGACGAGGCGACCCCCGTGCTCGGCGTGGTCGGGCGCGAGCCCGACCCGTGGCTGGCGGCCGCCCTGAGGGCCCTCGTGGCGGACCTGCCGCCGCGGCCACGGGCGGTCGTGGTGCTGCGTTTCCAGGAGGACCTCGACGTCGGCGAGATTGCCGCCACGCTCGACCTCCCGGTGAACACCGTGAAGAGCCACCTGCGGCGCGCGCTGCTCGTTCTGCGGACGCGCGCGGCACGGCTGAAGGATGGACGCTCATGAGCTTCGAGGAGCAGCTTCGACAGGCGCTCAGGCCCGG
>JAHDVQ010000096.1:4386-7545 GCA_023384595.1 Vicinamibacteraceae bacterium | reverse complement strand
AAGGATGGACGCTCATGAGCTTCGAGGAGCAGCTTCGACAGGCGCTCAGGCCCGGGCCGGCCCCGCGGGGACTGGCCGACCGGGTGCTGGCGCAGCTCGCGGCCGCCGCCACGGACGACTACCGGCCGCAGACGGCCGGAGAGGCGCCGCCTGACACGCCCGACACGCTGGCAGGCACGGCGCAAGCCGTCAGGACCGCCGCCGTTCCCGGCCCGGCGGGCGCCGGCGTGGGCCGGCGTCGCTCGTGGATGGGCCTGGGCGTCGCCGCTTCGCTCCTCGCCGCCGTTGCCTCGAGCGCGCTGTGGCTCGAGCACGACCGGCAGCGGCAGGCCCGCGAGGCTCGCGACCAGGTGCTTCGCGCGCTGGCCATCACGTTCGAGCAACTGCACGACATCCAGGCGCGCGTCACCGAGACGCGCGTCCGTTCCGGAGACTGACCATGAAACCCGTACTTCGCGTCGCCTTTCTCGCAGTCGCCCTCATCGCCTATCCCTGGCTGAGCGCCACGGCCCTCGCCCAGGACGCCCGTCTCCAGCTCCCGAGCTTCGACCACCTCGCGAAGATCGCCACCGAGGCGGTGGACATCACGCTCGACGAGTCGGTGCTGAAGCTCGCCGCCGCCTTCATGGACGATGCCGACGAGGCGGACGTGCGCCAGCTGCTGTCGGACCTGCGCGGCATCTACGTGCGCAGCTTCGAGTTCGACAAGGACGGCGCCTACACCGCCGCCGACGTCGAGGCCGTTCGCACGCAGCTCGCGCGCGCCGGCTGGACCCGCATGGTGAACGTGAAGAGCCTCAAGGAGAGCTCGCACGCCGAGGTCTATGTCTTCACCGACAAGGGGGCGCCGGGCGGCCTCGCCATCGTCTCGACCGAGCCCCGCGAGCTGACGGTCGTGAACATCGTCGGCCGCATCGACCTCGCGCAGCTCCGCCGCCTCGAGGGCAACTTCGGCATTCCGAAGGTGCAGGCCGATCCCGCACCGAAGAAGGACTGAGGCCATGCGCTCACGACTCGCTCTCGTGCTCCTGCTGGCGCTCGGGATCGGCGCCGCCGCTCCCGCGACGGCCGCGGCCGGTCCCTTCGAGCGCCTCAAGGACACGCTCGCCTCGCGCTACGCGGCGCGGTTCGAGCACGTGCCGATGGGCGGACTGGTACGGCTCATCGTGAAAGCCGCCAGGCCCGACGGCGTGCTCGACATGAAGGTGGCGCCCATTACGGGCTACGACCGGGCACGGCTGGCAGCCGACGGCACGTTCGAGACGGTCGTCGCCGGCATCCTCGGCCGAGACTGGCGTCCGCTCGTGCGTGTGAAGTCTCTCCGCGACGGGGCCTGGACCTCGCTCCATCTCAAGACCGGGAGCAAGCAGTGCACGCTGCTGGTCGTCGCGCTCGACGAAGGCGACGGGGCGCTGGTCGAGCTGACGCTGAGACCCGAGAAGCTGCTCGAGTGGATCCGGGATCCCGTGCGGCGCTCGCACGACACGGCCGCCGGCGCCACGCGCTGAACCGGACGACGGCCCCGGCGGGTGGGGGTTCTTTCAGGAGGGGGGCGCGGTATAGGCTGGGACCATGCCCCCTTCCACCCGCGCCCTGCTCGTCGTCGATGTCCAGAACGACTTCTGTCCTGGTGGCGCCCTTCCTGTCGCAGAGGGCGATCGCGTGGTGCCGGTCATCAACGAGGTCGCGGCACGGTTCGCGGCCCGGGGCGAGCCGGTGTTCGTCTCGCGCGACTGGCACCCGCAGGATACCAACCACTTTCAAGACTACGGTGGCCCCTGGCCCGTGCACTGCGTGGCCGACACTCCCGGGGCCGAGTTCCATCCCGACCTGGTGCTCCCCGCCGGCGCGGTGATCGTGTCGAAAGGAGAAGACCCGGCCGACCACGGGTATTCCGCCTTTGAAGGCCGCACCCCCGACGGCACGGGGCTCGGGGACGCGCTCGACCGCCTGGGCGTCCGCACGCTGGTCGTGGCCGGACTCGCGACCGACTACTGCGTCAAGCAGTCGGTGCTCGACGCGCGCGAACACGGGCTCGAGGTGATGGTGCTCGCCGATGCGGTCCGCGCCGTGAACGTGCGGCCGGGAGACGACGACCGCGCCATCGACGCGATGCGTCAGGCTGGCGCGGCGGTGTTGTCGTCGGAGGAACTCGAAGACCGGCCCGAGCCCGGGCCGCGGTAGCGGCGTCCCGATCCCGGCCGCCTGCGCGACGTCCGCTGGCCGCCGGGGCCGTCGCGGCCGAGAAGGCGGTGCAGCTCGTCGACGAGCACGTCGGGCGTGCAGGGTTTGACCACGAACGCGTCGCATCCGGCGTCGCGGGCCGCCGCCGCATGGACGGGCAGGACGTGCCCGGTGAGCGCCATGACCGGCACGCCGGCCGTGGCAGGATGCGATTTGATGCGACGCGTGGCTTCCCAGCCGTCGATGCCGGGAAGCGCCAGATCCATCACGATGACATCAGGCCGCTCGGCCACGGCGCGTTCGACCGCGTCCAGGCCGTTGGCCGCCTGCGAGACTCGAAACCCGGCGAACTCCAGGTACACGGCGTACATCTCGCGCGCATCGTCGTAATCCTCGACGACGAGAACGTGCGGAAGCGAAGGAGAACTCATTGAAGGGACGCATCCTAACTCAAGTGCCGTTTCGTGACAAATAGTCAGACACTCAGAGACACACCTACGTCTTGAAAGAGAACGCTCAGGGCAGGGCCCGACGTCCCAGATTTCACCAAGAAACTGTCAGAAACGGCCTCGAGAGACGCGTTTCCGTCCCCCCACGCAGTGGAAAGAGCAAGCACCGTACCGGCACGCCGTGAACTCGCCGATAATTCAAGGATGGGGTGGCGCGTCCGAGCCTCGTGGCTGGTCCTCGTTCAGGGCTGCGTGCTGGTCGCGGCGTGTGCCGGCCGTGTATCGGGGCCTCCCTGGGAGGCGGCCAATCCCCTGGTGCCCCTGCCGGAGTGGCCGGCGGGCGTGGAGCGATCCTTCGACGCGCTGCCGGAGCCGCCAACGCCGGCGACCGTGCGCCTGGGGCGCTGGCTCTTCTTCGACACGCGGCTCTCGGCTGACGGCACGATCGCCTGCGGCACGTGCCATCGCCCAGAGCATGCGTTCTCGGAGCCGACGCCCGTGTCGACCGGGATCCGCGGGCAGAAGG
>JAHDVQ010000096.1:0-4286 GCA_023384595.1 Vicinamibacteraceae bacterium | reverse complement strand
GAGCATGCGTTCTCGGAGCCGACGCCCGTGTCGACCGGGATCCGCGGGCAGAAGGGTACGCGCAAAGCCAATCCCATCGTGAACCTGGCGTGGGTGCCCGGGAACCGCTTCTTCTGGGACGGCCGGGCGTCCTCGCTCGAGGAGCAGGCGCTTGGTCCGATCACCAATCCCATCGAGATGGGGCACACCGCCGAGGGGGTGGTCGCGGCGCTCGAGGCCATTCCCGGCTACCGGCCGTACTTTGCCGAGGCCTTCGGTGACGACCGCATCACCATCGAGCGCGTCACGCGCGCGATTGCGGACTACGAGCGCACCAGGCTTGCGGGCAACTCGGTGTGGGATCGCTGGCGGCGCGGTGTGGACGAGCGACAGGTCACCGACCAGATCAGGCTCGGCACCAAGTTGTTCTTCGGACGCGCCGCGTGCAACCAGTGTCACCTCGGGCAGGACCTGACCGACGGGCAGTTCCACAACACCGGTATCGGGTGGGACGCGGCGGCCGGCCGCTTTGCCGACGAGGGCCGCGCGGTGGTGACGGCGCGCGATGCCGATCGCGGCGCGTTCAAGACGCCCTCGCTGCGCGATGTCGCCCGCCACGCGCCCTACATGCACGACGGCTCGATCGCGACGCTGCGCGAAGTGGTCGAGCTCTACAACCGCGGAGGGACGCCGAACCCGTTCCTCAGTGCCAAGGTATTCCCCCTGGGCCTCACCGACGAGGAGATCGACGCGCTCGTGGCCTTCATGGAGGCCCTCTCGAGCGACGTCCCGTTCGAGACGCCGCCCACGCGGTTTCCGCAGTAGCAGGCCTGCACCTTGAACGGAGGTGAGTGATCACGCTCACGCCGTGTCGCATGAAGCCTCTGGCCAGGCCTAGAGCCTGGAGCCCGTAGCCTGTAGCCTGTTTCCGATCCGCTTTCCCGGATTTTATCCAATTCGCCAGATCGCGAACGTCGTCTTTGCCCAGGTTCCGGCCGAAAATGCGCAATTTGGGGGTGTCATTCCTGCGACGCTTAGGATAGGCTTCCCCACGTCCAAAGAGGAGGCTGAATGCGGACCCCATTCCTTCGCATCATTGCCACCTGCGCGGTTCTCGCCGCTCTCGTTCTTCCAGCAGCCGCACAGGAAACCACCGCGACCATCACTGGCGTGGTCGCAGACAACAGTGGAGGCGTCCTGCCCGGCGCCACTGTTGTCATCAGGCAAGTGTCAACGGGCCGGACTTGGGAATTCGTCACGACGGAGACCGGCGCCTACACGGCGTCGCAGCTCCCTCCTGGCCTTTACGAGATCACCTTCCAGCTCGAGGGGTTCTCCGCGCAGACGGTTCGGAACGTCCGTCTGTCGGTGAACGACCGTCTGCAGATCAACGGCACGCTCGGCGTCGGTGGCGTCGCCGAGACGGTCGAGGTGAGCGCGAGTTCGCAGCTCATTCAGCCGGTGTCGGCCGTGCAGAACACGGTCGGCTCCCGCCAGGTGCAGGAGCTGCCGCTCAACAACCGCAACTTCGTGCAGCTGGCCACGCTGGCGCCAGGCGTGTCGAGCGACCTCTCCGACGAGGTCGGCATCGGGCTCACCAACGTCGTCAGCATCTCGATCAACGGCGGCCGCCGCAACGCGGTGAACTGGCTGGTCGATGGCGCCTTGAACGTCGACGTGGGGTCGAACATCACGCTGCTCTCGACGCCGACGCTCGAGTCGATCGAGGAGTTCAAGATCATCACGTCGAGCTACGCGGCCGAGTGGCCCCGCAGCGGCGGCGGCATCGTGAACGTCGTCACCAAGTCGGGCACGAGCCGCTTCAGCGGCAGCGCCTACGAGTTCTTCCGGAACGACAAGCTGAACGCGAACTCGTTCTTCCGGAACATGAGCAGCAATCCCGACATCGCCAACAACCCGCCTCGGCTGCGGTACAACAACTTCGGCTACACGGTGGGCGGCCCCGGGCTGCCGAGTCGTCAGCGGCTGTTCTGGTTCTGGTCGCAGGAGTGGCGCAAGATCACGCGCGCACCCACCAACCTCACGGCCAATGTGATCGACCCGGCGTGGTTGAACGACCCGAACAACGTGAACTACGTGCCGCCCGATCAGCGCGATCCGAACGCGGTGGCGCTGCTGGCGGCGTGGCCGGCGCCGAACCTCGGCACGAGCCAGTACATCGCCACCAACCCCAACAAGCAGGACACGCGACAGGAAGTGGCCCGGGTCGACTTCGACATCAACTCGAACTGGCGCCTCACCGGCCGCTACACCCACGACCAGAGCGTCACCCGCGAGCCGGGCGGCCTGTTCCAGGGCTTCGCGGTGCCGAACGTCGCGGTCACCGACACGACGGTGCCGGGCCAGATTGGCGTGTTGACGGTGCGGACCAACAAGGGCCGGTGGCTGAACGAGGCGAGCTACCAGTTCTCGAGCAACAAGATCTCCACCGAGAACCCTGAGGGCTACCTCGGGCTGCGGTCGAACTACAACATCAACATTCCCGAACTCTTCCCCCAGAACAACTCGAACCGTATCCCGACGATTGCCATCTCCGGCCGCTCCAGCATCGGGACCGGCCAGGCGATCAACATCGAGTACTACAACCACACGTTCACCGACAATTTCACGCTCACGCGGGGCAACCACACCTACAAGATCGGTGGCCTCGTGACCTTCGAGCAGAAGAACGAGAACGCGGCCAACGCCACGCAGGGCAGCTTCTCGTTCGGCACCACCGCGGGCGGCCGCACGGCGTTCCAGAACTTCCTCACGGGCAACCGCGACGGGCTCTGCGGCACGGCGTGCAGCTACACCGAGGCCGAGATCGACATCACCAACAACCTGCGCTGGAACCGCATGGAGTTCTACGTGCAGGACACGTGGCGCCTGAAGCCGAACCTCACGATCGACTACGGGCTGCGCTACGGGTATTACCCGTCGATCAAGGACAAGAACGACGTGCTCACCACGTTCGACCCGTCGTTCTACAGCGCGGCCAACGCGCCGACGTTCGCCAACGCCCTCGGCTCGCTGCTCGTGGTGAACACGGGTGACCGCACCAACGGCATCATCATCGCCGGGGTGAACTCGCCCTTCGGCCGCGGCATCTTCGACGACATGAAGACCAACTTCCAGCCGCGCTTCGGCTTCACCTACGACCCGTTCGAGGACGGCCGGACGGTGATTCGCGGTGGGGCGGGCCTGTATTTCGACCAGCCGCTGGTCGGCATCTTCGAGCAGAACGCGTTCGTCAACCCGCCGTTCGCCAACTCGGTCTCGGTGCAGAACCCGTCGCTGTCGAATCCCGCCTCGGGCGTGCCGGCCGGGACGCGCGGCGTGCCGTCGCTCATCGCCTCGGCGGCCGACTTCGAGTCGCCGCGCACGCTGCAGTGGAACGTCGGCATGCAGCGCCAGCTCTACTCCCGCGGCATGATCGACATCGGCTATGTGGGTAGCCGGGGCGACAACCTCATCCGGCCGCTCGACATCAACCTGCCAGAACCGGCCGACGTGGTGGCCGCCGGCGGCGCCGCCAACCGTGTGCGCCCGTACCTCGGGTACACCACGATCAACATGCGCGAGACGACCGCGCGCAGCCGGTATCACGGCCTGCTCATGAGCTTCCGGCACGAGCAGGGCGAGCGGGGATCGGTGCAGCTGAACTACACACTCAGCCGCAACCGCACCGACGCCACCAACGACCGTGACGCCATCGACATGCCGCAGAACCCGCGCAACACCGAGGCGGAATACGCCGACGCGCGGACGGACCGGCGCCACATCTTCAGCGCCAGCTTCGTCTACCTCTCGCCGTTCTTCGAGGACTCGACCAATCCGGTCCTCAAGGCCGTGCTCGGCGGTTGGCAGCTCTCCGGCATCGCCACGATGAACTCGGGCGCGCCGGTGCCGCGCATCACCGCCAGCCAGAACGGCTTCCGCCGCGGCAACCGGGCCAACCAGGTGGGCGACCCGAAGGCGGGCGAGGTCGATCCGCGGTCGAACGGGCTCTACTGGTGGGATCCGGCCGCCTTCGCGCCGCCGGCCGACGGTACCTACGGCGACTCGAAGCGGGCGATCTTCCGGCTGCCGGGCCGCCACCAGTGGGACTTCACGCTGTCGAAGAACTTCTACCCGTGGCGCGACATCCGCGTGCAGTTCCGCGCGGACTTCATCAACGCCTTCAACCAGACGCAGTGGCTCGGCGTCGACGCCGCCTGCGCCGTCAGCCTCACCACGTGCGTGGTGCCGGGCGACACCTTCGGCAAGATCACGAGCACGCGCAACCCGCGCGAGATCCAGCTCGG
>JAHDVQ010000380.1 GCA_023384595.1 Vicinamibacteraceae bacterium | reverse complement strand
TGACCACGCTCACGGAGATCTCCTCAGACCTGCTCACTGAAATTCCCCACCTCTGAGCATCCATCCGTAGGGGTGGGGCTCCTCTCAGGCTGTCGGTTGCGAGACCAGACCGCCGGCGAGAGGAGCCCCGTCTCGATGTTGACACCAGAGGAAGACATGGAGATCAACGCGTTTAAGAAGCGGGGGTGGTCGATCGCGGCCATCGCCCGGCACACCGGCCATGACCGCAAGACGATCCGGGCGTACTTGACCGGCGACCGCGAGCCCGGCGTCCGCGTGAGGGCAGACGCGGACCCGTTCGATCGGTTCGAGGCGTACGTGCGCCAGCGGTTCGTCGATGACCCGCACGTGTGGGCCACGGTGCTGTTCGACGAGGTCACCGCCCTGGGCTACGACCGGGCGTATCCGACGTTCACTCGGCAGCTCCGGGCCCGGGATCTGCGCCCGCATTGCGAGCCGTGCTCGTCGTCGAACGGGCGGGCGCACGTCGACATCGAGCACCCGCCGGGTGAGGAGATCCAGTGGGACTGGCTCGAGCTGGACGACACGCCGTGGGGCGCCAAGGCGTACGTGTTGGTCGGCGCCCTGTCGCACTCGGGCCGGTTCCGGGTGTGGTTCTCCGAGGCGGACGACCAGGCCCATCTCGTGGTCGGGATCGACGAGATCCTGCGCCGCCTCGGCGGCACGCCGAAGCGGTGGCGCGTGGACCGGATGGCCACGGTCATCAAGCCTGGCACCAGCCAGGTCCAGCGCAGCTTCGTGCCGGTGGCGAAGCACTACGGCGTCGGCGTCGACCCGTGCCCACCGCGGCACGGCAACCGCAAGGGCGTCGTGGAGAAGAACATCCACTACCTGACCCAGCGGTGGTGGCGCACCGCCCGCGTCGCGTCGCCGGCCGAAGCGCAGGTGAGCGCGGATCGGTTCTGCGTCGAGGTCGCCGATGCCCGGCCCCGCGCCGGCGTGACGGTCGCCGAGCTCGCGGATGGCGAACCGTTGCTGGCGTTGCCCGCCGCGCCGTTCCCGGCGGAGGTGACCCTGGTGCGCACCGTCGCCGCCAACGCGCTGGTGTCGTTGTGGGGCAACCGCTACTCGGTCCCGCCCGGCCTCGTCGGCGGCCACGTACAGATCCGTTGGCGACACGGCGCCGCCACCATCGAGCTCCGCGCCGCCGGCGGCGTCGTCGGGACGCACACGCTCGCCCCGCGGGGCGAGCAGCGCACGGTGCGCCTCCCGGAGCACACCAAGGCGTTGGAGAACGTCGTGCTCGGCGCGTTCAACACGGACCGGCCGTGCCGGCGCAAGGTCAACCGGCCTCCCTCGGACGCCGCCCTGGCGTTGACCGCGGAGCTGCTCGGTGACCGCGGCGCCGATCCGGTGATCGACCTCGACGTGTACCGCCGCGCCATCGACGGGGAGGCCCTCGGATGAGCGCCACCGACACCGTCTATCAGCAGCTGCGGAGCCACCTCGCCTACCTCAAGCTGAGTGCCGCCGCCGAAGCCCTCCCCGCGCATCTCGACCAAGCGATGAAGGCGAAGGCCACCCACACCGAGTTCCTCGAACAGCTCCTCGCCGTCGAGGTCGCCGCCGTCGAGACCCGCCGTCACGCCGGCCTGTTGCGGTTCGCGAACTTCCCGGCGCCGTGGCGGCTCGAGGACTTCGACTTCTCCGCCCAGCCGTCGATCGACCCCGCCCTCATGCGCGATCTGGCCACGTGCCGGTTCGCGACCGACGCCACGAACGTGTTGTTCATCGGGCCGCCCGGCGTCGGCAAGACGATGCTCGCCATCGCCCTCGGTCACGCCGCCGTGGACGCCGGCCTGCGCACCTACTACTGCACGGCGGCGGACCTCGCGGCACGGTGCCGCAAGGCGGCGGTCGAGGGCCGGTGGGCGACCACGATGCGGTTCTTCAACGGGCCCGGCGTGTTGA
>JAHDVQ010000095.1:13948-15291 GCA_023384595.1 Vicinamibacteraceae bacterium | reverse complement strand
GCGCTCGACAAGGTCCGTCTCGACGTCTGGCTCGATGTCGCCTGCCTCTTCCGCACCCGCTCGGAGGCACAACGCGCCTGCAATGGCGGCAAGGTCGAAGTAGGCGGGGTGCGGGCCAAGCCCCATCGCGACATCCGCCCGGGCGACACCATCGAGATCACCCGGCCCGGCGGACGCCACCAGCGCATCGTCGTGCGCACATTGGTCGAGAAGCACATCCCGAAGGCCGAGGCGCGGACGTTGTACGAGGACATCACGCCGCCCCCCACGGCCGAGGAGCTGCAGTGGCGCGAGATCCTCGCGCTCAGCCGGCGGCCGGCCGGACCCGGCACGGCCCCGCACCGCCGCGACCGCCGCACGCTTCGAAAAGTACAGGGGAAGGAATAGGCCCGGCCCGACACGGCCGAGTGCCCACTGCCGAGTGCCCAGTGCCGGCCGCTATCTGGCCCTGACCACCTCGTACGTCCCGCTCTCGGGCCGCACGTTCGAGTAACGGGGGACGGCGACGCCGTCGACGACCTCGACGATCTTGTAGATGACGGCCACCTGGGCGACCGGTGCCTGCTCGAGCTGGCCTGTGCGGCGGCGGATCTTGCGCACGTAGTCGCGCGTCTCGCGGTAGGGCGGAATGCGCTGGCCGTACCGCTCCACGGCGCCGGGCCCCGCATTGTAGGCCGCGAGCGCCAGTTCCTCGTTCCCGCTGAAGCGGTCGAGGAGCGAACGCAAGTACGTGACGCCGCCCGCGATGTTCTCTTCGGCGTCGTAGGGATCCGTGACTCCCAGATCGCGCGCCGTCGCCGGCATGAGCTGCATGAGCCCCATCGCGCCCTTGTGCGACCGCGCGTAGGGGTTGAAGGCCGATTCCACCTGGATGACGGCCCGGACGAGATCCGGCCTCACCCCGTGCCGCGACGCGTAGTGATCGATGAGGTCGTCGTAGCGCGAGGCCCGCGCGGCCACCACGGGCCGGGTCGTGGCCACCTGGGCGCGCTCGGCCACCTTGTAGACCTCCATCCCCTCGGCCACCGGCGTGTCCGACAGGATGAGGACGCCGTTGGCGTCGCGTGCGGCGAAGATCTGGGCGTCGGCGGGCTGGGCGAGGGCCGGCAGGAGGGGCAGGCCGAGGCTGAGCACGAGGCGGCAGATGCGCATGGTGGCCGGAGTCCGCGTCCCGGGATGGGACATACGGGTCCGGCCTGTCGAAGGGCAAGAAGCGCGCCGCGGCGCTCCGCCCGGCAATTGCACGGGATTTCACGCGCCTGCGCGGCCGGCCGCGCCTCCGGCGTTGCAGAAATCACCACCCGTTAACGGTTCTGAGATCGCCGTTGTCGCCAGGCCGGCCG
>JAHDVQ010000095.1:8597-13848 GCA_023384595.1 Vicinamibacteraceae bacterium | reverse complement strand
CCGCCGCCGCCGACGATGGGGGCGAGCTGCTTGACGAGGGTGCCGGCGTGCAGCCGCGGCACCAGGTCCTTCGTCACCGACACGACCAGGGCGACCTTGCCGTCGTTGTCCGAGGCGAGCACCACGACGCCGCTCTTCAGACGGTCGCGCAAGGTGTCCGACAGCGTGCGCAGCGCCGCCTTGTCGAGCCCCGACATCCGTCGGGCGATGAGCCTCACGCCTCCCGCCTCCACGGCCTCGTCGGCGGCAGCGGCCGGCGCGCCTCCGCCGCCCATGGCGGCCTTCACCTTCAGCTCTCCGACCTCGCGCGAGAGCCGCTTGATCTCGGCCTGCAGCCGCTCGATCGCGGGCGCGGCCTGCTCCGGGGTGACGTTGAGCGTCTCGGTCACGCGCCTGAGCGCCGCCCCCTGCTGCAGATGGTGCTCGATGGCGCCCTCGCCGGTGACGGCCTCGATGCGCCGGACACCCGCCGCCACGCCGCCCTCCGACACGACGGTGAAGAGCCCGATGTCGCCCGTGGCCTTGCAGTGCGTGCCGCCGCACAGCTCCATGCTGAAGGCGGGGACCGAGACCACGCGGACCCGGTCGCCGTACTTCTCGCCGAAGAGCGCCATCGCGCCGGCGGCCATGGCCTCGTCGGTGGCCTTCTCCTCGGTGGCGACCGTCGTATTGACGTAGACCTGTTCGTTGACCCGGCGTTCGATCGCCGCCAGTTCGTCGCGCGAGAGCGGCCCGTAGTGCACGAAGTCGAAGCGCAGGCGATCGGGCGCGACGAGGGAGCCCGCCTGGCGCACGTGCGGGCCGAGCACCTCGCGCAGCGACGCGTGGAGCAGGTGCGTCGCGGTGTGGTTGCGGCGGATCGCGTCGCGACGCGCCCGGTCGACCTCCGCCGTCACCGTATCGCCCTCCGCCAGCCGGCCGACCTCGACGTGCACGTGGTGCAGCCGCGCCTTCCCCCCGGGCAGCCTCGACATCCCGTCCACCACCGCGCGAATCGACCCATCGTCGGTCGCGAAGGTGCCGGTGTCGGAGACCTGGCCGCCCGCCTCCACGTAGAACGGGGTGCGATCGAGGACGACGAAGCCGCGGGCGCCGGCGTCGAGCCCCTCGACCTGGCCGCGGTCCGCGTCGAAGACCGCGACGACGCGCGCGCCGGGCGAGGTGATCGTGGCGTAGCCCTCGAAGGTGTCGGGGAGCGCCGCGAGGGCTTCGGCCGCCGCGCCGTCGCGGAAGGCGAAGGCCTCGGTCTTGCGCAGCTCGAAGGAGCTCGCCGCGCGCGCCTTCTCGCGCTGACCCTCCATGGCCCGCTCGAACCCCTCGCGATCGACGGCGAGGCCGCGCTCCGAGGCCAGATCCTCGATGAAGTCGATGGGCACGCCCAGCGAGTCGTACAGCCGGAACATGTCGTCGCCCGAGACGACGCGCGTCCCGCTGGCGGCGCGCTCGAGCACCTCCTCGAGGCGGGCGAGCCCGTGCTCGAGCACGGCGTCGAACCGTTCCTCCTCGGCGCGCACCACCGTCGCGATGCGGGCCTGCTCGCGGCCCAGCTCGGGGTACGCATCGCCCATTTCACGCACGAGCACGTCGACCAGGCGATGCAGGAACGGCTCGTGGGCGCCGAGCTTCTTCCCGTGCCGCATGGCGCGCCGCATGATCTTGCGCAGCACGTATCCGCGCCACTCGTTCGACGGCATGACGCCGTCGCCGATGAGGAACGTCATGGCGCGCGCGTGATCGGCGACCACGCGCATCGAGATGTCGCTCGCCAGGTCGCGGCCGTAGACGTGGTGCGTGAGCCGGCCGATCTCGGCGAGCAACGGCTGGAAGAGGTCCGTGTCGTAGTTCGAGGTGAAGCCCTGGATGACGGCCGTGATGCGCTCGAGCCCCATGCCGGTGTCGATGGACGGGGCGGGGAGCGGATCGAGGCGGCCGTCGGCGTGCCGCTCGAACTCCATGAAGACGTTGTTCCAGATCTCGGTGAAGCGGTCGCAGTCGCAGTCGATGCCGCGGCAGGTCGCGTGCGGGCAGGGCAGCTCCGGCCGGTGATAGTGAATCTCGGAGCAGCGGCCGCACGGGCCGGTGTCGCCCATCTGCCAGAAGTTGTCGGCCAGGCCCAGTTCGGCGATGCGTTCCGCCGGCAGGTACTGCTTCCACAGGTCGTAGGCCTCGTCATCGCGGGGGATGCCGGCGTCGCCGCGGAAGACCGTCGCGTGCAGCCGCGCCGGGTCGAGACGCCACGCCTCGGTGAGGGCCCGCCACGCCAGCTCGATGGCCTCGCGCTTGAAGTAGTCGCCGAACGAGAAGTTCCCGAGCATCTCGAAGAAGGTGTGGTGGCGGATGCTCGGGCCGACGTTGTCGAGATCGTTGTGCTTCCCGCTCACGCGCATGCACTTCTGCGAGGTCGCCGCGCGCGTGTAGTCCCGCTTCTCGCGGCCGAGGAACAGGTCCTTGAACTGGTTCATCCCCGCGTTGGTGAAGAGCAGCGTCGGGTCGTCGGCCGGCACGAGCGGCGAGCTCGAGACGATGCGGTGGCCGTGCTCTTCGAAGAAGCGGAGGAATCCCTGGCGGATTTCGCGAGAGTGCATCTCAACATTCTAACGCTGGAGGGCTACAGGCTCTGGGCTACAGGCTACGGGCCTTGACGGGGCTGCAGGCTGGCCCGAGGCCCGGACACCGCCCGTAGCCCGTAGCCTGTAGCCCGTAGCCTGTATGATCCCGCCATGGACTTCGGCCGGCCCGAGCTGGTCCTCAACCTGGCCGTGGCGCTGCTGGTCGGGGCGCTCATCGGCATCGAGCGCGAGAAGCGGAAGGCACGCGACGCCGGCGTGGGCATCGCGGGGCTGCGGACGTTCATCATGTTCGCGCTTTCGGGCGCCGTGTCGGCGTGGCTCTCGCAGACCTTCGCGAGTCCGTGGCCGCTGGCGGCCGGCATCGTGGCGGCGGCGGCGCTGGTCGTCGCCGCGTATGTCGCCGAGACGAGCCACGGGGCCGGGCACGAGTCGCTCGGGCTCACCACGGAAATCGCCGCGCTCGCGACGTTCCTCCTCGGCGCGATGGCCATCGTGGCGCCGCCGGTGCTGACCGTGGCGCTCGGCGTCGTCGTCGCCGGTACCCTGGCCCTGAAGGAGCCCCTCCACAGCTGGGTCGATCGGCTCGGCGTCGAGGACGTGCACGCCGGACTGAAACTGCTCGCGGCCACCTTCATCGTGCTGCCGCTCCTGCCGAACCGCGAGATGGGGCCCTACCAGGCCTTCAACCCGTTCGAATTGTGGGCGCTGGTCATCCTGATTTCGGCCCTGTCGCTGGTCGGCTACGTTGCCGTGCGCATCCTCGGCACCGAGCGCGGCACGCTGCTCACGGGTCTCTTCGGCGGCCTCGCCTCGTCGACGGCGGTGACGCTGACCTTCGCCAAGGACAGCCGCGAGCAGGCCCAGCGGCCGGTCGACGCCTTCGCTGCGGGCATCCTCGTGGCCTGGGTGGTGATGTTCGCGCGCGTGGTCGTCGAGGTGGGAGTGGTCTACCCCCCGTTGCTCCTGCCGCTGGCCTGGCCGCTCGGCATCATGGGCGCCGTCACGGTCCTCCTCGCCGCGTGGTATGTGTTCCGCCGCCCCGAACCGGCGCAACCGTCCGACCTGCACCTGAGGACCCCCTTCAGCCTGACCTCGGCCATCAAGTTCGCCGCCCTCTTCGGGCTCGTGCTGTTTGCCGTAGCGTTCGTGCGCCAGGCCTTTCCCGGGCGCGGCGAGCTGGTGGTGGCGGCCCTCGCGGGCCTGACCGACGTGGACGCGATCACGCTGTCGATGGCGACCCGGGCGCGCGATGGCGCCGACGCCGGCGTGGCCGCGGCGGCCATCGTCGTGGCGGCCGTCACCAACACGCTGGTGAAGGGCGGGCTCGTGGCGAGCCTCGGCGCGGCGGCCCTCCGCTGGCGCATCGTCGCGGCGACGGTGAGCATCGCGGCCGCTGGCCTGTTGACGTTGGCGCTGTGAACGACGCCCTCACCCTCGATGACCTGTGGCGCCGCGCCCCGCGTGCGTCGGGAGCCTTCGATCCGGGCACGACCGGCGCCCTGCCGGTACCGGTCCAGCGCTACCTGCGCCACGCCATCGCGCCGGCAACGCCGCTCGCCACGGCCGTCAGGCTGCGCATGCGCGGCGAGATCCGGCTCAAGGGCTGGTGTCCCTTTCGCGCCGAGCAAGTCATCCTGCGCGACGGGTCGATGATCTGGCAGGCGACGGTCCGCCTGCGTGGCGTGCCCATCAAGGGCAGCGACCGCTTCGTCGGGGGGGCCGGCGCCCTCGATTGGCGCGTGCTCGGGCTCTTCCCGGTGATGCGGGCCAGCGGGCCCGACGTCTCGCGCTCGGCGGCGGGACGCGTGGCCGCCGAAACCATCTGGCTGCCCTCGGTCCTCGCCGGCGCGGACGTCAACTGGAGCAAGGCGGCGCCCGGCGGCCTGGTGTCCGCGTCCTTCTCGCGACAGGGATTTCCGATGGCCCTCACGATCGCGCTCGACGGCGATGGCGCGGTCGAGCGGGTGTCGATGGAGCGGTGGGGAAATCCTGACGGCGGGGCGTTCCGCGAGGTGGTGTTCGGCGCGCTCGTCGAGGCCGAGCGCACCTTCGGCGGCTACACGATCCCGTCGCGCCTGCGCGTCGGGTGGTACATCGGGACGCCGCGATTCGAGTCCGAGGGGGAATTCTTCCGCTGCACGATCGAGGAGGCGGTGTTTCGCGCCCCGTAGCGCCACGCTCAGTCGAGGTCCTCGCCGAGTCGCGTGGCGGTGCCCGCCAGCCGGCGTTTCAGGGCCTGGAGTGCGGCGCCGCCGTCGAATCCCTGGCGCAGCAGCCACTGGTGGTGCCGTCGCATGTCGGCCGCGTCCCCGATGCTCCGCCCGCGCAGCCGGCGATCGAGCGCCGCCTCGAGCCGCTCGTTCGCGGCCTCGGCGTCCTTGCCGAGCACGTCGGCCATGGCGGCTCTCGCCACGGCGCGGTCCACGCCGAGGCGTTCGAGCGCGAGGCGGATGCGTGCCGGGCCCCACTGCTTCAACGACGCCACCGTGCTCACGAACGCGCGCGCCGTCCGCTCATCGTCGAGCGCGCGATCCTGCTTGAGGCGGGAGATGGCCTGGTCGATGGCCTCGGCGGAGTAGCCCTTCTTCGCGAGCCGGTCGCGCACCTGCCGTTCGGTCAGCTCACGCCGCGCCAGCCACTTCAGGCCGACCAGGGCAGGGTCGCTCGCGGGCGGCACCGGC
>JAHDVQ010000095.1:0-8497 GCA_023384595.1 Vicinamibacteraceae bacterium | reverse complement strand
CCGCGCCAGCCACTTCAGGCCGACCAGGGCAGGGTCGCTCGCGGGCGGCACCGGCTCCGACATGAGACCAGAGTAGGCTACAAAGGCTACAAAGGCTACAAAGGCTACAGAGGCCACAAAGCCCACAAAGCCTACAAAGGCTACGAAGCCCTTGTAGGCTCTGTAGGCTCTGTAGCCTCTGTAGCCCGTTATTTCGCGAAGCGAAGTATCTCGTCCTCGGCGGCGGCGCGGCCGAACATCTCGTCGCGCGCCATCTCGGAGGTCGTCGAGATGCCCTGCACCTTCAGCTTGAACTCGTCCTTGTTGCTCGCGAAGCGGAGCGCCTCGTCGTAGCTGATGATGCCCTTCTGGTAGTGCGAGAAGATCGACTGGTCGAACGTCTGCATCCCGTACTGCGACGTGCCGGACGCGATGGCGCCCATGATGAGGTGCGTCTTGTCCTTGTCCACGATGCAGTCGCGGATGAAGGGCGTGGCGATCATCACCTCGACGGCCGGGATGCGGCCGTCGGAGTTCGACCGAGGCATGAGGCGCTGCGAGATGACCGCCTTGAGCACGCTCGCCAGCTGCAAGCGGATTTGCCGCTGCTGGTGCGGCGGGAACACCGCGATGATGCGGTTGATGCTCTCCGGGGCGTCGAGCGTGTGCAGGGTCGAGAACACCAGGTGGCCCGTCTCGGCCGCCAGCAGCGCCGTCTCCACCGTTTCGAGGTCGCGCATCTCGCCGACCAGGATGACGTCGGGGTCCTGCCGGAGCGCGCTGCGCAGGGCGTGCGCGAAGCTCGTCGTGTCGACGCCGATCTCGCGCTGGTTGACAATCGACATGTGGTCGCGGTGGAGGTACTCGATCGGGTCCTCCACCGTCATGATGTGCGTCGCCCGCGTGTGGTTGATGTGGTCGATCATCGCGGCAAGCGTCGTGCTCTTGCCCGACCCCGTGGTGCCGGTGACGAGGACCAGGCCGCGCTCCTCGTCGGCGATGCGCTTGAGCACCTGGGGCAGCGCCAGCTCGTCCACCGTGGGCACGCCCGTCGCAATCACACGGAAGACGAGGCCGATGGTGCCGCGCTGCCGATACACGTTGACGCGAAACCGACCCAGGCCCGGGATGCTGTAGGCGGTGTCGGTCTCCGTCAGGTCGCGGAACCGCTCCCACAGCGCGGGCGTCATGATGGTGCGGGCGATGGTCTCGGTGTCGTGGTGCTCGAGGCGGCGTTCCTCGAAACCGACCACGAGCGTGCCGTCGATGCGGAGCATGGGGTAGCTGCCGACCTTCAGGTGGAGGTCGGACGCCTGTCGCTCGACGGCCGAGGTGAGCAGTTCGTTGATGTGCATGGCAGCGGGCCCCGGGCGGGCCCGCTGCCGTGCCGGGCGCGGTCGGCCTAGCGGCTGGTGGCCGAGGCCGAAGCGGCGGCGGGACGCTGGCCCGCGTCGTTCGGATACACGAAGGTGAGCCACCCGTGACGGTCGGGCACCTCACCGTTGACGATGTCGAAGAACGCCTGGTGGAGCTGGGTGGTGATCGGTCCCCGCCTGCCCTCGCCCACGACGATCTTGTCCACCGACCGCACGGCGGTTATTTCAACAGCCGTGCCAACGAAGAACACCTCGTCGGCCACGTAGAGCATCTCGCGCGGAATCCGTTCTTCGCGCACGCGATACCCGAGTTCGCGGGCCAGGGTGATGACGGAATCGCGCGTGATGCCGGGCAGGATGGCCCCGGCGTTCGGCGACGTATACAAAACCTGGTTGCGAACGACGAAAATGTTCTGACCGCTGCCCTCGCCAATCGTGCCGTCCACGTCGAGGGCGACGGCCTCGGTGTAGCCCTCGAGCACGGCCTCCATCTTGATGAGCTGCGCGTTGGCGTAGTTGGCTATGGACTTCGCCATCGCGGGGAACGTGTTCGGCGCCGGGCGGTTCCAGGAGCTGACCTTGATGTCGGCCCCCCGCTCGGCGGCCTCCTTGCCGAAGTACGCGCCCCACTCCCACACCAGAATGGCCCCGTCGACGGGGCAGGGGAGCGGGTTGACGCCGAGCGCCTCGTATCCCCGATAGATAATCGGCCGGATGTAGCAGGCCTTCAGATCGTTCACCCGGATGGTGTCGAGCACGGCGGCCGTCGTCTCGGCCTGTCCGAAGCGATACTCCATCCGGTAGATGCGCGCCGAATCGTGCAAGCGGCGCATGTGGTCGTCGAGACGGAAGACGGCTGAGCCCTTCGGCGTGTCGTAGCAGCGAATGCCCTCGAAGACGCCGCTGCCGTAGTGGATGACGTGCGACGCGACGTGGATCTTGGCGTCGGCCCAGTCCACCATCGAACCGTTCATCCAGACCTTGCCGTTCACCGGGAAGCCCATGGAACGAGTCTCCTTGAGATGAGTGCCGCCGGAGCAGGGTCCGGCCCGTGGACGTGCTCGAACGGGGGCGCGGGGGCGGTAAGAACCGCACGAACTGGCGAAAAGTCTAACACTTACTGGGACTCGCCACAAAACGGGCAGCGATCGGTGCGCGAGTGCAGGGGCTTGCGGCACTGCCAGCAGAAGCGGGCCTCGCCGCCCGCCTCGCGCGGCCGCGGGCGCGGCGGCGTCGGGGCCTGCAGGCGGTCGTCGGCGACGCGGACGGGCCCGGCCGGACGCGGGCCCGCCGACGGGCGTTCGGACATCGACGGCCGGCGCACCTCGGCCCGCGTCGCGAGCAGGTCCTCGAGCAGGTCGCTCGCACGCTGGTAGCGGTCGGCCACCTCGGGCGCCATCGCCCGCATGACGATGTCGTTGATCGATTTGGGGATGGCCGGGTTGCGCAGGCGCGGGGGCGAGGTCAGCTCGCCGCGCATCAGGCGATCGAGGTCGGCCGGCGCCGGAGCCTCGTAGGGCAGGGCGCCCGTGAGCATCTGGTACATCGTGACGCCGAGCGAGTAGATGTCGGAGGCGAAGACGGCCTTGCCGTGGAACTGCTCGGGCGCCATGTAGGGCGGGCTGCCGATGACGGTGGTGCCGTGGGCGGCGATCTCGAGGAACCGCGACGTGCCGAAGTCGGCGACCTTGCACACACCCTGCTCCGAGACGAGCACGTTGGCCGGACGCAGGTCGCGGTGGATGACGCCCTGGCGGTGCGCGTGATCGATGGCGTTGCACACCTGGACGGTGTAGTCGAGGGCGCGCGCGAGCTCGAGCGCGCCCTCGCGGATGACGATGCTCTCGAGCGTCTCGCCCTGGACGTACTCCATCACGATGAAGAACAGGTTGTCCTGCTTCTCGGCCGTCGTGATGGCAACGATGTTGGGGTGGCTGACGCTGGCGAGGAGGCGCGGCTCGCGCAGCAGCTCGCCGAAGTCGAGATTCTGGCGGTGCGGAACCTTCAGGGCGACGCGCTTGTCGATCCAGGTATCCTCGGCGAGGTACACGGTGCCGAAGCCGCCGCTGCCGAGGAGGGAGAGGATCCGGTACTTGCCGAGGGTCTGCCCCTTGAACAGCATCGGGTTGCGAGTATAGTCCCTTTCGCGCGGACGGCGGGCGTTCCGATGCCCGGACGCGCGAGCGCGAGGACTCGATGAAGGGGAATGCCGCGTCGTGAGGGTGCATCGCTGCTACGTGCCGGTCCTGGGACGCGAGGCTGCGGAGGTCGCGCTCGACGAGGTCGAGGCGCACCACGTGCGCGACGTGCTCCGCGCCAGCGCGGGCGACCCCGTGGTGGCGTTCGACGGTGCGGGCCTCGCGCGGGCCGGGCACCTTGCGCGCGTTGACCGGCACGGCGTGGTCATCGCGATGACGGCCGAGGTGCCCGATGTGGCGCCAGAGCCGCCGTGCCGCGTGCGGGTCGTGCAGGTCCTGCTGAAGGGGGACGCCATGGACGACGTGGTGCGCGATGTCACGATGCTCGGCGCGTCGGCGCTGCGGGCGGTGACGAGCCGCCACGCTGTCGTGCCTGCCCGCGCGGTGGGCGAGCGCAGCCTGGAGCGCTGGCGCCGTGTCGCAGTCGCGGCCGTGAAGCAGTGCGGGCGGGCGGTCGTGCCCGCGATCGAAGCGCCGGGCGAGGTGTCCGAGGAGTGGGCCCGTCGCGACGATGCCGACGCCGTGCGACTGGTCCTCGTCGAGCCGCGGTTGGGCGTGGGAGACGTGGACGTGGCGGGCGGTGTCGCGTTGCGCGAGATCGCGTCAGCCGTGCGCGGCCGCACGCTGACGCTGGCCGTGGGGCCCGAGGGAGGGTGGAGCGAGGACGAAGTGGCGGAGGCGCGGCGTGCCGGATGGCGAGCCTGGTCGCTCGGCTCGCGCGTGCTGCGGGCGGAGCGCGCGGCGTTCGCGGCCCTCGCGGTGTTGCTCTATGCGGTCGAAGGCGGTGTCCGGCCTCCGGCCTCCGGCATCAGCCTGACGGGCTGACGGCGTGCGGGGTCCGCGGCGCCGACGTCCACGACGACACGGCCGGACGCCGGATGCCGGACGCCGGACGCCTGTCAGCGTCAGCCGCCTTGCGTCATAATCCCCTCGCCATGACTTCCGGACCCACCCGGCCGGCCGACGAGACCATCGCGGCCATCCTCCTCGAGCGCCTCCCGCTCGTCTCGCGCGACAAGCCGCTCGCCGACGACACGCGCCTGGGCGCGCAGGGCCTGGGCTTCGATTCGGTCTCGATTGTCGAGATCATCCTCGAGTGCGAGGCCGCCCTCGGCATCGCATTTCCCGCCACGCTCTTCGACGACGGTCCGATCACCGTGGGCAGGCTGAAGCGGCACGCGGCCGAACAGGTCACGGCGGCCGCGCGGGCGTGACCGGCGTCAACCCGCTCGTCGCGGCCGACGGCAGGCCGTGGCGGGAGGCGCACTCCCCGGGGTGGCGGCGCATGCTCCGGTCGTACGACCGCCTCGCCGTCCGCCTGGTCGAACGCCGCCCCGCGAGCGCGGTGCGGCTGCTCGGCGGCATCGGCGCGTGGGCGAATGCCGCCGGCCTCGTGGCGCCCCGCACCAGTCTCGTGGCCGCCGTGTTTCCGTGGCTCACGCCGCGCCAGGCGCGACGCGTCGCCCGCCAGGCCGCGGCCCTCCGCTTCAGGAACCGGACGGCCATCGCTGTGTTGCACGCACGGGGCCCCGCGGCGCTCGCCTCCTGGCTCGCGCCGGGGCACGACGCGCCGCCGCCGGTGCTCCAGGCTTCGAAGGCAGGACCTGGCGTCGTGCTCCTGGCCTTCCACATCGGCGCGGAGTTCGGCATCACGGCCGCCCTCCATCGATGGGGCGTCGAGCCGGTGCCGCTCCGCAACTGGTCGATCCTCGACGTCGACGATCGCGCGCGTGCCCTTCGACAGGCCGTCGACGACGTCCGTCGCGGCCAGCCGGTCCTCGCCATCGTCGACGGTCCCGGCGGCGCCGACAGCGCGCCGGTCGTGGCGCTCGGCCGCCAGATCGTCTTGCGCCGCGCGCCGTTCATGCTGGCACGCGTGACGGGGGCGCCCCTCGTGCCGTCGGTCGCGCAGTGGACGCCGGACGGGCGCATCCGCACGAGGCTCGGGCCGCCGCTCGATATCGATCGCCGTGGTCCTGCAGGCGATGTCGAGGCGCAGATGGCGGCGATGGCGGCGTCGTGGTTGGAGCGGCACCTGACGGCGTGTCCGGAGGATGCGTGGCCCTACACCATCCGCAACCTGGCCGGCGCGCCGCGGAAATGATAGGGGTCGGGAGTATTTTCACTTTCTGCGTACGCAAAAAGTGAAAATACTCCCGACCCCTATTCAGCCCGTGAAGCGTGCCGCGTCGAGATACTCGCGCGAGGTGACGAGGCGCTGGAGATCCAGATAGCGCACCTTGCCGATGCCGCTTCGCGGGATCGCGCCCGGCTCGACGACGACGACCGTGAGTGGAATGCTGCCCACCTCCCGCGCGATCGCCTGTTCGACCTCCAGGGCGAGCCGCGCGCACGCGTCCGTTCCCTCGACCTCCGTCTCGACGACCACGACGACGTCTTCGGTGAGCCGGTCCGGACGGGCGATACCGACGGCAGCGACGCCGGCGATGCCGTCGAGTTCCTCGACCGGTTCCTCGAACTCGCGCGGCGCGAGTCCGACGCCGGCGCGCTTGATGAGCGATCGCGCCCGGGCCTGCGGGAACAGCCGGCCGCCCGTGTCGAGCACGCCAATATCGCCCGTGTGCAGCCACCCGTCGCGCCTCGCCTCGCGCGTCGACGGCTCATCGTCGAAATAGCCCTCGAAGACCTGCGCGCCCCGCACCGCGATCTCGCCGGCCACGCCCGGAGCGCACGGCGCGCCGCGCTCGTCCACGATCGCGATCTCCACGCCCGGCATCGCCCTGCCGCACGAAACGTGCCCCTGATCGTCGGCGACGAGCGCTTCGCCGGCGCGTGCCGACGACACGATGAGCGTGGCCTCCGAGAGGCCGTAGGCCGGCTGGACGATGCGCTGGAGGCCGAAGCGCTCCTCGAAGCGGCGGATCGTGCCCGCGCGGACCACCTCGCCGCCCGTCGTGGCAATGCGCAGCGTCTCGAGCCGCACGGGAGCGGGGAGCCGCATCGACGCGGCCACGCGGAAGGTGAAGTCGGGGCCGTTGGTCACCGTCGCGCCGACGCGCGCGATGAGCGAGAGCCACGGCGCCACGTGCGACGTGGTGGGGCCGAGCAGGTGCGAGGCGCAGCCGAACCAGGCCGTGCCGAAGACGTACCGGACGAGGCCGGTGCTGTGGTGCACGGGGGCGCGCGCGGCCACGACGTCGCCAGGCCCGAGGTCGAAGGCCTGGCGCATGCCCTCGAGTCCCGCCGCGAGCGCGCGGTGCGAGATCACGGCCGCCTTGGGATCGCCCATCGTCCCCGTGGTGAACTGCAGGTAGGCGACCTCGCCCGGCTCGACACCTCGCACGCGATCGAGGCTGGCGGGCGAGGCCTGCTGGAGGTCGCGCAGCGTCAGCGTGGACGGCAGTCCGGGAATGGGATTGGCGACGATCACGCGGGCCGGCCGCGCGCGTTCGATCCGCCGCGCGATCATGGCGGGCGCGAGCGAGGGATCGATCGCGACCGGGGCGACCCCGAGGACGTGGCAGGCGTGGCAGATCCGGATGGCCTCCAGCGTGGAGGGCAGGACGAGGGCGCAGCGGCTGCCGCGCTCGAGGCCGAGCGAGGCCATCCGTGCCGCGAGCCAGCGGGCGTCGTCTCGCAGCTGCCCGAACGTGAGCCGGTCGTCGTCGATCGCGAACGCCAGCGCATCGGGCGTGTCGCGGGCCCGCATCTCGAGGGCCTCGGACACGGTCGCGGCGGCAAGCGGCGGCATCACGTTTCACTCCGCAAGCCGATGACGACCTTGCCGACGTGGCGGCCGCCCGCCATGTAGGCGAAGGCGTCGGGGGCCTGGTCGAAGGGGAACACGCGGTCGACCGCCGGGAGGGGCAGGCCGCGCTCGTACGCCGCGTTCATGCGCTCGAACATGGCGCGCGAGCCGACGACGATGCCCTGGAGGCGGATGTTGTGCAGGGTGACCGGCGCCAGCGTCACCGCGGCCGGCCGGGCGAGCGCACCCACGAGGCTGATGGTTCCGCCATACCGCACCGCGCGCAGAGACTGCGCGAGCGTGCCCTGGCCTCCGACCTCCACGACGTGGTCCACGCCGGTGCCGCCGGCCAGCTCGCGCACGCGGTCGCCCCACGGCTCGTCGTGCGCGGTGTGGAGCGTCGTGCCCGCGCCGAACGAGGCCAGCGCGGCGAGCGTGCCGGCGCGGCTCGACGTGGCGATGACGCGGGCGCCGGCCCACGCCGCCATCTGGATGGCGAACACCGACACGCCTCCGGCGCCGATCGTCAGCACGGTCTGCCCAGCCTCGATGGGAGACTCCTCGAAGAGCGCATGCCACGCGGTGAGGGCCGCGCAGGGCAGCGTGGCCGCCTGCTCGACAGACATCGACAACGGCATCGGCATCACGCCGTGCTCGGGCAAGACGACGTACTCGGCGAGCACGCCCGGCGGCGCCGAGCCGTCGCGATGCACCCGGGCGACCTCGCGCGAGAACGGGCCGTCGAGCCAGTCGGGCGCGAAGGTGCTGACGACGCGATCGCCGGCGGCGACGCGCGTAACGTCGCGGCCCGTGGCGACGACCTCGCCGGCCGCATCGGAGCAGGGGATGTCGGGCGCGGCCACCGGGGCGCCGAACCGCGGCACGAGGGGTAGCAGGTCGCGATGGTTGAGGGCGACGGCGCGCGTGGCGACGACGACCTCGCGTGGACCGGGTTCCGGGTCGGGCCGTGTCACGAGCGCGAGCACAGGGGTCTCGCCCGTGGTGTCGATGATCCAGGCGCGCATGGCGAACGCTCGGGCGGATTCTTTCACATGTGGGCCTCGGGCCTCGGGCCTCGGGCCTCGGGCCTCGGGCCTTGGGCCTTGGGCCTTGGGCCTTGGGCCTTGGGCCTTGGGCCTTGGGCCTTGGGTTTCAGGCCGTCGGCGCCCGCGCCAACCGCAGCGCCACCCAGTCGTCTTCGTCCCACCGTGCGTCTTCGCCGAGGCCGTGCGCGG
>JAHDVQ010000094.1:8876-15291 GCA_023384595.1 Vicinamibacteraceae bacterium | reverse complement strand
CCCACGAGCGGCAGGACGGCCACGCCGAGCAGCACGATGCCCATCCCGCCCAGCCAGTGCGTGAAGTGCCGCCAGAACTGCACGGGTGACGAGAGCACTTCCACGTTGTCGAGCACGGTGGCTCCGGTGGTGGTGAACCCGGAAGCCGACTCGAAGAAGGCGTCGGTGAAGCTGGCGAACCAGGGCGACAGAAAGAACGGCAGCCCCCCGAAGAGCGAGACCGCGGCCCACGTCAGCACGACGAGCATCAGGCCCTCGCGCCGGGAGATCTCCGACGTCGGGCGCGGGCACAGGAGCGCCAGCCCGCCGCCGGCCGCCGCCGTGATCGCAAACGCCTGCCAGAGCGGGGGGGCCGGCTCGCGCACGGCCATGCCCCAGGCGATCGGCACGATCATCGTCGCCGCGAGCACGAGCAGGAACAGCCCGAGCACGTGGCCGATCGCGCCGGCCCGGATCACCGCGTGCCCCGCCCGGCGTGGAACGCGGCTTCGAGTTTCGGGATGACCGTCTCGAGCGCGAACAGGATCACGCGGTCGCCCCCGTGGATGATCTCGTTGCCGCGCGGCACGACCACGCTGCCGTCGGGCCGCACGATGGCGCCCACGATGGCGCCGCGCGGGAAGTGGATGTCGCGCAGCCGCTTGCCGACGAAGCTCGACGTGCCGCTGGCGACGAGCTCGATGGCCTCGGCTTCGTCCTCGCGGAAGGTCGTCACCGACAGCACCGTGCCCTTCCGCACGTACTGCAGGATGCGGTCGACGGCGGCGACGCGCGGGCTCACCGTGGTGTTCACGCCGAGCAACTGCACCATCGGCAGGTAGTTCAGGCGGTTGATGAGCGCCACGACCTTGCCGACACCCACGCGCCGCGCCAGCAGCGACGCAATCACGTTGTCCTCGTCGTCGCTGGTCATGGCGAGGAACGCGTCGGCCTCGGCAAGGCCGGCCTCCTCGAGCACGCGCTGGTCGGTGCCGTCGGCGTGCACGACGACGGTTCGCCGCAGCAGGCCGGCGATCTTCTCCGATCGGACGGCGTCGCGCTCGAACAGGCGGACGGCGACGCCCTGCGCCTCGAGCTGGGTCGCGATACGAACGCTCACCTGCTTGCCGCCGACGATGAACACGCGGCGGAGCTTCTCGCGGGTCTCGATGCCGAGGAACGCGAGGTTCGGCTTCAGGTTGTCGCGCGAGGTCAGGACGTACAGGTGGTCGCCGTCCTGGATGCGGTCGGCGCCGCGGGGGATGATGACCTGCTGGCCTCTGAAGATCATCGCGATGAGCGAGTTTGGCGGCGCGCCCGCCTTCGCGACCTCCTCGAGGCTCTTCCCGATCAGCCAGCTTCCCGGCGTCACGTTCATGCCGAAGAGGCTGACGGCGCCGTCGGCGAAGTCCCGGATGTCCGACACGCCGGGTACGCGGACCACGCGCATCACGCGGTCGGCGATGTCCGTCTCGGGGTGGATCAGCAGGTCGATGCGCACCCCGCTGCGGGCCATGATCTCGCGCCAGTTGTCGACGTCGTGCGTGCGCAGCCGGGCGACCTTGACGCTGCGGGGCGACTCGACGTGCGCGATGACCGACGTGAGCAGGTTCACCTCGTCGCTGTCGGTCACGGCGATCACGAGGTCGGCCTCGGCCACGCCCGCCGCGCGCAGCGTCCGCACGTGGGCCGCGCTGCCCTGGACGATGCGGGCGTCGAGCTGCGCCTCGAGCTGCGCGCAGCGATCGGCGTTGTTCTCGACGATGACGAGGTCGTTGGCCTCGCGAATGAGGCGGCCGGCGAGCAGAGCGGCGACCTGGCCTCCGCCGGCAATCAGCACGCGCATGGACGGGATAGTAGCAGGCCTCGAGGCCCTGCGCTTCGGGGAAGATCGGCGCTGCCCGCGACGCTACGGCATGTCGCCGTCAGCCCGGGAAGAGGGGCCGGCCGGACCCGAGCCGGCCATCCTTCCGGCCGGGGCCGCGAGGAGACGCCGGCTCCACGACAGCACGTCTCCGGCGCGCGGCAGCGGCAGCTTGTCGATCGCGGTGAACAGAGCGTGGTGATACCGCGCGTTGCCGGCTACGAACCGATGGAAGTACTGGAGGTCGACGACCTCCACCACGCCATCCTCGTACCCGACGACGACAGCGCGCGAGTCGGGCAGGAAGCCGACGCGCTCGGCGCCGTGCGGCCGGTCGCGGGCGGTCGTCAGCCACAGCCACGACCCGACTTCCCAGACGCGGACGGTGCCCTCGCGGCTGGCCGTCGCGAGGAAGCGCCCGTCGGGGCTGAAGTCGAGCCCGCCCACCATGCGCGCGTGGCCTCGCAACGTGGCCACCTTCGTCCAGGTCGAGGTGTCCCAGAGATCGACGGCGCCCGTCCACATGCCGGTGGCGAGCCAGCGTCCGTCGGGACTGCGCGCGATCGAGAACGGCGTGGCCGGCGTCTCGAGCCGGCGAAGCAGGCGTCCGCTGCCGGCCTCGCGCACGGCGATCACCCACCTGCGGTGCACCGCCGCCACCCGGCCTGGCCACGACGACAGGGCGAGCACCTCCCCATCGTCCGACTCCTGACGCCAGGCCTCGCGGCCGTCGGCAATCCGCCAGGCCGACAGCGCCCCGCTCTCTTCTCCGACGAGCAGGGTGTCGGCGTCGATGGCCGCGATGGCCGATCCGCTCGGCGCGGCGGCCGTGAGCAGGTGCGCGCCATCGGCGCGCCGCGTCACCACGACCTCGCGCGAGGATCCGGCCGTCGCGACCAGATCGCCCGAGGGGCTGAGCGCGACGGCGCGCACGCGTGGCGCGATCGTGGCGACCTCGTCGAGCAGACGTCCGTCGAGCGACCACGAGCGCGCGCGCCCGTCATAGCTCCCCGTCACGACCGTGTCGGCGTCGGGAGCCAGGGCCAGTCCCGACACACGGTCGGCGTGCGCCACCCACGCGGCCCGCCGCGCGTCGGCGGCGAGGTCCCAGAGCGTCAACCGTCCCGGCCGCTCTTCGACGGTGGCCAGGTACCGGCCGTCGGGGCTGAAGGCCAGATCCCAGGCGCCCGCCGACGAGGCGAGGTCGCGCATGGCGCCATCGTCGAGCGAGAGGACGATGACGCGCCACCAGCCCGAGGCCGCGACGTGGCAACCGCCGGCATCGAAGAGCACGTTGCGGGCGGTGCCGCGATCGAGCCGGAACTCCCGGACGAGGGTCCGCGTGTTCCTGTCCCAGATGCGGACGAGCCCGTCGCTCGCCCCGGTGGCCAGGCGGCGGCCGTCGCGGCTGAAGGCGATCGACGCAATCGTGGACTCGTGCGCCGTCCACGTGGTCTCGGACCGTCCACTCGCCAGATCCCAGATGACGACGCGGCCGTCGGCGTGGCCCGACGCGATCGCGCGCGCGCCGGGCCCGACGTCGACGGCGTACGCGTGCACATCTGCGGCGCGATACATCGCGACCCGCTCGGCCGTGCGTGTGTTCCAGACGCCGATTCTCCCTCCGCCGATGGCGGCCGCCAGCAGCGGTCCCTCTGCGGCCGGGGCGATGGCGGTCGTGCCGGCGGGCACCTCGACGAGATGCCGCAGCGAGCCGTCGTCGAGGTTCCAGATGCGCAGCGCGCCGCCTCCCACCGACACGACCAGGCGGTCGTCGTCGACGAACACGGTGCGGGCGACCGAGCCGCCGTGGCCGCCGAACTCGCGCGCGAGCTGCCCCGTGGCCGCATCGAACAGCCTGACGCGGCCGCCCTCGCCCGCCGTGAGCAGGTGGCGGCCCGACCGGTCGAAGCGCACGCTGTTGGCATCGCTCTGATCGGCCACGACCGACCACACGGCCGGCTGACGCGAATAGATCTCGCTGAGGGTCCAGAGGGCGTGCGTCGACTCGGGGTGTTCGAGCAGTTCGCGCCACGCCATGGTTTCAGCCGTGCGGTGGCTGCCGGTCAGGCTGAGGAGGCGCGCGCGCTCCACCTGCGAGGTCGAGAGTTCCTGCTGGAGCTGCGCGCTCGAGCGGTCGGCCCGCGCCCGCTGCACGGTGGCGTCGCCGGCGACCAGCGCGAGGGCGACCACGGCGGCGATGCTGGCCACGACCGCGCGGCGGTATCGCGCCACGCGCGTGCGCAGCAGGTACCAGGCGGAATCAGCCGAGGCCGCGATGGGGTGTCCCACCAAGTACCGTTGCAGATCGGCGGCGAGATCGAAGGCCGACGCATACCGGCGCTCCGTGTTCTTGGCGAGCGCGGTCCCGACGATGGTGTCGAGGTCGCCGCGGAGCGCGGGCACGACCGTCGAGACGCGGGGCGGCGGATCGTGGGCGATGCGGCGCGCGAGTTCCGGCAGCGACGGGTCGCCGTGGGCGAAGGGCAGCTCGCCGGTCAGCACGCGGAACAGGAGGACCCCGATGGCGTAGACGTCGGTGCGGGTGTCGATCTCGTCGTGGTCGCCGCGCACCTGTTCGGGGCTCATGTAGGCGAGTGTGCCCACAATCTGACCGGAGAGCGTCGTGACCGTGCTCATGGACAGCGCCGCGCCGGTGGCGCGCGCCACGCCGAAGTCGAGCACCTTCGGCTGGCCGTCGGCGGTGACGAGGATGTTGGCGGGCTTCAGGTCGCGGTGGATGATGCCCCGCTGGTGGGCGTGCTGCACGGCGTCGCACACGCGTCGCATGAGGGCCACGCGGGCTTCGACGCCGGGCGCGTGCTCGTCGACGTAGTCGGTCAACGGGACGCCGGCGACGAGCTCCATCGCGATGAACGGCGGCGTGTTCGCATCGCCAGGATGGGCGGCGAAGACCTGCGCGATGCCGGGATGGTGCAGCTGCCCGAGCATCTCGGCCTCGAGTTCGAACCGCCGGCGCAGCGAGGTCGCCTCGAGACCCCGGCGCAGGACCTTGAGCGCCACGGTGCGCGACGGGTGTTTCTGCTGGGCGACGTAGACCATGCCCATGGCCCCGGTGCCGATGAGACGCGCGACGGTGAAGTCGCCGACCGGCGTGCCGGGCGCCAGGGGCACGTCCACGTCGAGGGTCACGGGGTGCAGGTGGGAGGGGTCGAGGAACTCGTCGGGCGCGTCGAAGGCGGCGAGCATCAGCTCGATCTCGCGGCGCACGTCGGGCTCGGCGGCGGTGTGCGCGTCGAGCCAGGCCGAGCGCTCGCCCGCGGGCACGGCCGCCATGGCGAGGAAGAGCTCGGAGGCCCGATCGCGGACCGCGCGAGAGGTCATGGCGTGGGCGTGGCCTCGTCGGGGGCGGTGTTCAGCCGGCTGTACAGCCACGCGCGCGCGAACGCCCACTCGCTCTTGACCGTCGCCGGCGACAGGTTCATGGCGGCGGCCGTCTCGTCGACGGTGAAGCCCGCGAAGTAGCGCAGCATCACGACCTGCGCCTTGCGCGGGTCGAGGCGTTCGAGCTCGTCGACCGCGCTGTCGATGGCGACGACGTCCGCGAGGTCGGGCGAGAACGCGGCCACGTCCACGTCGAGACTGGTGCGCTGCTGTCCGCCGCCGTGCCGGATGCGGCTGTAGCGCCGTGCGCGCTCGACGAGGATGCGGCGCATCGCGATGGCTGCGGCGGCGAAGAAGTGGCCGCGCCGATCCCACTGGCGCTCCTTCCCGTCGCCGACCAGGCGCAGGTAGGCCTCGTGGACCAGCGCCGTGGCGCCCAGCGTCAGCCCGGCCGGCTCGCGCGAGAGCCGCGCGCGCGCGAGGCGGCGGAGGTCGTCGTAGACGTCGGGCAGCAGCTCCGACGAGGAGCCGGGCCGGTCCGGCGTCGGGTTCGACTGTGCACGCTCGGCGGGCGTCCCCTCGTCGGTCATGGTGTGGTCCTGAACCGGGACATTCTATGACAGCAACGACGCGGGCGGGCCGTCGCCGGTGGCGTCGCCGGGGGCCCGTCCCGAATAGGCCTCCGCGCCAAGCATGATGTCGATCAGCGCATCGAGGGCGTCGCGCCAGTCTCGCTCCTCGATGTCGCGCCAGGTGTCGCCCGCGAGATGCCGGGCGCTGGCCACGAGCAGGTCACGCGACGCCTCGAGCAGCGCCGGGTCCACGCCGGCGGCGGCGTGGACCGCGCCGAGCGCTTCGAGGGCGGGCCTGAGGAGGTCGAGCGCATCGAGGTTGCGGAGGACGACGGCCAGCCCCGATTCGAGGTGGTGGATGCGAATCCCGGGCGGGGTCGAGAACAGGGATTCGGCCTCGGGATACCGGAGGAAGAGGCGCCGGTAGAACTCGGCGCCCAGTCGTCCTGGGACGGCGGCCAGCTGCTCGAAGCGGGCCCGCACACGCCGCACAACGTCCGGGGCAAGCGTCTGGTGCACACGAGGAGATGCGACGGATCGTGGGGTCAGGTCTGACACAGCACCTGGCGCGCATGTGGTGGGTGCGACCGGACCCCCCCCCCCACACCGGGGGGACAAGTAGCCCCCGGCGCCGGGGGGGGGCGCCGTCCCGGCG
>JAHDVQ010000094.1:5104-8866 GCA_023384595.1 Vicinamibacteraceae bacterium | reverse complement strand
CGAGCGTGCGGGCCCTCAGCTTTGCCGCCCGGACGCTGGCCGGGCGGGGCCTCGGGGGGGGTCCCCCGGTGGCTGTGCGCGGGCTGGGGGGGTCTGGTTGCCCCAGCCACTTGGTCGGTTTGGGGGTTGCCAGACCTGACCCCACCCACCTCACCGGGGGAACAGGTAGCCGCAGGCTCCGTGGGAGGGCTCCGTCACGTCGATCCACCCCGGGGCCGGGTTGTCGCCGCAGTGGCCCACGATGATGTCGACGACGTAGCCCTCGTTGGTGCGGCCGTCGGGCCCGGCTCCCCAGTGATAGAAGATGGCGTCGTGCGAGGGGTCGGCGTAATTGCCGCGCTTCGCGTTGAACGCCCAGCGCGAATCGTGCCGTCGCAACTCGGCGACCACGCGATCCATGAACTCCCAGCTGCCGCCATGCGACTGGCACGAGTGCGCGAGCGCCTCGGGATGCTCGCGGGCGACCTGTTCGACCACGTGCAGCATGTCGGGGAGCGGCAACCGCTCGCCGGGACCCGGATCCGGCGTCCTCGGCGCCGCCGCCGTCGACGGCCCGCCGGTGACGGGCGACCCGCTGACCGGGCTCGGAGCGGATGGATTGTGAGACTTGGAACCGCCGCACGCTCCGGCGAGCGTGAGCAGCGGCAGGGACAGGCAGAGCACAGCTTTCTTCACAGAGCTTCGGTCACTCTCAGCAGGCGTCCGGATTGTCAGGGACCGTTCGCCGCGCGAACGGGCAGGCGTGGCCGGGCGCGAGGCCCGAACGGATCGAGAGTACTATGAAGCCTCCATCGAAATCGAGCTCGTCAGGGCGGTATCCTACGGGAATGAAGCGCGATCCCAGACTGCACGGCCTCAGCTCCGACCACCATCACGCGCTGCGCCTGGCCTGGGACGTGGCGGAGGCCGCGAAGACCCATGCGCTCGACGCGAACCTCGTCGAGCGGGTGCGCGCCACGTTCGATGCTGAACTGGCGCCGCACTTCGCGGTGGAAGAAGAGGTGCTGCTGCCGGCGCTGACCGCGACGGGCACCGCCACGGCCGCCGCACTCGTCGAGCGGACGCTCCGGGATCATCGCTGGCTGCAGGCCGAACTGGAGGCGGCCGAGGGCGGCGACGCCAGCCGGCTCCTCGCGTTCGCCGAGCGCCTCAAGGCACACGTGCGCTTCGAGGAGCACGAGCTCTTCCCCACGTGCGAACACGAACTCGCCGACGAGGTCCTCGACGAGGCCGCGCGCCGGGCGCCCAAGAGGCCCTGACGCTCGCGTTCTGATGGGCTACCGCTTCGCCTCGGCCCACATCCACCCGCGCAGGTCGCCCACCGCGAAACCGACCGCCTTGTCGTCGGGATACGCCTTCCGCAGCACCGTTCCGAGCGACTTCTCCACCGCCGCCGCGTCGCCGTGGCACGCGGTGCACATCTCCATTGTCGCAATCGGCCGCAGTACGCCCACGCGATCGCCGAGGTCGACGTTCACCGGCGCCGCGTCGGCCGCACGCGTCGCGGCGTGCGACTGCACGAACGACACCGCCCACGCCGGAGCGGCGTTCAAGGGGTTGCGCAGCCGATGGCTGGTTCGGCCGAGTGCGACCTCGTGCTCGGCGGCCACGCGCCTCGTGAGCGGCTGCGCTTCGTCGCGGCACACCGTCACGGCCGAGGCCGCACCACCCTGATTCCACTCCTCCGTGAGCCGTCCGACGAGTGTGACCTGCAGCGCGCGAATCGCCGCTTCGGCGCGTTCGACGGCCGCGGTCGTCGCCGCGTCCATGGCGCCGGGCGCGATGACGGCGGGCTCGACTTGTGCCTGGGTCACCGGCGCGAGGTCGGCCGCCGGCGTGTCGCGCCCGCCGGCGCGCACGGCCATGAGGCCGAGGGAGAGGCTCGTGATGACGAGAATGAGCACACTCAGCGACCGGGAATGCGTGATCATGCGCGTAGTGTAGCCCCGAAATCGCCGCCGAAGGGTTTCGCGCCCGCCCGGGTCGGCGGCGTCATTCACCCTCCCGCCGACATATCATCTCTGCCGGAGACCGCCCATGCCGAATCGCGCCGCGTTGCTCTCTCGTCCCGAGTTCCGACACGCCGGGTCCACGTCTCGTCCCCTCGCGCCCTCGCTGATCTTCTGGCTCGTCGCCGCGCTGCTGGTCGCTGCGCCTGCCGGCCGGCCGCTCGCCACGGCTGCGGCCCCGACGTCAACGGAGGCCGCTCCGCTCGCCACGGCGGCCCCGACGTCAACCGCGGCCGCTCCGCTCGCCACGGCGGCAGCCACGCCATCATCGACGGCCGCCACGCCGGCCGACCTGCGCGATCCACGCGCGCTCGACCCCGTCATCGAGGCGGCCCGCGTCGCCTGGCGCGTCCCCGGCCTCGCCATCGCCATCGTCAAGGACGACACGATCCTGCTGGCGAAGGGATACGGCGTGCGCGAGCTCGGAAAGCCGGAGCCGGTCGACGAGCACACGCTGTTTGCCATCGCCTCGAACACGAAGGCGTTCACGTCGGCGGCGCTCGCCATCCTCGTGGACGAGCAGAAGGTCGCCTGGGACGACCGCGTCACGAAGCACCTTCCGTACTTCGAGCTGTACGACCCGTGGGTGACGCACGAGATGCGGGTGCGCGACCTCCTGTCGCACCGCAGCGGCCTCGGCACGTTCAGCGGAGATCTCATCTGGTACGGCACGTCGTACAGTCGCGAGGAGATCGTGCGGCGCGCCCGGCACCTCGAGCCGACGGCGAGCTTCAGGGCGGGCTACCGCTACAACAACCTGATGTTCATCGCCGCGGGCGAGGTCGTCGCCGCTGCGTCGGGGATGTCGTGGGACGACTTCGTGCGCACGCGCCTCTTCGAGCCGCTGGGCATGCGCGACACGGTGACGTCCGTCAAGGCGCTCGACGGCCGCGCGAACGTCGCGACACCGCACGGCCGCGCCTACGGGGATCCCAGGCCGTTCCCGTGGATCCAGTGGGATGGGATGGCCGCGGCGGGCGGCATCATCTCGAGCGTGAGCGACATGGCAAGGTGGCTCCGGCTCCAGCTCGGACGCGGCACGCTCGAGGGCCGCACGATCTTCAGCGACGCGACGTCGCGGCAGATGTGGACGCCGCACATCGCGTTCACCGTCGATCGCGCCGCGGCCGAGCGCTTCCCGTCCACGCACTTCCGCGGCTACGGGCTGGGCTGGTCGCTGTCGGACTCGCACGGCCGGCTGATCGTCGAGCACGGCGGCGCCTACGACGGCATGTACTCGCAGGTCGCGCTGGTTCCCGAGGAGCGCCTCGGCGTGGTCATCCTCACCAACAGCATGACGTCGATCGGCACGGCGCTGAAGCTGACCGTGCTCGACGCGTTCCTCGCCCCGGGCGAGGCGCCACGCGACTGGAGTACCGAGATGCTCGAGCGCGCGCGCAAGCGGGAGGCCGCACACGACGCCTCGCTCGCGGCGGTCGTCAAGGCGCGCGTCGAGGAGACGCGGCCGTCGCTGCCGCTCGACGCCTACGCGGGTGACTACCCGAGCGACCTGTACGGGACGGCGCGGGTGAGCGTCGAGAACGGCGGCCTCGTCCTCAGGATGCTTCCCAACCCGCAGCTCGTCGCCGATCTCACCCACTGGCACTTCGACACCTTCCACCTGAAGTGGCGCACCGACTTCACGTGGTTCGCCGACGGCAAGGCGCAGTTCGTCCTCGACAACCAGGCGAAGATCACCGAACTGAAGCTCGACGTGCCCAACGAGGACATCTGGTTCTGGGAGCCGAGGTTC
>JAHDVQ010000094.1:3520-5004 GCA_023384595.1 Vicinamibacteraceae bacterium | reverse complement strand
CCCGCCTGGCTCGCCACGCGCGACGGCACCTTGAAGGCCGGGTCGATCGGCAGGAACAGCGTCGGCGTCCAGCCGATCGCGTCGGTCAGGTCCGGATCGAACCGCTCGTTCCACGCCGCACGCACGTCGACGGCATGATTGGCCGAGGCCGCGTTCACCTGCGTCGCCAGCGTGACGATCGCGGTGCCCTTGAACACGTCGATGAAGTCCGACGGCTCGACGTCGCCATCGGTGCGGAAGAAGTTCTGCTCGGCGTAAATCGCCGACTCGATGCCCACGCCCCAGCTGTACCCGTAGTTGGGCACCTTCTTGATGCGGTAGTAGTTGTCGTAGACGTGCACCTGGCCGAATCGCACGCGGGGCGCGCGCTGTCCGACGCCATCGAACACGTTGTGGTGCAAGGTGACCTTCAGCTTGCCGCGGTCGGCGCTGGCGCTATCCGACGATCCGATGAGCATCACCTTGTCGTGGTTCATGAAGCGGTTCCACGAGACGGTGACGTAGTTCGACGCGTTCGTGATGTCCAGCAGCCCGTCGTGCCGCTGATACAGCTCGCCAAAGTAATACGGCGCGAAGGCGTCGTCGGTCTGCACGTCCACGAAGTCGTTGTGATCGATCCACACGTGGTTGGCGTTGCGCAGCGAGATGCTGTCGTACTCCGCGTTCCAGCCATCGTCGGGGTCCCATGCGGGGAAGCAGTCGTAGGTGTCCTCGAAGCGCAGGTTCCGGATGATGATGTTCGTCCGATCGGCCGACGACGAGCCCCGGATGTCGAACCAGCCGCCGCGAATGACGGCATGGCGATCGAGGCCGACGATCGTGGTGTTCGAGCCGATGCGGATGCGGACGCGAGCCTCCTGCGCATCGTGCGACGCATCGCGCGCCTCCTCCAGGGCCTCCTGCAGATCCTCGTCCGGATTGGGATTGGCCGGATCGAACGCCGCCAGGTAGGCCTCGAGGGTGTAGCCGTCGCGGTAGTAGTCCTCGCACGCGAGGGGCTCGTTGTTGTCGTCGACGTTCATGTCGATGACGCCGTCGACGTAGATGATCTTCGGGGTGTTGTTGGTGCTCGTTGGCTTGTACTCGCCGAGGTTGAGCGCCATGATCAACTCGCGGCGGGTGCGCACCGTGTAGACATGGTCGGGCGTGGCGGCGGCGCCGCCGGTCGTGCCCATTCCCTCCGAAGCCCACCCGTCGTGTGCCGCCAGGACTTCGCGGCCAAGGTCGCGCCTGGCCGCATCGGGCGTCGCGCCGGCGGCGGTCACGAGGAGCGCGGCCACCGCAAGCGCACCGGCGGCTGGCGCGATGAAACGAGTCGCTGTCTGGGGCATGACGCCTCCCTTCCGTGCGACGTGGCCCTTCGGGGCCAGTGGTCAAACCATTTGGGTCGTATTTGATGCTCGTCGGCGCCAGCTGTCAAGTGACAAACGAGAATCTCCGCACTTGCTCGCTGGAGAGCAACTTTGGCATGACCATTTGGGTGC
>JAHDVQ010000094.1:1266-3420 GCA_023384595.1 Vicinamibacteraceae bacterium | reverse complement strand
CCGAGGGGGTCGCGGCCGGGACTGCGGGTGGGATCGGTGGCCACCGGGGGCGTCCCCCCAATCCGGATGCGTCCGCCGGCAACCGGCATGCCCTGCGACCCGGGAGACACCTGGTTGGCCCGCATGAGGCCTGTCACCTCGACGAGCTTCCCCTTCTCCTCGCGCAGCCGCTTCAGCAGCTTCCCGTCGCCGGCCAGCCGAAAGCGGCGACCCGGCTCGAACGCGGATCCAACCGGCTCCCCCGACTCGGGCGCCTGGGCGACGAGGGCGCGACCACGGACGCATCCGGTGATGACCACGCGGGTCGAGTCTTTGGGAACGTCGCGCTCCTGCGCCGCAGCCAGTGGGGACAGGCAGACCAGACAGACCGCCATGAGGGGCACGCGCATGTCGAGCATGGTACCAGCAATCCTGGAGGAGCGCGGCCGACTGAAGCCCGCTCACACCATGATGTTCGAACAGCGATTGCCGTAGATTAATTGAACAAAGTCGCCCATTAATCGACCTTTTCAAAATCCGAAAGGCTGAGATTGCCGTTTTTCGTCGGTTTCCTGACACCTTAACGATGGCACGTCCGTTGCCACAGCCACCGTCGAGTCGGTAGCCGGCCTGACGATGAGGTGGAGAGGCCCCCACGCCGACATGGAGACGACCTTGCTCATGTCCAAGAAGCTGATGACGTTCGTTCCGCTCGTTCTCGTTGCCTGTGCGATGGCGGCCGCGCCGGCGCGCGCCGACGTGATCTCGGTGGGCGACCCGGTGACGATTGCCGATGGTCCGGGCACCTATGCCTCCTTCAACGGGGGCCGGGGCGGCACCTTCACCATCACCGGTCCAGTCGACAGTTGGGAGACCTTCTGCATCGAGGTGAACGAGTACCTGCAGTTTGGTCCCACCTACTACGTCGGCGGGATCGGCGATGCGGCGGTCAACGGGGGCGCGGGCGGCGGGAATCCCGATCCCCTTGGCTTCGAGACCAAGGCCATCTACTACGCCTATCGCATGGGCAATGCCCAGGCGTGGTCGGGCGCCGACATCCAGAGGGCCATCTGGTATTTCGAGCAGGAACTGGGCAACACGGTCGTCGACAACGCCGTGACGCAGTGGGCGCTCGCGCAGAATGCCGCCACCTACGATTTCGGCGGCTACTCGGTGCAGGCCGTCAACCTCTGGACCGCACGCACCGGCGGGAACGCGCAGGACCTGCTTCGGCTCGAGCGCGTGCCCGAGCCCGCCTCGCTCGTGTTGCTCGGCGCGGGTCTGCTCGGCCTCGGCGCCATTCGTCGCCGCCAGGTCCGCTGATCCGCTGCGACTCCCTACCCCGCGTCTGACGAAGGGCCGGCGCCGCGCCGGCCCTTCGTGCATGTGAGACTGGGTCTTACCTGAGACCGCTTCCGGATCAGTGCTACACTCCCTCACCCTTATCACGTCATAACCGGGGCCGTCCTCATCACGGCACACGCCGGAATGTCCCGTCGTCTGCCGCGCCGCCGTCTCCGGCGGCTCGAGGAACGAGGAGGGACGCATGGGTCACCCCATCCGTCTGTGTGCGTCGGCCGTGCTGCTCGTCGCGTCGGCTCTGCCCCTGGAAGCCCAGACACCCCCCGCCGGCGACGCCGGGGGACCGCCCCCGGTGCTCTTCATCTACCGCGAGGAAGTGAAGCCGGGCAGGGGCGCCGCGCACGAGGCCAACGAGGCCGCGTGGGCCGCCGCCTATCGCAAGGGACAGTCGCCCGAGCGCTGGCTGGGCATGACCTCGGTCATCGGGCCGAGCGAGGCCTGGTTCATGTCGGGTCAGCCCAGTTACGCCGCCTTCGAGAAGGCCCAGCAGGAGCTCGAGGCCAACGCCTCGCTCGAAGCCGAGGGCGCCAAGTACTCCGCGGCTGAAGGCGACATGCTGACGCGGACCTCGTCGATCGTCGCGAGGTATCGCCCTGCCCTCAGCTATCAGCCCGGCGTGAGTTTGCCGACCATGCGGTACATGACGGTCGACATCATGCGCGTGAAGCCCGGACACGAGGGCGACTTCGCGTCTGCGTGGCGAGACATCGTCGAGGCCCACAAGAAGGCCGGCATGCAGGAGCACTGGGCCGTGTTCGAAGTCGAGGCCGGCATGCCCGACACGACCTACCTGTTCATGTATGCGCGCAAGAG
>JAHDVQ010000094.1:0-1166 GCA_023384595.1 Vicinamibacteraceae bacterium | reverse complement strand
TGCGACGCGAGGCAGGCTTCGATGAACGCCATCGTGTGCACGCCGTCCTCGATGCGGGGATACGGCGCCTTCCGGTGCTCGACCCCGAGCGCGAGCGCCATGCGCTCCTCCGCGACCTCACGATAGATGTTCGCAAAGGCCTCGCGCAGTCCCTCGGGATGGCCGCGAGGCGAACGACCGAGCCCCAGGATCTCCGGCGGCAGGTAGGGATCGTTGCGGCCGACGATCGACGCGGGTTCACCGAGCCGTGCCACCTTCAGGTAGCTCGCCTCGCGATGCGACCAGTCGAGCATCCCGTGCTCGCCATACACGCGGAGCCTGATGTCGTTCTCGCTGCCCGCGGCGGCCTGCGTGGCCGTGAAGGTGCCGCGGGCCCCGTTGTCGAACTCGAGGAGGGCCGACACGTGGTCGATGACGCGGCGTCCGGGCACGAGCGCGCCCGTCTCGGCGTTGACGCGCGCGACGCGCGCGCCCGCGACGAACGTGGCCAGGTGCTGGGCATGGCAGCCGATGGCGCTCATCACCATGGCGAGGCCGCTGCGCGCCGGGTCGAGCAGCCACCGCAGGCGCGCGTTCTGCGGACCATCCTCCACGCGCTCGGCGAAGCCGCTCTGGATGTACTCGACCTGCACCAGGCGCACCGCCCCGATGCCGCCCTCGGCCACGAGATGCCGCGCGTATCGCGTCATGGGATAGGCCGAGTAGCCGTGCGTGATGGCGAACAGCCTCGCGCCGGCCCGCGCCCGGGCTGCGAGGTCGGCAGCCTCGGCCGCGTCGTGCGCCACGGGCTTGTCGCAGATGACGTCGAGACCCGCATCGAGCGAGGCCGCCGCCACCCTGTAGTGCGTGTCGTTGGGCGTCATGATCGCGACGGCGTCGACGGCGTCCTCGCGCGCGCGCTCGGCGGCCAGCAGGTCGTCCACCGTGCCGTAACTGCGCGCGGCCTCGACGCCAAGCCGCGGCCCTGCCGCCCTCGAGCGCTCCGGATCGCTCGAGAACACGCCCGCCACGACGCGCCAGTGGCCGTCGTGCTCTGCCGCGCCCTGGTGCATGCGGCCAATCCACGAATCAGGCCCCCCGCCGACGAGTGCCAGACGCAGGGGACGACCGAAAGAAGAGAGGAGAGACATGGTCATAAATAGGCTACCAAGCCTACAAGGCCTACA
>JAHDVQ010000093.1:11960-15372 GCA_023384595.1 Vicinamibacteraceae bacterium | reverse complement strand
ACCTCGCGCGCGGCGAGGCCAACGCCGTGCGGGTCGCCGTGCACGCGGCCGCCGCCCTCGCGCAAGGCGCCACAGGCTGATCGCCCGGCGCTGGGCGTTGGGGGCGCTGGGCGCTGGGCGCTGGGCGTTGGGCGCTGGGCGAGCGACGCGAGAGGGGACGCTCGCCCCGATCCGCCGATCCGCCGCTCTGCCGCTCGCCCCGGTCCGCCGCTCGCCCCGATCCGCCGATCCGCCGATCCCCCGATCCGCCGATCCGCCGATCCCCCGATCCCCCGATCCCCCCATTTACGGCCGATACTCCCGCACCGTCGCCTCGCGGACCTGCGCTCCGGTATAGGCCACGCGCCGCAGGCGATGGGCGGCGAAGATCGGCAACTGGTCGCGACTGTGCGGCGAGTCGGGGTTGGTGGTCTGGCCGTAGGCCAGCACCGACCAGGCCTCGAGCGGTTCGGTGAAGTGGACGAGCAGCACCCACGCATCGCCGACGCCGGCGAGCGGCACGTCGCGTCCGGCATAGCCCGCGATGTAGCGGCCCGGTTCAGCGGGCGCCTTGTCGTACCCCATGACCCGGTAGGTGCCGAGGGCGCCCACCCAGCCATCGCCGGGCAGGTCCACGCCGCCCGGCGCGCGGAAGCGCATCACGTCGCCGAAGCGCACGGCCTCGCCTCCGTAATCCTTGCGGAGCGTCTCGACGGCGGCGCCGAGCGCCTCGAGCGCCTCGTTCGGGGACGCGAGCCCGGCAGGGGTCTCGAGCGGCGCGTCAGCGGTCCAGGGCCTCGCGAACGGTTCGCGCGCCCGGCGCGTGTAGTGCTCCCAGAACTCGATGAAGAGCGCCGCGCCCTCGCTCGATGCGGCCACGGTCCTGTCCCAGCGCTCGAGCAGCGCGAGCCCCGCCCGGGCGGGCTCCGCGAGGTCCGGCGCGGCGCGCCCGGCCTCGGCGAGGGCGGGCACCATGCGCTCGGCCAGCAGCGAGCGGTTCGAGTACTTCAGCGCCACGACATCGTCGACCGAGAACCGCTCCCGCGCGTCGAGCATGTCGAGCACGAGCTGCGCGCGCAGCGAGAGCGGGCCGCGTTCGATGTACGGCGGATGGCGGTCCGGGTCGAGCCGGTCGCGGGTGGACGTCCACCACGGCGAGTTGTTGGCGTTCTGCACGTATCCGCCCGGCGGGTTGAGCAGCGAGGGCAGCTCGCCAATGGCGTGGAGCCCGTCCTTCCAGAGCCAGCGATCGGTGTCGGCCGGCACCTCGCGGTCGTAACCGCGCTCGTTCGGCACGCGCCGCGGCACACGGCCGTTCCACTGGTAGAGGATGTTGCCCGCCGCATCGGCGTACGTGAAGTTCGACATGAACAGGTGGCCGCGCGCGAGCCGCGCGCGGAAGTCGGCGAGCGACCGCGACTGCGCGAGATCGAAGAAGCCTTCGAGATAGCGCCAGGAGTCGAGGGTCATCGAACGCACGACGAACACGCGGTCGGCATCCTTGTGGATGACCGGGCCGAGATGAGTGTCGATGGCCTCGCGCGAGACCTCGCGCGGCGGCCCCTGGGCCGCCTTGACCCGCACGGTGACCTGACGCGGTCGGAGCGGCCACGGCCGCCCATTGAAGCGGTAGTGTCCCGGGCGGCCTGGATCGAGCGGCACGACGAGGATGTCGGTGTGATCCGGCGCGTTGTTGGTCTGCACGTAACCGAGGTGCCGGTTGAACCCGGCGCGCAGCACGGGCAGGCCCACGAGCGTCGATCCGTAGAAGTCCAGCACGCCCGGCACGGTGACGTGCGCCTCCCAGTAGAGCGACGACCAGCGCAGGTGCGGGTTGCCCAGCAGGATGGGGCGGCCGCTCGTCGTGCGCGAGCCGGACAGCGCGAAGGCATTCGAGCCGGCCTCGGCCACCGCGTTGTACGGCGGGAATCCGTGCGGGACGCGCACGAGGCGTGCAGTGTCGCGATCGGTCGCCCCCGCAGGCGCGTAGCGACGCAGGATGTCGCGCGGCAGGCGCAGCGCCGACGCGAGCGAGCCCGAGCGCCCGTGCGCGAGGAGCGTGGCAGCGTCGATGCGCGGCATCCAGTCCGGAAGCGCGGCGCGATGCGACGCGACGTAGTGATTGAAGCCCGCCGCGAACCCGTCGAGCCAGGACCGGAAGGCGGGCGCCACGGTCCTCAGCGCACGACGCGCGCTCGCGAGGTTGTCGAAGCGGGCGGCGGCGAAGTCGCCCTCGATCTCGCTCTCGCCGAAGACCTCCGCGGCGCGCCCCTCCGCCGCGACGTAGCGCCGGCCGAGTTCGACGGCGTGATCCTCGGCCATCGCATAGCCGAGGCCGAAGGCGGCTTCGCCGAGGCTCGCCGCGCGGATGTGAGGCACCCCGAAGGTGTCGCGGCGGATGAGGACGTCGCGTCGAGCGGCGTCGAGCCCACGCTCGCTCGACGGCCCCGTCGCGGGCCACGCGACCACCAGTCCCAGGAGAAGTGCGAACCAGACACTGCGCATCATGCGCGCATCATAGACCCGTTCGCACACGGTGGGCGGCAGACGACGGCGGATGCACGATGGGCCGGTCACGCCGGCGACGTCTCGGTAATGGGCGCTGGGCGCCTCGGCGCTCGGTGCTGGGCAGTCGCGCCACGCTCACGGCAGCGAGCAACGCGAGAGGGAACTCACGCGCCGATCCGCAGATCCGCCGATTCCCCGATCGACCGACGCTTACGAGGCCGCCTTCCAGACGCGCCCCGGGTCGCACAGGTGCGCGAGGATCTCGTCGCGCCGGCGCCGCGCCTCGACGACATCGTCGGTGCGCAGCGAGAAGCGGAGCCGCTCCTGGCGCCAGCCGTCGAGGATCACGGTGAAGGCGATCCACCAATAGCGGCCGTTGCGCCACAGGTGATGGTTCGGACCGAGGCGCTTGAAGCGGTCGGCGTCGGGCGGGAGCGCCACCGCGACGCTGGCGAGGCGGCCCGCCAGATCGGGGGCCACGCGGAACAGGTACTGGAGGCTGATGGCTGGTGACATGGTGTCTTCTCAGGTTCAAAGAAGACACCCGGAGGAAACGCGGATGCGTCGGACCATTGTTGTCTGGACCGTCCAGACCACATCGCCGCTGCGCCGCGGGCACAACGGCAGGCACCTTGGTGTCCGTCCCAGGTTGCCGGGGCCCGTGTCCTGCACGGGACCGCTCCGGATGTCGTAGCGCCCGATTGTAGCAGAGTGATAAGCGCGATGCGCAACGCCTGAACGTGTCATAAGCCCCGCGAATGAACCAGGCCGCCCCCGGGGCGCCATGTGCGATCGCAGACCTGAACCCGACGATGTGCTATCGCAGACCTGACCCCGGCCATGTGCTATCGCAGACCTGACCCCATCACTCGCGGCGGCCGAGGCCGGGGACGAGCTGGCGCAGGCGGTCCCAGCGGCCGCGGTG
>JAHDVQ010000093.1:0-11860 GCA_023384595.1 Vicinamibacteraceae bacterium | reverse complement strand
CGCGGCGGCCGAGGCCGGGGACGAGCTGGCGCAGGCGGTCCCAGCGGCCGCGGTGCGTGACGGGCGTCTCGCGGGCCTTCTCCATCATGGTCGACGCCACCTGCCGCCCGCGCGCCAGGCCCTCCTGCGAATAGCTGCGCACCACGTCGACCGTGACCTCGCGCCCTTCGGTCGCCCACAGCATCATCGCCTTGCCGATGGCCCACGTCCCTCCATAGGCGATCGCGATCTTGGGCAGCAGGCCCAGCACCGGGATGAGTCCCACGAGCTGCCGCGCCGCCTGGCGGAACAGCAGGCCGCCGCCGAGCACGCCGAGAATCTCCGCCATGAGCGAGCGCGGATCGCCGTCGCGTCCGCTCATGAGCGCGATGCGATAGCTCATGAGGAGCTGGTTCTTGGTGAGGATGATCATGTCGCCGATGTTGAGCGGCGCCGTGAGCACCGGGATCGCCTCGGCCAGCCCCGTCGTGAGCGCGTAGCTCGCGTTGGCCCGGGCGGTGTCGTCGATGACCGCGTTCATCACCGCCAGGCGCAGCGCCGGAAGCTGCCGCGCCACCGCCGTGCGCTGGTCGAGCGGTATGTTGGCGAGCACGGCGTCGGCCACGACGGGCCGGGTGACCTCGTCGAGCCGCGGCACCGCCACACGCGCCGCCTCGTCTCGCCGCGGGACGTCAGCCGTCCCGCTGCGGTCGCCCACGATGACGGCCACCGTCGGCACGCGCCGCGCCGCCAGGTCGTGGCGGACGCGCGCCAGCGCCGGCGAAAGATCCGCGTGCCGGCTGACGAGGATGGCCACCGTCGGCTCGACCCCGCCGGCCGACACCTCGTCCGGTCCGAGCGTGGCAATCCAGGGGTGGACCGACTCGTCGTCGCCCGGACTGATCAGGGCGCCGAGCCGCCGCGCGAGGGCCGGGTCGTCGGCGACAATCCAGAAATCGAAGCGCGCGTCGATGCTCTCGCGGATCGCCCGCAAGTCGACGTCCTTGATGACCCGCCAAACGTTGGCGAGCTTCAGCGATGCAGCCATGCCTGCATCGTAGCGCGATTGCCGGCCGCCGGTCGCCGTGCCGTTTCCGCCGTTCGTCGTGCCGCGGCCGCCGCACGCCAGGGTCCCCGGGGGCGACCCGGGCCGGCTGACGTATGCTCGAAGCTGTCACGTCATGGACGCCATCACGCTCACCGGCCTCATCCTGTACAGCACGGGCGCCTTCCTGTTTGCGGCCTCGCTGTTCATCTGGGCCGAGCAGCGGCTGGGCGCCCGCCGGGCCGACGCCGCAGGATTGCTGACAGTGGCCGGCCCCGGCTCCGCGAGCGACGTCGTCAACGTCGTGCTCTCGATCGTGAGCGTGGTCTGGTTCGCGACCAACGCGCTGCTGCTGGCGGCGCCAGCCGGCGCCACGTGGGCATGGTGGCTGGGGCTGGGCTACGTGGGACTGGCCTTCGCGTATCCGCCGCTCATCATGCACGCCGTCGCGTGCGATCCGCCGGGTGGGCCAGCGGGTGGGCCCGCGGGTGGGCCCGCGGGTGGGCCTCGCGCCAGCGCGCCGTGGCGGTGGGTGCCGTGGCTCACGTGGCTGGCGTCGCTCGCCTGCACGGGGGCGTACGTCGGCGGCAGCCTCGGCTGGGTCCCGCGGTGGCCACGGCTCTTCAACAGCCCCGGCACCGTGCTCGGGCTGCTGTTCCTCGCGGCGAGCGCCTACGCCGTGGCGTCGATGCGCCGCGTCGAGGCCGGGCCCGCCCCGGTCACGCACGATCGCGCGCAGCGCAGCCAGCTTGTCGCCTTCGGCTTCATGGCGGTCGTGTTCCTGGTCATCGTGTTCGGCGGGTTCGACGCGGCGGCGCCGCAGCGCGTCCTCGTCATCGTGGCGCACTCGCTGCCGCTGCTGTTCTTCGCCGTCGGGACCTATCACGACAGCCGCTCGGCATTCGTCGACCTGCTGTTCAAGCGCGGCAGCGCCTTCGTGGTCTCGCTTGGCGCGCTGCTGCTGTTCTTCGCGGCCGTCGAGCCGTGGCTCGACGGGCAGGATCTCGGCGCGGCCCGCCCGTGGTTCTACGCGCTGGCCCTGCTCCCGCTCGTCATCCTGATGCCCTGGCTGCAGCTGCGCCTGGAGCGCTACATCGATCAGGTCTGGCTCGGCCGCGAACACACGCCGCTGTCCGCCTCGCGCCTGTTCCTCGCCGCCATCCAGCGGGCCCCCGACGAGGCGGCGCTCCGCGAGACGGCGGAGGCCACGCTCTCGACGCTCTTCGACACCGAGGTGCGGCTGTGCGAGGCCGACGGGCCTGCAGCCGACGTGCAGCCTGCCGCACCGGGCCGGCTGTGCGAGCCGCGCGAGGGCCGCCGTGGTGCCGTCGTCGACATACCCCTCAGGGGCGCCGCCTCGCATCTCGTCCTGCGGACAAGGCAGCGCGAGTCGGGCGTGCCGATTCTGAGCGAGGACATCACGCTGCTGTCGCTGCTCGGCGAGCTGTTCGCGGTGATGCTGGCGCAGACGCGTCTGCAGTCGCAGCGACGCGCGCACGACCGCCAGGCGCGCGAGCTCGCCCTGCAGGCCAGCCGCTCGGAGCTGAAGGCCCTGCGCGCCCAGATCAACCCGCACTTCCTCTTCAACGCGCTCAACACCATCGGCGGCCTCATCGGCCGCGACCCGGAGGAGGCCGACCGCGTGGTCGAGCGGCTCGCCGAAGTCTTCCGTTACACCCTCACGCGGTCCGACGCCGAGTGGGTGCGAATCGAGGAAGAGCTCGACTTCGTCCGCGCGTACCTGGATGTGGAGCGGGCGCGGTTCGGCGATCGCCTCACGGTTGGCGTCGAGATGGATCGCCCTGCGGCGGCGTGCCTCGTGCCCACCATGGCCGTGCAGACGCTGGTCGAGAACGCCATCAAGCACGGCGTGGCGCAGGTGCGCGGGTCGGCCTCGGTCAGCGTCGAAGCGAGAGCTGCCGACGGCCGTCTCGACGTCCTCGTCACCAACAACGGCCCCCTCGCGCGGGGGAGCGGCGGCGGCACGGCCACGGCCCGGTCGGGCCACGGCCTGGCCAATGTCCGCGCGCGGCTTGCGGGGTACTTCGGCGACGAGGCCTCGCTCACCCTCGATGACCACGCCGAGGCCGGGCGGACACGCGCCCACCTGCGGCTGCCAGCCGTCAACCTGCCGCCTGTTGCCGCCTCGGCGCCGCTCGAGCACGTACCGTGATCCGCATCCTGCTCGTGGACGATGAACAGCCCGCGCGCGACCGCCTGCGTCACCTGCTGCAGGCGCACGCCGACGTCGAGATCGTGGGCGAAGCCGACGACGGTGAGCAGGCCCTCGAGCAAGTCGCGGAGCTCCACCCCGACCTGGTGCTGCTCGACATCCAGATGCCGGGCTGCAGCGGACTCGATGTGGCCGCCTCCATCGGTGGCGGCCCTCGCGTCGTGTTCTGCACGGCCTTCGACCAGCACGCGGTCGACGCCTTCGAGTTGCACGCAATCGACTACCTGCTCAAGCCGGTCTCCCGGGCACGCCTTGCCGTCGCGCTCGATCGCGTCCGCGCGCAGGGCGCCGCGACAACGCCGGGCGCGCCGGCTGGCGCTCGCGACAGCGACGCGACCGGTGAGGCCCGCGTCGAGGCGGCCCTGCCCATGTACCCCACGCGGTTCCTCGGCAAGCGGGCCAACCGCTTCCACGTGGTGCCGCGCGACGAGGTCATCTACTTCGCGAACGAAGACGGCCTGACGCGCCTCACCGCCCGCGGGCAGCACTACTGGATGCAGCCCTCGCTCGCCGAACTCGAGCGACACCTCGACCCGGCGCACTTCTTCAGGGTGTCGCGTGCGGCCATCGTGCGTCTGGGCGCGATTGCGGAGATCGTGCCGCGCGAGGGCGGGTCGGGCGAGGCGCGCCTCGCCGACGGCACCATGCTGCCCGTGAGCCGGCGTCGGCTCGGGGGGCTGATGGAACGGCTGGCGCGCTCCTGAACGCGCCGGGCATCGCCCGCCGGTCCCGCACAATCAGCAGACACCAGCCGTCGTCGCCGCACGTCCCCGGCGCGCAGCCCTTCGTCCCGGCCTCGTCAACACTTGGCGAAGCTCCGTCGTCTTACAGTGCGTGCAACACACAACCTGGTGCATGGCGACCGCCTGCGCGTGGCTCGTGGGACTCGGGCCTCCGGTAGCCGCGCAGACCGCGCCCCGTTCCGCGGCCCGCACGGTGACGACGCCACAGGCGACCGTCGAGCTCATCAGCGCGAGCGACAGGCCGAAGGCGGGCGAGACACTCTGGCTCGGTCTGCGGTTCCGCCTTGCCGAAGGCTGGCACATCTACTGGGTGAACCCGGGAGACTCCGGCGGTCCGCCCTCGCTGTCGTGGAACGTCCCGCCGGGATTCGAGGTCGGCGGCTTCGTGTGGCCGGTGCCTCATCGCCTGCCCTTTGGCACGCTCGTCAACTACGGCTACGAAGGCGACGTGACCCTGCCCGTGCCCGTGCAAGTACCCGCCGGCTACCGGGGCGGGTCCGTGACGCTCGGGGGGCGGGCACGCTGGCTCGCGTGCAAGGAGCTGTGCGTCTCGCAACGAGGCGACCTGGCCATCACGCTGCCGCTGCAGGGGGCGGACTCGGAAGCGCGCCTCCAGTGGGCCGAGCGCATCGAGGCCGGCCGCCAGGCCGAGCCGAGGCCGGCGCCTGCCTCGTGGCGCGCCAGGGTCACGAGCGCGCGCGACCACTTCACGCTGCGCGTCACCCTCGATCGAACCGCCGGGCCGGCGTACTTCTTTCCGCTCGACGAGAGTCAGGTGAACGACTCCGCGAAGCAGGAGGCGACGGCCAACGGCAGGCAGCTCGTCATCGTGCTGAAGAAGTCGGCACAGCTCGTGGAGGATCCGGCGCGTCTTCGCGGGGTGCTGTCGTTCGGGCCCGGACGGGCTCACGTCATCGACGCGCCGGTGTCGGCAGCGAGGTGACTGGCGCAGAGCGCAGCCGTTTCCTCAGCGCGGTCCGGTGTGTAGCATACGAAGACGCCCGCCTGGCGTGCGTCGGTCAGTCGGCTGACATCCGAAGGAGAAACACCATGAAGGCCACCCGCATTCTCGGCGTCCTCGTCGCTGCCATCCTCCTGACGACCTTCACGCTGTCGGCCGCGCGCGTGGGCGAACCGGCGCCAGGCTTCACCGGCACCGACACCAAGGGCAAGGCGCACGCGCTTGCCGACTACAAGGGGCGCTTCGTCGTGCTCGAGTGGCACAACCGCGACTGCCCCTTCGTGAAGAAGCACTACGGGTCGGGCAACATGCAGGCACTGCAGAAGGAGTGGACGGAGAAGGGCGTCGTGTGGCTGACGATCATCTCGTCGGCGCCCGGACAGCAGGGTCACCAGACGGCCGACGCCGCCAATGCGTTCTTCGCCGGACAGAAGTGGGCGGGCTCGGCGATTATCCTCGACCCCCAGGGCAAGATCGGCCACCTCTACGAAGCGAAGACGACGCCGCACATGTACGTCATCGATCCGAACGGGCGGCTGGTCTACAACGGCGCCATCGACGACAAGCCGACGTCGGACGTGGCCGATGTCCCGACCGCGAAGAACTTCGTCGGGGCGGCCCTCACCGAGGCGATGGCCGGCAAGCCGGTCACGACGCCCACCTCGCGTCCGTACGGCTGCTCGGTGAAGTACGCCACGTCGAGCGAATAGGCGCGCGACTCGCTCGAGTCGCCACGATCGTGGCTGAGGCGAAAAGTGGTCGGGAGTCGTTTTCGGGCTGGGTGACTCCCGTATACTGACCTCGTGCCACTCCAGAAGGACGGCGGTCGACGGCGCGGCCGATCGCGCCGCCTCCAGGCCGACCCTCAGCTGCGGCTGCCGTACGATGCCGGGTTCGAGCGGCCGGACGCCACGCCCGTGTCCGCACCGCCCTCGTCGCGCGAGCGCGGCCGCGAAGCCGACGCCATGCCGCCCGCCTCGTCTCGCGAGGCTGGCGTCCTGCAGTTCGTCGTGAACCGGCGCGCGCGCCGCTACGTGCTGCGGCTCCGGCACGACGGGTCGCTGCGCGTGACGATTCCGCGATCAGGCAACCGTCGCCAGGCCGAGGAGTTCGTCGAGCGGTGCGCGGCGTGGATCGCGCGGCAGCGCGAGCGGCACGCCGAGCGGGCCGCGGCGCAGCGCGAGGCCTGGACCGATGGGCGGCTCGTGCTCTGGCGCGGACGGCCGACGCGGCTCGCGGTGGTCCCGTGCGGCGAGCGCGTGCGCATCGCGCTGGGCGAGGTCACCGCCGAGGCGCCGGCGGGTGCATCGGTGCGCGACGCGCTCGGGCGCGCGTGCCGGCGCCGCGCCGAGCAGGAGCTGGGTCCGCGGGTCCGCGAGCTGGCGGCGCCGCTCGCGCTCGACGTCGCCCGCGTGGTCGTCCGCGACCAGCGGACGCGCTGGGGGTCGTGCTCCCGCTACGGCAGCATCAGTCTGAACTGGCGGCTGCTCCAGATGCCCGACGAGGTCCGCGACTACGTCATCTACCACGAACTTATGCACCTGAAGCGCGCCGATCACTCGCGCCGCTTCTGGCGCCTCGTCGCCGGCGTCTGCCCGTGGTACCGCGAGGCCGAACGCTGGCTGCGTCTCCACGGTCCTCAACTGCTGTAGTGCGCGTCGTCAGAAGCCGATCACGCCCCTGATGGCCGCCTCGATCTCGGCCTCGCTCACCAGGAAGGCCGCCTCGAGCGGCGGTGAGTACGGCACCGGGGTGTCGAGCGCGCCGAGCACGCGGATTGGCGCGTCGAGCGACTCGAAGGCCTCCTCCTGGACGATGGCCGCGATGCTCTCGCCGATGCCGCCGCTGCGCGTGTCCTCGTGCACGATCACGAGGCGGCTCGTGTGGCGCGCGACGGCGAGGATGGCGTCGCGATCGAGCGGTGCGAGCCAGCGCAGGTCGAGCACGCTCGTCTCGATGCCTTCGCCGGCGAGCCGGTCGGCCACGCGCAGCGCGTGATGCACGTAGGCGCCGTAGGTGACGACCGCCACATCGCCGCCCGCGCGGCGCAGCGCGGCCCGGCCAAGGGGTAGCGGCGCGGGGGCGGACGCCTCGAGCTTCTGCTTCAGCCGAGGGTCGCGATAGAGCGCGATGTGCTCGAAGTAGAGGACCGGATCGGGATCGGCCACGGCGGTCGCCATGAGCGCGCGTGCGTCGGCCGGGGTCGAGGGCACGACCAGGCGCAGACCGGGCGTGCGGTAGAACCAGGCCTCGGTGTTCTGGCTGTGGTAGGGCCCCGCGTGGCGCAGGCCGCCCCACGGCATCCGCAGCACCATGGGGACCGACGCGTGCCAGCGGTAGCGGACCTTGGCGGCGTTGTTGACCACCTGGTTGAAGCCCGATGCGACGAAGTCGTTGAACTGCATCTCGGCGATCGGACGCAGCCCCCCGAGCGCCGCTCCGACGGCCACGCCGACAACGGCGCCCTCGGCCAGCGTGGAGTTCACGAGGCGATCGCCGAACTCCGCCAGGAGCGGCCGCAGCAGCATGAAGGCGTTGCCATAGCGGCCGCCCACGTCCTCGCCGTACACGAACACCCGCTCGTCGGCCACGAGCGCATCGCGAACCCCCAGTCCGACGGCCTCGAGAAAGGTGGCGCCGTCCTTCGCATATGGCCCGCACGGCTCGAGCGGCGGCAGCGGCGAGGTGAGCGGCGTCGCGAGACGCCGTCCGGGCTCGAGGCACTCGACCCGCGGGAGCGCGCGCGCGCCGGTGTGGACCTCGGCGAGCACCTCGTCGCCACGCGGCCACGGCGCCTCGACGACCTGCTGCGCCGCCTCCTCCACGAGGCGCTCGACGTCCAGCTTCCATGTCTCGACCTCGCCAGCGCCGACGACGCCCTCCTCGACGAGCCGCGCGGCGTAGCGGGTGACGGGATCGCGGGCCCGCCAGTACTCGTAGGCGTCGAGGTCGGCATACCCCGCCGGGAAGACCGGCGGGTACGTCCACGACGGTGCCGCCTCCTTCCCGAGATAGAGCATGTCGTCGTGATGGGCGTGCCCGCACATGCGCATGGTCACCAGCTCGACGAGCGACGGGCCCGCGCCGGCCCGTGCCCGCTCCACCGCCCAGGCGAAGCCGGCGGCCACGCGGTCGGCGTCGGTCCCGTCGATCGTGATGCCGGGCATGCCGTAGCCGGCGGCCTTGTCGGCGAAGACGCGGGCGGACGACTGCTCCGAGACGGGTGTCGAGAGCGCGGTCTGGTTGTTCTCGACGCAGAAGACGACGGGCAGCCGGTGCGCGGCCGCGGTGTTGACGGCCTCGTGCCACTCGCCGAGCGAGGTGCCGCCTTCGCCGATGAACGAGAGCGCCACCCTGGGCTCGCCTCGGCGGGCAAAGGCGAACGCCAGCCCCACAGCCGTCAGCGAGCTGATGGCGAGCGGCGCGGCCGGCGGCAGCACGCCCCACGTGAAGTCGCCAATGTGCAGGTCGCGTCCGCGAGTGGGCGAGTCGGCCTTCCCCATCTGCGCGGCGAGCACGAGCCTGACGCTCTCGCGCACGGGCCGCATGGCCAGCGCCACACCAAGGTCACGGATGACGGGCGCGACGACGTCGCCGTGCCACGTCCCGTCGTCGCCGCGCCACGTGGCCGACCGCCGAAGCCGGATGCCCGCGGCGTAGATCGCCTCCTGGCCCAGCGACCGGAAGCCCTTGCCCTGGAACGCCGCGCCCTCGTAGCGCACCTCGCCGCTCGTGAAGAAGGCCTTCAGGCGATTGTCGGTCGCGCGCGTGAGCAGCATCCCGCGCAGGATCTCCCGGCGCTCCTCGCGCGTGAGCGACCACTCCAGGGTGAGACGCGCGAGACAGCCGTCACAGGCTTCGACGAGCCCCGCCGCGGCCGAGGCGAGACGCGCCGGGAGCGTCACGCGGGGCGTCGTCTCGAGATGCCCGAGGTCCTTCGCTGACGCCCCCGCTCTCGCGAGCCGTGACTCCAGCGCAGACGCGAGCATCGGGCGCAGCGCCTCGACGCGCGCCGCGCGCGGCGCGTCGGACGCCGGAGCCGACGCCGCCGCATCGTCGAAGGCCTCGAGAACGCGGTCGAGCGCCCACGGCTCGCGCTCGGCCACGAAGGCCGCCAGGCGCGCGCGCACCTCGGACAGGCAGTCGTCCAAGCGGGGACGAGGACTGGGCATGGCGTGCGCGCCATGCTAGCACGCTCGCGGTCAGCGTCCGGCGAGGTCCTCGGCCGCGTAGACGGTCAGCGCGACGACACGCTCCATCTTCTCGAAGTCGAGTCGATCGATGGTGTCGGCCGGCTCGTGGTAGCCGGGATGGAAGCCGCCGAACAGCCACACCGCTTCGACGTCTTTCTGGAGGAACGGCAGGTGATCGCAGCGGAAGAGCGCACGCATCGACGAATCGCGATCGAACTTGTCGCTCAGCGTCATCCCGGCCCGCGGCGCCGCGCGCTGGAGGGCCGCCGCCGCGGTGCGGCTGTAGACGGCGCCGACGAGGTTCAGCTCGCCCGATCGCGCGGCGGTGATCTCGTAGGCCCCCTCGCTCTCGGGCGTGTGCGCTTCGGGCCGGCCGATCATGTCGAGGTTCAGGACCGCGCGGGTCGTCGCGAGCGGACGCAGCGGGTGCGCGACGTAGTGATACGAGCCGAGCATCAGCTGCTCCTCGGAGCCGAAGGCCACAAAGAGGATGCTGCGCGGCTGCGGCCGCCCCGCGAGCCGGCGCGCGACCTCGACGAGCGCGGCCGTGCCGGACGCGTTGTCGTTCGCGCCGGCGTAGAGCCGTCCGCGCTGCACCCCGAGGTGGTCGTAGTGCGCCGTCACCAGGATGGTCTCGTCGCGCAGCGTGGGGTCCTGGCCCGGAAGCAGTCCCGCCACGTTCCACGAGGCTCGGGCCGTCTTCACGCGGTTCTCGGCACTGAGCACGACGCGCACGCCGTCGAGCGCGCGCGAGACGGGCGAGAGCGATCGCTCGATCTCGGCCTGCCAGGCGGCGCCGTCCCGGCCGGTTCCCGCCAGGAGGGCTTCAGCCGCCGCCGGCGGAACGGTGAAGCGCGGGATGCCGAGTTCGCTTCGCGCGAGCGCCTGGGGCGGAGCGTTCGCGCGGCCGGGGGCGCGGGGCGCGCTGCGGTGCATCGTGGCTGGCTCGGTCACGAGCAGCACCGCCGCCGCGCCGTGCCGTTCCGCGTTCCGCGTCTTCGACCACGCGTTGGCGTGCAGCGTGAAGCCGGTGCCGTTGAACACCGAGGCCGGATCGTGCTCCTGCGGCTCGTGGTCGAAGACGAGCACCGCCTTGCCCCGTACGTCGATGCCGGCATAGTCGTCGTACCCGAGCTCGGGCGCCGTGATGCCGAAGCCGGCGAACGCCACGTCCAGTGCCAGGTTCACCGGGCGCGTGGGTTCCGGCAGGAACACGGCGTTGGGCTCGAACCGGGTCTCCCTGCCGCGATGGATCACCTGCACCAGGGTCCTGTCGCGAGCGAGATCGAGCGGCACGAGGTCGAACCGCTGCAGGTACGCGTCGCCATTGGCCGGCGCCAGCCCGATCTTGCGGAACTCGCTCGCCAGGAACCACGCGGCGGCATCGGCCCCGGCGGTCAGCGAGGCGCGCCCTTCGAGCGGTGGCGCACAGAGGAACTCCAGGTCGGCGCGAAGTCGGTCGCGCACCGACGCCGGGCCGGGGCCGGTGGAGACCTGCGAAGCCGCCGGCCCGTGCGCGACGGCCAGCACGACGAGAGCAAGGAGCGCGCGGCGATGCATGTCCGAAGTCCTCCGCGGGCCGTCACGGCGTTCGAGCCGGCGGAATGGCCGTCCTGACGTGGCCAGCGTCAGTGCCACGCGTGCTGGTGCGCCTGCACCGACGCGCGGACGGCCTCCACCGCGCGGAGGCAGTCGTCGAGCGTCACGCCGGCGTGGGTGACCGCGCGCAACTTGCCTCCGCCCATGTCGGTGAGGAGCACGCCCGCCGCCCGCGTGGCGGCGAGGAACTCCTCACGCCACGACGGGTTCTCGAGCGCGAAGATCACGATGTTGGTGTGCACGGAGGCCAGATCGATCCGCAGGCCGCCGAGCGAGGCGAGGCCTTCGGCCAGCCGCCTGGCGTTGGCGTGATCGTCGGCCAGGCGTTCCACCATCTCGTGAAGGCCGACGAGCCCGGCGGCGGCCAGCACCCCTGCCTGCCGCATGCCGCCGCCGAGCATCTTCCGGAAGCGCCTGATGCGGTCGGTCACCGGCCTCGACGCGGCCACCATCGACCCGACCGGCGCGGCCAGCCCCTTCGAGAGGCAGAACTGCACGGAACTGACGTGCGTGGTCCACGCCGTCGCGGGCAGCCCCGAGGCGACCGCCGCGTTGAACAGTCGGGCGCCGTCGAGGTGCACGGCCAGGCCGTGGCGAGCGGCCATCGCCGCGACGTCGGCGAAGTACTCGGGCGGCACGACGACGCCGCCGCAGCGGTTGTGGGTGTTCTCGAGGCAGATGAGCGCCGCGGGAGCGAAGTGCAGGTTCGGCGGACGGATGCCGGCCGCGATCGCCTCGAGCGGCAGCGTCCCGTCGGGCTGTGTCGGCAGCGTGCGGTAGACCACGCCGCCGAGCGCCGAGGCGCCGCCCGCCTCGTAGTAGAAGATGTGGGACTCGTCACCGACGAGCGCTTCGTGTCCGGCCGGGCATTGCGCGAGCACGGCGGCCAGGTTGCCCATGGTGCCGCTCGGCACGAACACGGCCGCCTCCTTGCCCACGAGCGCGGCGGCCTCGGCCTCGAGGCGATTCACCGTCGGGTCCTCGCCGTACACGTCGTCGCCGACCTCGGCCGAGGCCATCGCGGTTCGCATGGCTGGCGTCGGCATCGTCACGGTGTCGGAGCGGAGATCGATGAAGCGGGTGGCAGACATGACGTCCCTGATTCTA
>JAHDVQ010000379.1 GCA_023384595.1 Vicinamibacteraceae bacterium | reverse complement strand
TCTGTCCGAAGGCGTCGAGGACCGCCTCGCGCACGCGCACGAGCGAGTCCACGTCCGACACGTCCGACGTGAGTCGCAGGGTGCGGCGGCCGAGCGCCTCGATCTCACCCGCCACCGCGGCCGTCAGATCCTCGCGGCGGGCCGTGGCGACGACGTCGGCGCCGCCCTCGGCCAGGCCGAGGGCCAGCACGCGGCCGATGCCGCTCGTTCCGCCCACCACGACGGCGGACCGTCCCGCGAGGTCGAACATCGCGTGCGCCATCAACGCGCCCCGGACCGCCGCCGCGAACCTCCGCGTTCACTGGCCGCTGGCGTCACCGCAGGCATGGCCGCCGCCCGCGGTTCCACCACGTCACTGGCGGCGCCTGATTCCTGTGCCTGATAATCGCGCGCCTGGTTCAGGTGCTCGTTCATCGCGGCGCGCGCGCCCTCGGGATCTCGCGAACGGATCGCCTGATAGATGCGTCGATGCGCCTCGGCCGCGTCCCGCAGGTCGCGGTCCGACGCGCGCTCGGCCGTCACGCGGCGCCGCTCGTAATAGAGCGCCGACACCATCTCGACGAGCGAGGCGACAATCGGGTTGCCCGAGGCCAGCGCGACCGCGCGGTGGAAGTTGATGTCGTGCACCAGGAACACCTGGGGTTCGTTCATCGACGCGAAGAGGCTCGCGACCTCTTCGGCCAGGGTCGCTACCTGCTCGGGCGTCGCCCGGCCAGCGGCCAGGCCCGCCGCCCCGACTTCGAGGATCCGGCGCGCTTCGTACATCTCGTCGCGCGTGAAGCCGTGCAGCGCCGCCAGGAAGCTCAGGGGTTCGGTCGCCAGCGTGGGCGGACCGTCAGGGATGTAGGTCCCGGAGCCGTGGCGTGACTGCACCACGCCCATGGCCGCCAGGGCGCGGAGCCCGGCCCGCACCGTCGGCCGGCTGACGCCGATCTGCGTGGCCAACTCGCGCTCGGCCGGCAGCCGATCGCCGGGACGGAGACGCCCGCGCTCGATGAGCGCCCGGACGTAGGAGACGACCTGTTCGGTGCTGTCCTCTCCCGGCTTCGCCTCAACCCGCTCGTCGTCGACTTCGAGGTTGCTCATAGGACCTGCGACTCCCTGGCCGCCATCATGAGGTAATACCACTTTGCCGTCCGAACGTCAACCGCGAAGATCGCCGTGATGGCTCGATTCGCGGCCGATTTTCGGGACCTGCCGCCCCGCGCCGCCGTCCGGCCTCGAGGGCAGTCGGGGTCGGATTCGGGCCGGAAATCCCCGGCTTTCGTGCCGGCATCGAAGATGTGCCCGAGTGGTTTATCCACTGACAGTCACCGCGGCCGCGTCGAGTAGTGGAAGGTGTTGAGCGTGCGCCGGATGTCGAAGCGGCGGAGCATGTCGAGCACCTCGGCCCCGGCCATGAGCGTGGGGCCGTAGCCCTGCATGGCCCCCAGAGCCGTCGGCCGGTTGTAGTAGTAGACGGCGTCGTAGGCGGCCGTGGTGCCCACCACGATGCCCTCGATCTGCCCGTCGGCGCGCACGCGCCGCGCGACGGCCGCCCAGCCGGTCTGGGCAATCGGCCCGTACGTGGGCGGCAGCCACCCCCGGTTCACCCCGCGGGCGAGCGCGAAGGTGAACATGGCCGTCGCCGAGGTCTCGAGATAGCTGTCGGTCCGGTCGAGTAGCTGGTGCCACGCCCCTTCCCCGCCCTGCACCGCGGCCACGCCCTGCGCCGCCCGGCGAAACTGCGCCAGCACGGCCTCGCGCTGGGGGTGGTCGTCGGGCATCGCGCTCAGGAGCTCCGCCATCGCCATCAGCATCCAGCCGGCGCCGCGGCCCCAGAAAAAGCGGGGGTCGGGCGAGGCGTCGGCAAACCACGAGTGGTCGTAGAGCAGACGCGAGGCATCGAAGAGGCGCGCCGACATCTGCAGCACCTGCCTGGCGGCGTCGTCGAACCAGGCCCGTT
>JAHDVQ010000378.1 GCA_023384595.1 Vicinamibacteraceae bacterium | reverse complement strand
CGCTTATTGATCGCGTCCCAGTTCACCACGTTCCACCACGCCGAGACGTAGTCGGGCCGCCGGTTCTGGTACTTCAGGTAGTAAGCGTGCTCCCAGACGTCGATGCCCATGATGGGGTGCTTGCCCTCCATGATCGGGCTGTCCTGGTTGGCCGTGCTCTCGATCGACAGCGTGTTGCCCTTCTTCACGAGCCACGCCCAGCCCGAGCCGAAGCGGCCCGCGGCGGCCTTCCCCATCTCCTCCTTGAACTTGTCGAAGCTCCCGAAGGTGCCGTTGATGGCGTCGGCGATGGCGCCGGTCGGCGCGCCGCCCCCGTTGGGGCCCATGATCTCCCAGAACATCGTGTGGTTGGCGTGCCCGCCGCCGTTGTTGCGCACCGCGGTGCGGATGGCCTCGGGAATGGCGTTGATGTCGGCGAGCAGATCCTCGATCGACTTCGACTGCAGCTCGGGATGCTTCTCGAGCGCGGTGTTCAGGTTGTTCACGTACGCCTGGTGATGCTTCCCATGGTGGATCTGCATCGTCATCTCGTCGATGTGCGGCTCGAGCGCGTTCGGCGCGTACGGAAGCGAGGGCAATGTGAAGGCCATCGAATGACTCCTGTGGCGAAAGGTCCAGCGTTCATCGCGCCGCGCGACGCCGGGCGCGCGGCACGCGCGGTTACGACACCTGCAGCATGCGGTCGAGGGCGACGCGCGCCCACATCTTCTCGTGCTCGGCGACGGTGATGCGGTTGTGCACCTGGTCGTCGACGAGGCCTTCGAGCACCCAGAGCAGGTGGTTGGGGGACACCCGGAACATCGTGGAGCAGAGGCAGCCGAAGGGATCGAGCGTCATCACCGTGCGGTCGGGCGCCACCTCTCTCGCCAGTCGATTCACGAGGTGGATCTCCGTGCCCACGGCCCAGACGCTGCCCGGCTCGCTCTCGCGCACCGTCTTCCGGATGGTTTCTGTGGACCCGCTCGCATCGGCCGCCTGGACGACCTCCCACGGGCACTCGGGATGCACGATGACCCTGATGCCGGGGTGCTGGGCGCGGACCTGCTCGATCTGGCGCACCGTGAAGCGCGTGTGCACCGAGCAGTGGCCCTTCCAGAGCAGGATGCGCGCGCGGGCAATCTCGTCGGGGGTGAGGCCGCCGAGCGGCTCGTCGGGATCCCACACGGCCATGCGGTCGAGCGGGATGCCCATCTGAAACGCGGTGTTGCGCCCGAGGTGCTGGTCGGGGAGGAACAGTACCCGCTCGCCGCGCGCCCACGCCCACTCGAGCGTGCCACGCGCGTTGCTCGACGTGCAGACGATGCCGCCGCGCTCGCCGCAGAAGGCTTTGATCGAGGCCGACGAGTTGATGTAGGTGACGGGCACGAGGCCCGCGTCGAGCCCGTGCGCCGCGAGTTCCTGCCAGCACACGGCCAGCTGGTCGGGCGCCGCCATGTCCGCCATCGAGCAGCCCGCCGCGAGGTCGGGCAGGATCACCTGCTGATGCGGCGCCGCGAGGATGTCGGCGCTCTCGGCCATGAAGTGCACACCGCAGAAGACGATGAACTCGGCGCCGGGGTGTTCGCCAATCTGGCGCGCGAGCTTCCACGAGTCGCCGGTGTGATCGGCGAAGGTGATCACCTCGTCGCGCTGGTAGTGATGGCCGAGCAGCACGACGCGGCTACCCAGGGTGGCACGCGCCGCATGGATCCGCGCGTCGAGCTCCTCGGGCGGGAGGCCGAGGTACCGCTCGGGGAGGGGCTGGCGCGTCCCGAGCTGCGTGCGCTCGTACTCGGTGAGGAGGCTGACGTTCACGGTAATTCCCATCGTAGCAAAAAAGGCTACGGGCTACGGGCTACAGGCTATGGGCCAGCCTGGGGCCCCAGGCTGAAGCCAAGGAGCGGAGCCGGACGCCGGATGCCTCAACCTCGTGTAGGGGCGAGCGTCTCTCGCCCCTACACGAGGTT
>JAHDVQ010000377.1 GCA_023384595.1 Vicinamibacteraceae bacterium | reverse complement strand
GGAACCCGTCCCAGGCGCTTCCGCCGATGAGCGCCGCGGGGGCGGACTCGGTGGAGGCCACAGCCGAGGCCATCGGGGCCGGCACGATCGGCGCGCGCGGGCGTCGCTCCGACAGGCGCAGGATTCGGCGCGCCGCGAACCCCGCGGCCTCCAGCAGGACGATCGACACGACGAGCAGGTTGGTCGCGCCGAGCGGACCCACCAGGCTCGACGTGATCGCCGACCCCATGATGCTGCCGATGGTGCCGCCCGCGCTCACGAAACCGAACAGGCGCTTGCCCTGCGATGGCGAGAACACGTCCGTGATCACCGACCAGAAGATCGAGACGACGAACATGTTGAAGACCGACGTCCACACGAAGAACGCCCGGCCCACCCACACCGAGCCCCTGTCGGGCACGAGGTGCAGGGTGGCGAAGAACAGCAGCAGGTTCAGCGCGAAGAACCGGTAGCTCGCCGTGACGAAGCGCGCGCGCGGCAACCGTCCGACGAGATACGAGAAGGCGGGGCTCGCCAGCAGCATGCCGATGAGCGAGCCCGTGAAGAGCCACGGCAGGTTGCGGACACCGCCGGCCACGCCCATGTCGTCGCGGATCGGGCGGATGACGTAGTAGGCCGACAGCACGCAGAAGAAGAACAGCCACGACCACCCGATGGCGGCCACCTCGTCGCGACGCACGTCCACGAGGCGCTGCAGCAGGCCTGCGAAGATCGCACGACGACGCGGGAGCCCGTCGTCTTCGGGCAGTCGTGGCCGTTCGGTCACCGACGTCTTACCCGGCCGACGGGAGGGAGTCGACCAGCTCCACCATGCGCTTGCGCAGGGCCTCGTCCGGCAGGCGGCCCGTCGCCGCGCCAAGGTTGTCGATCATGTGCTTGGCCTGGCTCGTGGCCGGCGTCACCACGGTCACGGCGGGGTGCGCGAGCACGAACTTCAGAAAGAACTGCGCCCACGACTTCGCGTCGAACTCGGCCGCCCAGTCGGGCAGCGCGCGATCGGCCACGCGCCGGAAGAGGCGCGTGCGGCCAAAGGGCACGTAGACCATGACGGCAATCTTGCGCTCCTTCGCGAGCGGCAGGATGGTCGTCTCGACCTCGCGGTTGTCGACCGCGTAATCAACGCCGATGAAGTCGATCGGCTCCGACTTCATGACGCTTGCCAGCTGTTCGTACTGGCGCTCCGAGGTCGTCGTCACGCCGATGTAGCGCACGCGGCCCTGCGCCTTCAGGTCCTTGAGGATGCCGAGCTGCGTCGGCACGTCGGCCAGGTTGTGCACCTGAATCAGATCGATCTTCGACTTCTTCAGCCGCTCGAAGGATCGGTCGATCTGGGCCTTGGCGGCCGCCGGATCCGCCGAGGGCCCCCCTCCCCTCGGAACGACGTTCACCTTGGTCGCCCAGAAGACCTTCTCGGTGGCGCCGATCTCCGCGGCGATGCGGCCGGCGACCTCCTCCGAGGCGCCGTACGACGGCGCCGTGTCGAACACCGTCGCACCCCCGTCGAGCATCGCCTTCATCACCTCGCGCAGGCCGGCAATGTCCTCCGAGCGGGCCACCTGCGAAAACGTCGCCGAGCTGCCCAGGCCCACGACGGGCAGCTGCTCGCCCGACGAGGGAATGGGGCGGGTCATGAGCCGACCCTGCGCGAAGAGCACCTTCGGGTCGAGCGCCAGCGCGGCGCCCGCGCCCATGGTCAACGCGATCCAGTCACGACGTGTCATCTCGGACATGGGAGTGCTCCTTGTCTGGTGTCCGGTGTCCGGCATCCGGCATCCGGCATCCGGTGTCCGGCATCCGGCATCCGGCGTCCGGCATCCGGCATCCGGAGGGCATCCGGCAACCGGCATCCGGCCTCCGGATTCGAATCAGCTCGATGCGGTGGCCACTGCAGCGTCGACGCCGGGCGCGGCCTGGCGCGCGCGCCGCTCCTGGCGCCGGCCGAGCCAC
>JAHDVQ010000376.1 GCA_023384595.1 Vicinamibacteraceae bacterium | reverse complement strand
GGGCGATCGTGGGGCACGTCGACGCGTTCTCGACCAGGTTCATCGCAGTCTCCCGGCACGACGAGCGAGCAGTGGCGTAGTGGCGGTCCACTGGATGCGACAGCCGGCGCGTGTGCGCAGCAACACCGGCATGATCGGCTCACCCCTTCATCATCTCGTTCATGCGCCTGTGCATCTCCTCCTGGGACACCTCCTCGACAACGGCGCAGATGGTCCACCGGTTGCCGCACGGGTCCTTGATGGTCGCGCTGCGATAGCCGTAGAACTGGTCCTGGGGCTCGCTCACCGGGTCGGCGCCGCTGTCGAGCGCGCGCCGGTACGTCGCGTCCACTGCGGCACCGTCGTCCACGTAGTACGAGAACGCGGCCGGCATGGCGTCCATGCCCGGCATCGGCTCACCGCACATCACGACCGAGTCGCCAATCAGGATCTCGGCGTGGGCCACCGAGCCGCCGGGACCGTCGTAGCGGTCCACGACGCGGGCGCCGAACGCCTGCTCCAGGAACGTGATCGCCTTCGCGGCGCCGGCGACGATGAAGGCCGGGGTGATCGAGTGATGACCGTCGGGACGCGGGAGCTTGGACATGGGTCTCCTCCGTGGGCTGGCCAGCTGTTCTCGGGAAGACCCATGATAACGCTCGCGCCTGTGGGCGCGTGGCTCGGACGCGTCAGCGCCCGACCATCTTCTGCAAGTCGTCCGGATACCGCGCGCCGTGCAGTTCGATCGCCGCGGCCGCGCGGTCGATCTCGTCGAGATCGCCGGCCGTCAACTCGATGGCCACCGCGCCGAGGTTCTCCTCGAGGCGATGCTGCTTCGTCGTACCCGGAATCGGCACGATCCAGGGCTCCTGCGCCAGGAGCCACGCAAGGGCCACCTGCGCGGGCGTCGCGCGCCTGACCTCCGCGAAGCGCTTCAGCCAGCCGACGAACTCCAGGTTCGCCTTGCGGTTCTCCGGCGTGAACCGCGGCAGTTGGCGGCGGAAGTCGGACGCGTCGAACGCGGTCGTGTCGTCGATCGCGCCCGTCAGATAGCCCCGCCCGAGGGGGCTGAACGGCACGAAGCCGATACCAAGCTCCTCGAGCACCGGGAGCACCTCGCGTTCGGGCTCGCGCCACCAGAGCGAGTACTCGTTCTGGAGGGCCGCCACGGGCTGCACCGCGTGCGCCCGGCGAATCGTCTGCACGCCCGCTTCCGACAGGCCGAAGTGCCTGATCTTGCCCTCGCGAACCAGGTCGTTGACGGTGCCCGCCACGTCCTCGATCGGCACCTCCGGATCGACGCGGTGCTGGTAGAACAGGTCGATGCGGTCGGTGCGCAGCCGCCGAAGGGAGGCCTCGGCGACCTCGCGAATGCGGGCGGGCCGGCTGTCGACACCCAGATTCCTGCCGTTCTCGATCCGGAACCCGAACTTCGTCGCGATGACGACGCGGTCGCGTACCGGCGCGAGCGCCTCGCCGACGAGCGCTTCGTTGGTGAACGGCCCGTAGACCTCCGCGGTATCGAAGAAGGTGACGCCCGCGTCCACCGCCGCGCGGATGACGCCGATGCCCTCGTCGTCCGGAATCGCAGGCCCATAGCCCGAGCTGAGGCCCATGCACCCGAAGCCGAGTGCCGACACCTCGAGGCCGCTCCGTCCCAATGCGCGCGTCTCCATGTCGTCTCCTCTCGTTCGGCCGAGCCCGCGATGGGCGCGATGCCGGCGCCGCAGAGCCTTACGTCGACCTCCTCACCGCGACCTTGATGCCGCGCAGCTTCGTCGCGCGCAGGGCGTCGATGACGTCGTCGGCCAGTTCCTCGGGCACCTCGACGATCGAGAACCGGTCGTGAATGTCGATGGCACCGATATGCCTCGACGGAATGCCCAGCTCACCGGTGATCGCGCCGACGAGATCCGCAGGACGCACGCCGGCCTGGCGCCCGGCTCCCACGTGCAGGCGCACCATGTCGCCAT
>JAHDVQ010000375.1 GCA_023384595.1 Vicinamibacteraceae bacterium | reverse complement strand
CCCAGCCTGACGGCACGGTGAAGGTGTGCCCGGCCGGGGTCGTGTGCGGGGTGTCGGCCGCGACCCGCTCGACGGCCGGTGGACGTGCTGGCGTCTGCGCAGGGCGGGGGGCCGGTGGCTCCTGCGCACGGAGCGGGATCGCAGTCGAACAGGCGAGAACGGCACAGGCGAGGAGTCGTCGCACGGTGATCTCCCGGGTTGGTGTCGGCAGGGACGCAAGCCATCATGGCGCGGTTGACCCGCCATGTCGAGAGAGGCGCCGCGGCGGGGCTAGAGGCGCACGCCGTGGCCCGATCTTCACCGGAACGGCATCCCTACAGCGGGGCGCGGTCGATCGCCGACAACTCCACGTTCACCAGAAACAGCTTCCCGTTCACCTGCGGGATGCCGAAGGACTGCAGCCGGCGCGTGTGCATCGTCAGGTAGGCCTCGGCGCTCGCCCGGTCCTCGAACAGGTAGATGCCGCCCGCCTCGTGCGTCTCGGGGCTCTCCGTCCAGATCTTCCAGAGCAGCCCCGGTTCACCGGCAATCGACTCGGCCAGCCCTCTCAGTTGGTCCGCCATGACGGGGCCCCACGGGCCCTGGAACGGAAAGTCCACCTGCAGCAGCACCGGCATGATCGCCCTCCCGGGATGATGTCGCGAGATGCGCGCCTCTACCCTACCACCGGCGCGCGGTCGATTCGGGCCGAACGGACGATCTGCCGATCCGCCGATCCGCTGATCCGCTGATCCGTCGATCCCCCGGGATACACTCCTCCTGATGGCCAAGCCTCCTCTGCTCCGCTTTTTCAGCGGGCTCATCGGCGGCACTCGAGCCGTCGAGTCCATCGTGCCGCGCCGGACCTTCGACGACGTCGTGCTGCCGCCCTCGACGCGCCGCGCGCTCGATCAAGCGCTGACCCAGGTCACGAGCCATGACCTCATCTTCACCCGGTGGGGCTTGGGCGAGCGCCACCCCACTGGGCTCGCGCTCGCCTTCAACTTCGCGGGGCCATCGGGGACCGGCAAGACCATCTGCGCCGAGGCCATCGCCCACGCGCTCGGCCGACGGCTCCTCCTCGTGCGCTACGCCGAGCTCGAGTCGATGTGGATGGGGGACACGCCGAAGAACGTCGCGGAGGTCTTCCGCCTGGCCCGTGACGAACAGGCTGTGCTGTTCTTCGACGAGGCCGATGCCATCGCGACAAGGCGCGCGGTGTCGTTCGACCAGGGATCGCAGCGCGAGTCGAATCTCGTCGTGAACGTGCTCCTCCAGGAACTGGAGACCTTCAACGGGGTCGTCATCTTCGCGACGAACCTCGCCGCCAACTTCGACCCGGCCTTCGAGCGGCGGCTGCGCACGCACGTGCTGTTCGAGATGCCCGGTGTCGAGGAGCGCGAGCGGATCTGGCGCGTCCAGCTGCACCCGACAAAGACGCCGCTCGCCGACGACGTCGACTTCCGGGCGCTCGCCAAGCGCTACGAGGGAAGCGGCGGCGATATCCGCAACGCCGTGCTGAAGGCGGCGCTGGCGGCCGCGAGCGAGCCCGGGCCCGACGCGCTCAAGGCCATCCATCAACGGCACCTCGACGAGGGGATGCGCGACGTGCTGGCCGCGCGGCGTGTGATGCGACAGTCGATTCTCGACGGCCGGGCCCTGGGGGCGACGGGCCCGCTCGAAGCCGTGGACGCGCTGGGGTCGGGATTGGGCCGGCGCGCCGCGCTCGCGCTGGGCCTCAGCGTTGCGGCCCTGCTCGTGGCGCTCGCGGCACTGGCGGCGACCGTGCTCTGACGTCGGCGCCGGAGTGCCGGACCCCACGTCTGGTGAGTTTCTGCAGACGTGGCTGTCGGAGGGGCCGGCTTCAGCCGGCCCCTCCCTTATACCCGCATTCCCCCGATCCGCCCGATCCGCCGATCCCCGGATTGGCGGAGTTCGATTCGACGACATCCCGCCGTCGGGTCCCGCTACTCACC
>JAHDVQ010000374.1 GCA_023384595.1 Vicinamibacteraceae bacterium | reverse complement strand
ACGTCAGGCGGGGTGGCAGGCGCCTGAGACTCGCGCGGCTGGGCGAGCGCCGGACTGCAGAGCAGCCAGGCCATCAGGAACACAACCGTCTGGCTCAGGGTGACGTGCGCGTATCGCATCGTGAATCTCTCCGTCCTCGGCTGGGCAATTCTGCCTCGATTCTCGGCCCAGCGTCAGCTCTCGGCAGCGAGCGAGGCGAGTGGGGACTCGAACCCCGATCCGCCGATCTGTCACAATGATCCGATGCTGCGGCAGACGACCGCGGTCCAGTCAGAGGTTCATCCCGTGATCGACATCAGAATGCCCCTTGCCCCCGTCGCCTCCGTCATCCTCGCCTCCGTCCTCCTCGCCGGGTGTTCGGCGCAACCCGTTGCCCATGAGAGCGGCCAGGCGGCCCAAGGAGCCTCGGCCGAACAGGCCCAGGACGCCCAGGCCGGACAGCCTGCCGCGACGGCCGGCGCCGGGGCCACCCGTACCGTCACGGGGACGGTGGTCGAGACGATGGACGCCGCCAACTACACGTACGTGCTGCTCGACACCGGGTCGGAGAAGATCTGGGCGGCGGCCAACACGTTCGAGGTCGCCGTCGGGGATCGACTGGTCGTACCGCTCGAGACCCCGATGGCGAACTTTCACAGCCCGAGCCTGAATCGTGATTTCCCGTTGATCTACTTCGCCTCGAGCGTCTCGCGCGAGGGCGATCCCGTCGCGGCCGCCTCGCCTCACGGCGCGCCGTCGAGTGCGCCGTCGGGCGCGCCGCCGATGATGCGCAGCAGCGGGCATCCGCCGATGAGCGACGTCGGCGCCGTCACCGAGAAGATCGCGCCGGCGCCGGGCGGCACCGCCATTGCCGATCTCTGGGCCAACCGCAAGGCGCTCGCCGGCAAGGCCGTCACGGTGCGCGGCAAGGTGGTGCGCTACAACGGGGGCATCCTCGACCGCAACTGGATCCATCTCCAGGACGGCACCGGGAAGGCCGGCGACGGCACCAACGACATCCTCGTCACCACCACGGGGACGGCGAAGGTCGGCGACGTCATCACCGCCAGGGGCACGCTGGCTGTCGACAAGGACTTCGGCGCGGGCTACACGTACGCGGTCCTCGTCGAGAACGCGACCATCGAGCCGAACCCGTAGGGGACGGCTTCAGCCGGACCTGACGACTCCAGGCTCCAGGCTCCTAAGGTACGACCACCTCGGTCGTCCGGGTGACGAGCCGCGACCCGCTGTGGCGCGCCATCACCACGAGGGTGTAGGTCCCGGGGGACGGGGCCTTCACCTTCGTGGGGATCTCGATGTTGTCGCTCGTCTGCAGCGCCTCGAGCTGCTCGGCCGGCAGCTTGAGCGCGACGTCCTTCGAGAACAGCCCCTTCCCCCCCACGAGCTTCCCCGCCCCGTCTCGCAGGAAGGCCTGGATGTTGACGTCGCAGTGGAAGCGTCCGTCGCGTTCCGCAAACCTCAGCGCCATCGGCCTCAGGAACGTCGTCACCGTCAGTGAGCCGGCGTCGACGATGGCCTCGATGTCGAGATCGCCCGTGTTGAAGAGATCGGGGAAGCGGGTGGCGAGCAGCGTGTCGCGATCCACCGTGTCGCGGTCGGAGCCTCGCCAGTAGCCGCGGCGAAACCGCACGTCGACGTCCGGCCGCGACACCTTCACCTCGATGCGGCGGAACTCTGTGCCTTTCTTCTTCGATGCGTCCGACGGCACGAAACCCACGAGGTAATACTCGCGTGCGTCGGCCCAGGCTCGACGCAGCCCCATCTCGAGATCGTTGGTGTTGACGTACACCCGTCCACCGGTGTCGAGTGCCACGGTGCGGAGAAACTCCTGCGGCTGCAGGATGGTGGCGCGTCTGACCGAGGGCACGACGCCGCGCGTCGAGAGCCGCACCGAGCCCCGCTGGCGGGCGTCGAGCGAGTCGGGCTGCAGCCCCATCGGATCGATGGTGTAGAAGGACACCT
>JAHDVQ010000373.1 GCA_023384595.1 Vicinamibacteraceae bacterium | reverse complement strand
AACCTCGAGGACATCAAGGCGCCGGAGTGTTTCTACATCGAGGAGACGCTCAAGGCGCAGATGGACATCCCGGTGTTCCACGACGACCAGCACGGGACGGCCATCATCTCCGGCGCGGCCCTGCTGAACGCTCTCGAGATCGTCGGCAAGAAGATCGACGAGGTGAAGGTGATCTTCGCCGGCGCCGGGGCGGCCGGGATTGCGTGCGCCGAGATGTACGTCCGGCTGGGCGTGAAGCGCGAGAACATGCTGCTCGTCGACACGGTCGGCGTGGTGTACGAGGGCCGCACCGAGAAGATGAACCCGTACAAGGCGCGCTTCGCGCAGCCGACCGAACTGCGCACGCTCGCCGAGGCCATGAAGGGCGCCGACGTGTTCGTCGGCGTGTCGGCCAAGGATCTGGTCACGCCGGACATGCTGCTCTCGATGGCCGACTCGCCCATCGTGTTCGCGATGGCGAACCCCGACCCCGAGATCCCGTACGACCTGGCGGTGGCGACGCGCAGCGACGTGATCATGGCCACGGGGCGCTCCGACTTCCCGAACCAGGTGAACAATGTCCTCGGGTTCCCGTTCATCTTCCGCGGCGCGCTCGACGTGCGCGCGAAGGGCATCACCGACGAGATGAAGATTGCCGCGGTCAAGGCGCTCGCGGGGCTGGCGCGCGAGGACGTGCCCGAGTCGGTGCTCAAGGCCTATGGGGTCGATCGCATCCAGTTCGGACGCGAGTACCTCATTCCGAAGCCGTTCGACCCGCGCGTGCTGCTGTGGGTGGCGCCGGCCGTGGCGCAGGCGGCCATGGACTCGGGTGTGGCGCGCCGGCCTATCGCCGACATGAAGAAGTACCGCGAGTCGCTCGAGCGCATCATGGGCCGCTCGCGCGAGGTCATGCACCTCGTCGTGCACAAGGCGCAGCGTCACCCCGAGCACACCGTCGTGTTCCCGGACGGCGAGGACGAGAAGATCATCCGCGCCGCGCGCGTGATCGTCGACCAGAAGATTGCGAGGCCCGTGCTCCTCGGGCGCCGCGATGCCATCGTCGAACGGGCCGAGTCGGCCGGCTTCACGCTGCGCGATTTCGACGTCATCGACGTCACGCAGTCCGAGAAGCTCGACGAGTTCGCGGGCGCGCTCTACCAGATGCGGCAGCGGCGGGGCATGACGCCGGCGACGGCCGCCGCGGCCGTGCGCGACCCGAAGATGTTCGGGCTCATGATGGTGCACACGGGCCTGGCCGATGGCTTCGTGGGCGGCCTGCACGAGCCGTATCCCGAGACCATCCGTCCGGCCATCCAGATCGTCGGGCTGCGGGACGGCGTGTCGCGCGTGAGCGCGCTGCACGTGCTCGTGCTCAAGGACGGCCTGTACTTCTGCGCCGACACGATGGTGAACATCGAACCGAGCGCCGAGGAGTTGGCCGAGATCGCCGGCCTCGCCGCGGAGTCGGCGCGCCTCTTCGACATCGAGCCGCGCGTGGCGATGCTCTCGTTCTCGAGCTTCGGCTCGGTCCGCCATCCGCTCGCCGAGCGCGTCGCGCGCGCGACGGGCCTCGTGCGCCAGCGCTGGCCGGATCTCACCGTCGACGGCGAGATGCACCTCGACACGGCCGTCGTCGAGGAGATCGTCCGCGAGAACTACCCGCACTCGAAGATCAAGGGTGACGCCAACGTGCTCGTCTTCCCCGGGCTGGCGGCCGGCAACATCGGATACAAGCTGGTGCAGCGGCTCGGCCGCGCCGAGTCGATCGGCCCCATCCTCATGGGCATGCGCCGGCCGGTGAGCGTGCTGCAGCACGGCATGTCGGTGGCGGAGATCGTCAACCTGACGGCCATCACCGCGGTGATGGTGGAGCAGAACGGCCACGCCGTCGGCGCGGCCGCGGCGCCCGTCCTCAGCGCGACGAAGTAGCAAGCAGGCGACAGAGGCTACAGAGGCTACAGAGGCTACAGAGGCTACAGAGGCTACAGAGGCTA
>JAHDVQ010000092.1:13180-15781 GCA_023384595.1 Vicinamibacteraceae bacterium | reverse complement strand
GGTGGGAGCGGGGGTGGTGGGGATGGCGGTGCCGCGCCAGGTGTCGGCGCAGACGGTGCCGCGCACGCCCATCATCATCAAGAGCGGTTCGCTGCGCATCCTGAGCGGGGTGGAGCTGGTCGAGTCCACCGCGCAGCAGGCGCAGCAGGACGCGCAGAACGCCGTGATCTACACGGCCAGTCTCGGCGCGCCGGCCCGCATCGACTACCTCGACCTCGACGACGACCTCGACATCCAGCCCGACGAGCAGGACGCCGGGCAGCGGACGGTGGAATTCTCGCTGCCGCGGACCTTCGGCGCCGACGAGACGGCCACCCTCGAGATCGGCGCCAACGGCGCGGTGACCTTCACCGTGCCGCAGCGGCTGCAGCGGCTCGGCGGCGGCGGCAACCGGTATCGCTATCGACTCAACAAGAACGCGAGCGAGGTGCGGATTCGCGCGGCAGGCGGCGCCGAGCGCCGCGGGCGCTTCAAGAACGCGATGATCGTCGTGAAGACGGAGTGATCAACCAATCACCCGATCAACCGTCCCAACTTCTCCAGGGCGCCGTGCAGGTCCACCGTGCGCCGCCCCCTCGTCTTCTGCCACAGGTCGCCGGTCGACGCCCAGCGTGTGAACACGCTGGCCAGCGTGAAGTCCTCCGGCGTGACATCGTCGTCGAGCTCGTCCCAGTCGAGCGGCGTCGAGACGCCGGCGAACTCGTTCGCCCGCACGCTGTACGCACACGCGAGCGTCTTGCCCTGGATGTTCTGCAGATAGTCGACGTACACCGTGTGTCCGCGCTTCCGCACGGTCCGCTCGACGGTGGCGAGCGAGGGAGCGTGGCCCGCGACGAACGTGGCCACCAGCTGGCAGAACGTCTGCCCGATGTCGTAGCCGGAGCCCGGCGGCATCGGGATGAAGATGTGCAGCCCGGACGACCCTGACGTCTTGAGGAAGCCCGCCACGCCGAGCCGATCGAGCGTCTCGCCGACGGCGCGCGCCACGTCGCGCACCTGCGAGAACGGAACGCCGGGCATCGGGTCGAGATCGATGGCCACCATGTCGGCCACGTCGAGATGCCCCATCGTCGAGAACCACGGGTCGAGCGAGATGGCGCCGAGCTGCGCGTTGTAGAGCAGCGTCGCCAGATCGCCGCCAATGAGGTGCGGACGACGATCGCCGTCCGGCTCCTCGACCTCCTCCACACGCACCGAGGCCGGCGCATCGTCGGGCGCGCGGTGCTGGTAGAAGGACTTCCCCGTGACGCCGTCGGGATAACGCTTCATGACGAGCGGCCGGTCGGCGACCACGGGCAGCAGCCAGGGCGAGATGCGCGCGTAGTAGCGGAGGAGATCGCCCTTGGTGTAGCCCTGGCGCGGCCAGTAGACCTTGTGGAGGTTCGTGACGGGCAACGACGCGTCGCCGGGCAGCGCAATCTCGCCGTCGCGCCTGGCGTCTTCGAGCACACGCAACTGTTCGACGACGAGATCGAGGGCCTTCGAGCGGAGCGCGCGTGGCACGGAGGCCTCCACGCCGGCGAGCCCCCCCTTCTTCGAGGCCGGCGCCCCGGACTTCGAGGATGAGCGGCGGACCGGTTCGGAGTTCCCGGCCTCGCCGCGCCCTGCCGGGGCGCGATCCTCGCGCACCACCTCGGCCGCCTTCTTGTCGGTGCGAAGGCCGAGAAAGACGGGATGGCGCAGCACGCCGTCGCGCGTCCACTCGGCGAACTTGATCTCGCCGACCAGTTCGGGCCGCACCCACCGCGTCGCCTTCGGCGCAAGGGACGCATCGTCGACCGGGGGACGGTCGACGGCACGCGCCGCGAGGGCGCGCTTCAACTCCGAGAGCGACTTCTCGTTGAACCCCGTGCCGACCATTCCGGCGAACCGGAGCCGGCGCGTGCGCCCCTTCCCGTCGTAGTACGCGACCGCTAGGGCGCCCAGGTGCTGACGGCTGCCCTGAGGCTGGGTCCAGCCCACCAGCACGAACTCCTGGCGCTTGACGAGCTTCAGCTTGAGCCACGCGGGGCTGCGGCGCCCGCTCTCGTAGCGCGATGAGGCGTCCTTGGCGATGAGCCCTTCCCATCCGTGCTCGATGGCCCGATCGAGCATCGACCGGCCGTCGCCAGCCGCCTGCTCGCTGAGGCGGATCACCTTCGTCGCGCGGGTCGCAAGCAGCGACTCGAGCCGCGCGCGCCGGGCCCCGAGCGGCAGACCACGCAGGTCGTCGCCGCCGTCGCGCAGGAGATCGAAGGTCACGAAGGCCACGGGCCGCTCGCGCGCGAGCGTCTCGATGGCGCGGTCGCCGGTGACGTGGATGCGGCTCTGCAGTTCGAGAAAGCTCACCGGCTCGCCGTCGGCGTCGAGGGCGACGAGCTCGCCGTCGAGCAGCAGGGGCTTCCGCATTCCACGTGCGAAGGCCCTCAGGGCCTTCACGAGCTCCGGGAACTGGCCCGACTTGTCGTTGCCCAGGCGCGACCTCAGCGTGACGCGGGGTGAGGGGTGATCCGGTTCGATGCTGGCCAGGATGCGGATGCCATCGAGCTTGGGCTCGTAGACGAGCGAGGCACGCTCGATCCAGTCCTCCGGCGCGCCGGAGGCGAGCGTGGCCAGCATGGG
>JAHDVQ010000092.1:11955-13080 GCA_023384595.1 Vicinamibacteraceae bacterium | reverse complement strand
CCGCCGCTCACCACGAGCCTGAGGCCGCGGCTACCTCCCACCGGGCACCGCCTGGGTGTGTCTGCTCGCCATGTGAGGCATAATCCTCTCTTACGCGGGTCCGATACAAGAAATGGGCTACGGGCTACGGGCTACGGGCTACGGGCTACGGGCCGGGTCTGCCGACCCGGAGCCCGCCGATGGCGTGCCGGTAGCCTGCCGGTGCCGGTAGCCGGAAGGCGCCGCCGGTAGCCGGACGCCGGATGCCGGATGCCTACGAGGATCACCATGGCCGCACGAGCAACCTGGAAGGGCTACCTGAAGATCAGTCTGGTGAACATTCCTGTGAGGGTGTTCCCGGCGACCGACGCCGCGGCCACGGTCAGCTTCAACCAGCTGCACGGGGAGTGCCGCACGCGCATCCAGCAGAAGAAGTGGTGCCCCAAGTGCGAGCGCGAGGTCACGCAGGCCGAGCTCGTGAAGGGCTACGAGTTCGAGAAAGGCCAGTGGGTGGTCCTCACCGAGGAGGACATCGCCAAGGTGCGGCCCGAATCGACGCGCATCATCGACCTCGTGCAGTTCTCGAACGCGGCCGATCTCGATCCCATCTACTTCGAACGCCCCTATTACCTCGGCCCCGACGGCGATGTCGCCAACGAAGCCTTCGCGGTGATGCGCGACGGCATGCAGGGGAAGGTGGGGATCGGGAAGGTCGCGCTGTCGGGCCGCGAGTACATGGTGGCGGTGCAGCCCCGCGAGAAGGGGTTCGTGATGTACACGCTCCGCACCGCCGCCGAGATCCGCAGCATGCAGAACATCTCGGAGCTCGATCGCGTGCCCGAGAAGATCAAGCCGCAGGAAGCGAAGCTCGCGCGACAGGTCATCGAGACCTTCGCCGCCGATCTCGACGTGAACGCGTTCACCGACGAATACCAGGCCGAGCTGCGCCGCATCATCGACGCGAAGATTCAGGGGCGCGAGGTCACCGCGCCCGCCGAGGAAGCGCCGCAGAAGGTGGTGGACCTCATGGAGGCGCTCCGCCGCAGCCTCGACACGATCAGCGCTGGAAAGAAGACGCCGGCGCGTGCCTCGCTCGGGAAGGGCAAGGCGGCGGTGGCCGAGAAGGCGGCCGACGCCCCGGCCCGG
>JAHDVQ010000092.1:8014-11855 GCA_023384595.1 Vicinamibacteraceae bacterium | reverse complement strand
TACGCCCGCATGTCCATCTCGCGCCCGTAGATCACCTTGGCGCGTTCCACCGCGGCGGCTACGTGCGGCAGCACGTTCTCCTCGCCCAGGCGCTCGCGCAGATCCGACTTCTCGATGAGCGCCGCGGGCTGCCGGCGCGCGCCGCAGACCAGCAGCGTCCGTCCCGACTCGTGGAGCTTCTCGGCGACTTCCTCGATGGCCGCCACGCCCGTGGCGTCGAGCGCGGTCATGTTGCGCAGGCGCAGCACGACAATGGGCGGCAGCGTGGGGAGGTCGGCGAGGACGCGTTCGATCTTGTCGGTCGAGCCGAACAGGAAGGGCCCGTGGATGCGGTAGATGGCGACGTAGGGCGGCAGGTCCTTGTCCTGCAGGGTGTGGAGGCGGCCTTCCTCCACATAGCGCTCGGTGACGAGTTCGACGGTGGTCGTGTCGGCGACGCGGCGGATGAAGAGGAGCGCGGCGAGGACCATGCCCACCTCCACCGCGATCGTGAGATCCGCCATGACCGTCAGCGTGAACGTCACGAGCCAGACCAGGATGTCGGCCTTCGTGAGCTTCAGCAACTGCGGAATCTCGCCCCACTCGCCCATGTTGTAGGCGACGACGAAGAGGATGGCCGAGAGCACCGCGAGGGGGATGTGACTGGCGAGCGGCGCCGCGACCAGCACGACGACGAGCAGCGTGACCGCGTGGACGATGCCGGCCACCGGCGTCCGGCCTCCGGCCTTCACGTTGGTGGCCGTGCGCGCGATGGCGCCCGTCGCGGGCAGTCCGCCGAAGAGCGGCGAGACGACGTTGGCGACGCCCTGTCCGATGAGTTCCACGTTCGGATTGTGACGATCGCCGGTCATGCGGTCGGCAACGACGGCGGCCATGAGCGACTCGATGGCGCCGAGCATCGCGACCGTGAAGGCGGGTGAGACGAGGCTGAAGATGAGGTCCGGGCGGAACGACGGCACGTCGAGCGTGGGGAGCGTCGAGGGGATGCCGCCGTAGCGCGTGCCGATGGTCTCGACGTCCATCCCCCCGAGCGCGACAGCGGCCGTGCCGACGACCATCGCGACGACGGCACCCGGCACACGCGGGCCGAACCGGGTGCTGACGATGATGACGACCAGTGCCGCGATGCCGAGCGCCGTGGCCTGCGGCGACCAGGTGGGGGCCGCGCCAGCCAGCGCCTCCATGCGCTCGAGGAACTCGCTCGGCACCTGGGCCAGCGTGAGCCCGAAGAAATCCTTGATCTGCGTGCTCGCGATGAGCACGGCAATGCCGTTGGTGAAGCCCACCACCACGGGCCGCGGGATGAACTTCACGGCGGCGCCCATGCCCGTCGCGCCCATGAACACCAGCAGGACGCCCGCCATCATGGTGCACATGAAGAGGCCGTCGATGCCGTGGCGCGCGACGATGTCGGCGACCACGACCACGAAGGCGCCGGTGGGCCCGCCGATGAGGGTCTTCGTGCCCCCGAGCAGCGAGACGAGGAAGCCCGTCACGATGGCGCAATAGATGCCGGCCTGGGGCGGGAGGCCCGAGGCGATGGCAAAGGCCATGGCGAGCGGGAGCGCGACAAGTCCTACGGTGACGCCCGCGACGCTGTCGGCCGCGAAGGTCGGACGGTCGTAGTCTCGGAGCGTGACGACGATCTTGGGAAGCCAGGGCTCGAGCCGAGGCGGGATGGTGAAGCGGGCCGGGCCGATGGGGTGCTGGGACGGTTGTTCGGGTTCTTCGGGGGCCGGGAGGGACATGGGCGAGGACATTATAGGCCTCGCCGGTGCGGGGAGCGGGTGCGTCGCGGGCACATCTCCCCCCGGGGCTCGAACATCCCTTCGGCATCGCGTGCACCCGCCGATGCCTTCGGAACTCGCCCGGGCGGAGACATGCCCACGCCGCATTGCATCTCGTGAAGCGAGAAGAGCTCGGGCTCTGATCCGCTGATCCGCCGATCCCCCGATGCCCGTACAATGTCCTCCCATGCTCCAACTGCCCTTGCTCCTCGCCCTCGAGGCCGCGGTGCCGGCCGCGCCGTCCGCCCTCTTCAGCGTCGAGAGCCTCGTTGCGCTCATCACGCTGGCCTCGCTCGAGATCGTGCTCGGCATCGACAACGTGATCTTCATCGCCATCCTGTCGGGCAAACTGCCGAGGGCGCAGCAGCCGAGGGCGCGGCGCCTGGGCATCGGGGCGGCCGTCATCACCCGCATCCTGCTGCTGTTGTCGATTGCGTGGGTGATGCGCCTCGTGCATCCACTTTTCACCGTGGCGGGCTTTGCGGTGAGCGGGAAGCAGCTGATTCTGATGCTCGGCGGGCTCTTCCTCATCGGGAAGGCGACCTACGAGATTCACGACAAGCTCGAAGGCGAGGAGGAGCACCACACGTCGGCGGGGAAGGCGGCGGCGACCATGGCCAGCGTCATCGCCCAGATCATGCTCGTCGACATCGTCTTCTCGCTCGACTCGGTCATCACGGCCGTGGGCATGACCTCGCAGATTCCCATCATGATCGTCGCCGTGATGCTCGCCGCGGTCGTGATGCTCATCTTCGCCGGCCCGATCAGCGACTTCGTCCACCGCCACCCCACGATGAAGATCCTGGCGCTGGCGTTCCTGATCCTGATTGGGGTGATGCTGGTGGCGGAGGGCTTCGGACAGCACATCAACAAGGGCTACATCTACTTCGCGATGGCCTTCTCGCTGGGCGTGGAGCTAATCAACATGCGGCTCAGGAAGCCGGCGGCGCCGGTGGAACTGCGGAGGACACAGCTGCCGCAGAGCGCGTAGCTCGGAGCCTGGAGTTCGGAGCTCGGAGCCCGGAGCTTGGGGCGCCGGCTGCCGGATGCCGGAGACGGCGCGTCGCGGGCACATCTCTGCCCGGGCTCAAACATCCGTCGGCATCGCCGACCTCCGTACCGATGCCGCCGGAACTCGCGCGGGCAGAGACGTGCCCACGCCCCGCCGGACCCGTCTGCGAGCGCAGCGAGAGGGGCTCGAGCCCTGATCCGCCGATCCCCTGCTAGATCTCGATCCTCCCCCCGTCCTGCGCCAGCTCGAACGGGGATTCCACCGTCGCGTCGAGCATCTCGGGTCCGAGGTGCGTGAGGAGAATGCGGCGCGCGTCGAACTCGTGCCGATGCGCCAGGAGCTCGCGGTACGAGAGGTGTGTCGGCGTCGGGTCGTCGCGCAGCGTGGCCTCGCACACGAACAGGTCGGCGCCGGCGGCCAGATGAGGAAGCGCCGGCGTCCACGCCGTGTCGCCCGAGTAGGCGACCACCCGGTCCTCCAACTCGAAGCGGAACGCCAGGCACGTGAGCGCGGTGGCGTGGGGCACTTCGAAGGCAGTCACACGGCAGCCTCGAGCCTGGAGCTTGGAGCCTGGAGCCGCTACCTCGACGACGTCGCCCGGGTTGAGCGGAGCGAAGCGCACGGGCACCCGCTCGCGCACGCGCTCGGCGATCGTGGGGTAGAGGAGCTCGAGCACCGCGAAGGTCGATGTCTCGAGCTCCGGCGGGCCGTAGACGTCGAGCGGGCCCCGGCGCGGGTGGGCCACCAGGGCGTCGAGCAGCAGGAAGGGCAGCCCCGCGTAGTGATCGCCGTGGAGGTGGCTGATGAACACCGCGTCGATCGCGTCGGGGGCCGTGCCGGTCCGCGCGAGGGCGGCCAGCGTCGTCGGCCCGGCATCGAGCAGCGCCCGCCAGCCGCCGGCCCCGAGCACGTAGCCCGATTGCAGGCGGCCGCCGCTGGCGAAGGCATCGCCGGAGCCGAGGACGGTGAGGGAAACCGGGGGCATGCGTTCGAGGGGCATGAGGATTATGCTAAATCGGGCCTTGGGCCTTGGGCCTTGGGC
>JAHDVQ010000092.1:5611-7914 GCA_023384595.1 Vicinamibacteraceae bacterium | reverse complement strand
AGCGCCCAGCGCCCAACGCCCGATATGACCCGCCGAACGTGGACGATCGTCGCCGCCGCCGCCGGGGCCTTCGTGCTGGCCCTCGCGCTCGGCGCCTGGTACTTCGCCGCCCACGCCGAAGACCTCCTCCGCCAGCGCATCGTCACGGTGCTGGCGGATCGGTTCGACAGCGACGTGGCGCTCGACCGGCTCGAGGTGGATCTGGTGCCCAGCGCGCGCGTCGAGGGCCACGGGCTCCGGCTCACCTTCCACAAGCAGCCGGATTACCCGCCGCTCATCCAAGTGCGCCGATTCTCGGTGGACGCCACGTGGCACGAGATCGTCTTCGGCAAGCGCGACGTGAATCGCGTGGAACTCGACGGGCTCGAGATCAACATCCCGCCGCGCCAGCCGAAGGACGGTCAGGCCGACGACGACGCGCCCGGCCCCGGCGTGACCTTCCCGGTCGTGATTCGCGAGCTGGTGACCACTCAGGCGATGCTGCGCATCCACCCGCGCAACCGGCAGAAGAACCCGCGTGAGTGGCCCATTCACTCGCTGCGGATGACGAACCTGGGCGGCCCGGCGCCCGCCGAGTACCAGACAGAACTGACCAACGCCACGCCGCCCGGGCGCATCAACGCCATCGGCACCTTCGGGCCGTGGCGGCGCGAGGCGCCGAGCCTGACGCCCATCACGGGCGACTACCGGTTCCTCGACGCCGACCTCGGCGTCTTCAAGGGCATCGCGGGCACGCTCGAATCCACCGGGACGTTCCGCGGGCCGCTCGAGCGCATCGCGGTGAAGGGCGTGGCAAAGGTGCCGGATTTCTCGCTGCGCATCGCGAAGCACCCCCTGCCCCTCGAGACGCGGTTCGATGCGCTCGTCGACGGGACCGATGGCGACACGTACCTGAACGACGTCGATGCGACGCTGCGGGATACGCCCATCAAGGCATCCGGGAAGATCGTCGGGACGCCCGGGGTGAAGGGCCGCACCATCGAGCTGACCGCGACGATTGACGATGGGCGCATCGAGGACCTGCTGGAGCTGACCGTGGCGGGCGAGCGCGTGCCGATGCGGGGGCGCGTGTCGCTCCAGACCTCGTTCCTGCTGCCCCCTGGCGATCGCGACGTGAGCGACAAGCTGGAGCTGGGCGGCCGCTTCGGCGTCGGCGGGGCGCGCTTCACGTCGGCGACGGTCCAGCAGAAGATCAACGAGATGAGCCGCAAGGCGCGCGGCGAGCCCGAGTCGGAGGCCGGCACGCTCTCGAACCTGGGCGGCAGCTTCCGGCTCGACGAGGGTGTCCTGTCCTTCAGCCGCCTCACCTTCGAGGTGGAGGGGGCGCGCGTGTCGCTCAACGGGCGGTACCGTCTCGAAGGCGGCGCGCTCGACTTCACGGGCCGGGCTCGCCTCCGGGCGAAGGTGTCGCAGACGATGACGGGGTTCAAGTCGGTGCTGGCGAAGGCGGTGGACCCGCTGTTCAAGCGCGGCGAGTGGGGCACCGACGTGCCGATCACGGTGACGGGCACGGTGAAGGAGCCGAAGTTCGGCGTGGACGTGAAGAAGGCCCTCCTCAGGAAATGACGGATGCCATGACCACAGGACGGAGGAAACGCGTGTCGAGGACGCCGTGGGGCGAAGGAGTGCGCAGCCTGCTCGACGCGCGCGGACTCACGCAGCTGCAACTGGCCCGCATTTCCGGGCTCGACCCGGCCACCATCGGCCACGTCGTGCGTGGGGGGCACTGCAGCACGGAGACGCTGCAGAAGATCGCGCACGCGCTCGAGGTCGAGATGGGGGACCTCTTCGCGGCGGCGTCGGAGCAGGCCGGGTTCCTCGAGCGGCGCGACCGCGTGGTGCTCGCGGTGCTGCGCGAGCTGTCCGAGGAGGTGGCCACGGCGGTCGCCGTCGCGACCGAGCGGCGGCGGAAGCGGCCCATCGTGCCGGCGCGGCCGGACCGGCCCCTGCCGTTCGAGGGCACGTGATCTCTCCTGTAGGCCGGCTTAAGCCGGCCCCTACAGCTGCGGTGAGCATGTACGCGTAAGGCGTGGTAGGGTCCGGCTTAAGCCGGACCCTACAAGTACGGTAGACATGACATTTCACAGCCCCCTGCTCGCCGACGCCGACGCCGCCCTCGCCGGCGCCTTCGCCGACGTGACGCCCGCCGAGGCCGCCGCCAGGATCGACGGCAAATGGTCGGCCGCGGAGATTTGCGAACACCTCGCGCTCGCCTTTGAACTGAACGGCGTGGCCGTCACCAAGGCCGTCGCCGAGAAGCAGACCCGGCTGCGGCCCGCCACCGTCAGACAGCGGTTCGGGAA
>JAHDVQ010000092.1:3756-5511 GCA_023384595.1 Vicinamibacteraceae bacterium | reverse complement strand
GCAGGTGCGCGAGCGCGTGGCGCAGGCGCGGCGGGGGCAGGCGTTGCAGAATGGGTAGTTATCAGTTATCAGTTGTCAGTTATCAGTGCTCCTCTTCGGCGGCCTCGCGGCCGCCTCGATGGCCGCGACCCCGCACAACTGGAAAGAGACGATGCGAAACACGTTCAGTGTCCTGAGTGTCATCGCCCTGGCCGGAGTGGCCCTTGCCGCCTCCGACCGCAAGGCGGCCACCGACAGCATCACCGCCTCCGACATGATGCGTCTCACGAAGACCCTGTCGTCGGACGCCTTCGAGGGCCGCGCGCCTGCCACGGCGGGCGAGGAGCGGACCATCGACTTCCTCACGGGCGAGTTCAAGCGGCTCGGGCTCGCGCCGGGCAATCCCGACGGCACCTACGTGCAGAAGGTGCCGCTCGTGGGCATCACGTCGAAGGTCGACATCCAGTGGACCGTGAAGGACGCGCCGCTCGCGCTCACGCCCGGCACCGACATCGTGGCCCTCTCGCGCCGGCTGCAGCCGGAGGTTCGCGTCGAACCCACGGAGGTCGTGTTCGTCGGATATGGGGTGGTCGCGCCCGAGTACGGGTGGGACGACTACAAGGGCGTGGACGTGCGCGGGAAGACGATTCTGATGCTGGTGAACGACCCTGCCGTGCCCGATCCCAAGGATCCGAAGAGGCTCGACCCCGCCGTCTTCAAGGGCGAGGCGATGACCTACTACGGGCGCTGGACCTACAAGTACGAGATTGCCAGCGAAAAGGGCGCCGCGGCGGCCATCGTCATTCACGAGACGGGCCCGGCCGGCTACCCGTGGGAGGTCGTTGGCGGAAGCTGGGGCCGCGAGAACTTCGACCTCAGGACCGGCGGCGGCAACGACTCGCGCGTCTCCGTCGAGGGCTGGATGACCTCCGCCAAGGCCGACGAGGTGCTCGCGGGCTCCGGTCACACGCTGGCTTCGCTCAAGCGACAGGCCGTACGGAAGGACTTCAAGCCCGTCACGCTGGCGTCGACCGCGGGATTCACCGTCCGGAACACGCTGCGCGACGTCGACTCGCACAACGTCGTCGCGCGGCTCGAGGCGGGCGACGCTACCGGGCGCGACGAGCACATCATCTACACGGCCCACTGGGATCACCTGGGCCGCGATTCGCAGCGCGAGGGCGATCAGATCTTCAACGGCGCGCTCGACAACGCGACGGGCGTGGCCGCGCTCGTCGAGATCGCCGAGGCCTTCACGAAGCTTCCCGCGAAGCCGCGCCGGTCGATGCTCTTCCTGGCCGTCACCGCGGAGGAGAAGGGACTGCTGGGGGCGAAGTACTACGCCGAGCATCCCCTCTACCCGCTCGAGAAGACGTTGGCCGTCATCAACATGGACGGCATGAACCAGTACGGGCCGACGAGCGACCTCACGATCATCGGCCTCGGCAACTCGACGCTCGACGACGTGGCGACGGCGGTGGCGAAGGAGCAGGGGCGGACGGTGCTGCCCGACCCTGAGCCGGAGAAGGGGTACTTCTACCGCTCGGATCACTTCGAGTTCGCCAAGCAGGGCGTGCCGGCGCTCTATGCCGACGCGGGACCGACCTACATCGGGCAGCCGGCCGACTACGGCGAGAAGAAGCGCGCCGAGTACGTGGCGCGGGACTATCACAAGGTCAGCGACGAGGTGAAGCCCGACTGGACGCTCGAAGGTGCCGCGCAGGACGCCAGGCTGTTCTTCGAGGTGGGCTGGCGGATCGCGGCGAGTGACGAGTA
>JAHDVQ010000092.1:2486-3656 GCA_023384595.1 Vicinamibacteraceae bacterium | reverse complement strand
GAACCGGTGGAAGTCCACCGTGCAGTCGTGCGCCGCCAGGAAGTTCATGAACCGCTTGTAGTCCGCGGCCGGCAGTCCGAACAGCTCGACGAGCGCGCGGTAGTTGCCGTGCGTCGCCACGAGCCCGAGCCGTACCAGCTCGCGCACGTCGTGCCGGGTGAGATCGCGATCGAGGAAGCGGTCGTGGACTTCCCTCCAGAACGACGCCCCGTCCTTCACCAGCGCCTCGTACAGGTCGTCGGCCGTCTGCCGTCTCCGCTCCAGAGGCGAACGCAGGCCTTCGTGCCCGGCGACCGAGAGCGGCAGGTGCTCGGCGCCAATCACGTCGGTGTCGGTGCGCCAGGCGGCCTGCTCGACGACGTTCTGCAGCTCGCGGACGTTGCCGGGCCAGTGATAGTGGCGCAGAACGGCCATGGCCGCCGCGCCGATGGTGCGCGCGAGGCCGAGGCGCGCCAGCGCGCGTGTGATGAGCGGCTCGAGGTCCTCGGGGCGCTCCCGCAGGGGCGGCACGTCGATGTGGATGACGCGCAACCGGTAGAGCAGGTCGTCACGGAAGGCGCCGGCCTCGACGCGGGCCGCGAGGTCGCGGTTGGTGGCCGAAATCACCCGCACGTCTACGACGAGGGGGCGGCCCTCTGAGCCGACCGGCTGGACCTCGCCGCTCTCGAGGAAGCGCAGGAGCATGGCCTGCATGCGCAGGCTCATCTCGCCGACCTCGTCGAGGAAGAGCGTGCCGTGATGGGCCTCGGCCAGGCGGCCGGGCCGATCGCGGTAGGCCCCCGTGTAGCTGCCGCGGACGGCGCCGAAGAGTTCCGATTCGAGGAGGGTCTCGGGGACGCCCGCGCAGTTGACGGGTACGTAGGGGCCGGTGGCGCGCCGCGACGCGTGGTGGATGAACCGGGCCACGACGTCCTTGCCGACGCCGCTCTCGCCCGTGATGAGGACCTTGGCGTCGCTTCGGCCGGCCATCCTCGCCATGTCGAGGACGGCCACCATGGCCGGACTGACCGCGACGACGTCGGCGGGCGCCGCCATCGGGCTGACGGGCTCACGCTCGGGGGGCCTCATGGCCCACGGCCTTTCGCAGGGGCGGTGCCGCACGTGGACCGACCCCACGCGCAGCCAGCGCTAGCATAGCAGTTATCAGTTGTCAGTTATCAGTTATCAGTT
>JAHDVQ010000092.1:0-2386 GCA_023384595.1 Vicinamibacteraceae bacterium | reverse complement strand
ACTCCGCTTTGATGATGGCGATGGGGTCCACGCGCGTGGCCGCCCGTGCCGGGACGAGGCTGGCCAGCGCGGCGACGAGGCCCAGGGCGACGACAACGCCGACGTAGGTCGCGGCGTCGGCCGGGCCGACCCCGTGCAGCCACGCGGCGAACGGGCGGGCGGCGGCGAAGGCTCCGCCGAGGCCGAGCGCGAGGCCGGCGGTGAGCCAGGCCACGCCCTGGCGCATGACCAGGCGGTAGATGGCGTGGCGCGGGGCGCCGAGGGCGATCCGGATCCCGAGCTCCGCGCGGCGCTGCCGCACTGAGAAGGCGACCACGGCGTAGAGCCCCACGGCGGCGAGGATCAGCGTGACGAGGCCGAGCGCCGAGAGGAGCCACCCCGCCACGCGCGCCGGCAGCAGCGTCATCGCCGACAGGTCACGCATGGTCCCGCTGTCGAAGAGCGGCAGGTCGCGATCGAGCGATGCCACGGCCGCCTCCATCGTGGCGACAGCCCGGGCGGGTTCGCCCGGCGTGCGGACGACGATCGACGCGATGCCCGAGTGGCTTTGCGCCATGGGGAAGAAGATCATCGCGCGCGGCGCCTCGCCCACCGACGCGTAGTGGCTGGTGCGGACCACCCCGACGACCTCCACGAGCTCCCCGAACCCCTCGCGGCCGTTCCACCGCTTGAACTGCCGCCCGACCATCGGCGCCTCGTCGTCCTCGTCCGGCCACAGCCGCCGAGCCGCGACCTCATTGAGGATGGCCACGCGTGGCGATCCGGCCGCATCGCTCCAGGCGAAGTCCCGTCCCTGCAGCCGGCCGATGCCCATCGTCTCGAAGTAGCCGGGGGTGACGGCGTTGTGGTCGATGCTGCGAATCGGGCGGCCTTCGACGGGGGCGGGGGCGGCCGCCGGCAGGAAGATGCCCGCCGTGCGCGACATCGAGAGGGGGCGGATGTCGACGAGCGCCGCCGATCGGATGCCAGGGGATCGCTCGAGCCTCTCGACGAGGTCGCGATGGAAGCGCCGCAGCGCCTCGCCGTCGAGGGCGCGGATGCTCGGATCGAAGGTGGCCGAGGCGATCTCGTCGACGGCCATGCCGACGTCGAGCCGCTGCGCGTGGGCGAAGCTCCGCATCGCGAGCCCGGCGGCGACCAGCAGCAGGGCCGAGGCCGCGATCTGCGCGACGACGAACGCCCCGCGAAGACGCGACCGCGTGACGCGGCCTCCGCCCCCGTCGCGCAGCGCGGAGAGGACGTCCACCCGCGCGGCACTCAGGGCCGGTGCGAGGCCGACGAGGAGCACGGTGAGCGCGGTGAGGCCGGCCGTGAAGGCGGCCACGCGCCAGTCGATCGAGAGGTCGACGACGACCGGCATGGGGCCGGGAAACGGGATGGCCATGATCGCGCGGCCGGCGAAGGCGGCCAGGGCGAGGCCGAGTGCTCCCCCCGCGCCGGCCAGAGCGAGGTGCTCGACGAGGAGCTGCCGCACCAGGCGACGGCGGCCGACGCCGAGTGCCTGCCTGATGCCGATTTCGCGCAGCCGGCTCGCGCCGCGCATGAGCAGCAGCGTGGCGAGGTTCACGCACGCGATGACGAGGAGCAGCCCCGCCGCGATCATGAGGAACCCCATGAACGAGCGGACGGCGATGGTCATCTGCGGGTGCAGGAGACCCGCCTCGTAGACGTCCACCGACGCCCACTCGCGATCTTCCACGTGCTCGGTCTTGAGCTGCGCGAGGAGCGTCGAGAACTCCGCCTGGGCCTGGGCTCGCGTGACCCCGTCGGCGAGCCGCCCGATCATGTGGATGCCGTTTCCAGTGCGCGAGGCCAGCCGCGACGGCGCGTGCGGACGCAGCAGCGGTTCGGCGCTGAACGGGACCCAGAGCAGGGGCATCATGGGGCCGAGGGATCCGGTGAACGCTCGCGGCGCGACGCCCACGATCTCGAAGGGCTCGCCGTTGACGGCGATGGTGCGGCCGATGACCGCGGGATCCTGCGCAAAGGCGTCCCGCCACAGGCGATGGCTCAGGACGACGCTGCGCGCGGGGCGCGACAGGTCGTCTTCGCCGGGGCCGAAGAGGCGGCCCACCGCGGGTCGCACCCGCAGCGTGCGGAAGTAGTTGCCGCTCGTCAGCTCACCGAACATCTGCCTGGCGGGCGCGTCGCCTGCGCGCACGCCGAGCGAGGCGAACTGGAACGCGGCGAGATCGCTGAGCGTCCGGGTGCGGGCGCGGTAGTCGGCGTACACGGAGAACGGCGTGTTCGAGCTGCGTTCCGAGTAGACGCGGACCAGGCGGCCGGCGTCGCCCGCGGGCAGCGGGCGGAGCAGGAGTGCGTTGGCGACGCTGAAGACCGTGGCGGTGACGCCGATGCCGGCGGCGAGCGCGAGGAGCGCGATGGC
>JAHDVQ010000372.1 GCA_023384595.1 Vicinamibacteraceae bacterium | reverse complement strand
CGCCCCCATGTTTGGGGCTCCGGTCTGGGCTGGGGGTGTCCGGGTGGGTCCCTAACTTGCTCCCCCCCACCCCTCCCCCCCATCCCCGTCGGCGATCGCAGACCTGACCCCCCGGGCTACCACCCCACCGGCACGCCGCGGTTCTGCTCATCGAGCCAGGCCCGCAACGGCGCGAAGTACTCGAGGAGGGCGCCGGCATCTATCTCGCGCTCCCCGGTGAGCGCTTCGAGCGCGTCGGGCCAGGGGCGGCTCTGCCCCATCGCCAGCATCGTCTGCAGCTTCTCACCGGCCTCGCGGCTGCCGTAGATCGAGCAGCGATTGAGCGGGCCCGTGTAGCCGGCGTCGCGACAGAGCGCGCGGTGGAACTGGAACTGCAGGATGTGCGCGAGGAAGTACCGCGTGTACGGCACGTTGGCCGGGATGTGGTACTTCGCGCCGGGGTCGAAGTCGGCCTCGCTGCGCGCCGCCGGAGGGACGACGCCCTGGTACTGCCGCTTCAGCGCCCACCACGACGCGTTGTAACGGTCGGGCGTGATCGCGCCCGAGAACACCTGCCACCGCCACTGGTCGATGAGCAGCCCGAACGGCAGGAACGCGACCTTGTCGAGGGCGTCGCGCAGCAGCAGCGGCACGTCGGCCTCAGCCGGCGGCACGCGCTCGAGCAGCCCGATGCGCTGGAGGTAGGCCGGCGTCACCGACAGCGCGATCGTGTCGCCCACGGCCTCGTGGAACCCGTCGTTCGCGCTGTTCTGGAACAGGAACGTCTGGCCGTTGTAGGCGCGCTGGTAGTAGTTGTGTCCAAGCTCGTGGTGGATGGTGACGAAATCCTCCGCCTTGATGTCGATGCACATCTTGATGCGGATGTCGTCCTTGTTGTCGAGCGTCCACGCGCTCGCATGGCACACGACCTCACGATCGCGCGGCTTCACGAAGAGCGATCGCTCCCAGAACGTCTCGGGCAGCGGCGCGAAGCCGAGCGAGCTGAAGAAATTCTCGCCGTACTTCACCATGTCGCGAGCGTCTGGCTTCTCAGCCTGGAGCAGCTTCGTCAGGTCGTAGCCCTCTGCCGCGCCGGACGGCTCGACGAGGTCGTAGACGTACCCCCACTGCTGCGCCCACATGTTCCCGAGGAGATGCGCGGGTATCGGCCCCTTCGGGTCCACGAGGTCCGGGCCGTACCGCTTCACCAGCCGCGCGCGCACATAGGCGTGCAGCGACTCGTAGAACGGCCGGACCTGCTGCCACAACCGCTCCACCTCGCCGGCGAACGCGTCGGGAGGCAGGTCGTAGTTCGACCGCCACATCGCCCCCACGTCCGCAAACCCCATCTCACGCGCGCCCTTGTTCGAGAGGGTCACGAACCGCGTGTACCGGTCGCGCATGGGCGCGCCCACGGCATGCCACCCGGTCCACGCCTCGGCCAGCGCCGCGGGATCGCGGCTCTCGGCCAGGATCTTCTCGAGCGCCGTCAGGTCGAGGCAGTCCCGCCCGGGCGGACAGTACTTTCCCGCGCCGTAGTCGCCCTCGAGCGAGGCGGCAATGCGCGTGAGCTCGCTGCGCTCCTCCGGATCGGACGGTGCCGGCATCGGAAGCGACAGCGCCAGCAGCCGGATCTTCCGCGCGATCGCCGGCGGTAGGTCGAGGCCCGCGAAGCGCCTCGCCTCGGTGGCCAGTTCGGTGGTCGCCTCGATGAACTCGTCGTTGGCCGTGGCGGCGATGGCCTGCGTGTCGGTCGTGATGAAGTTCGACTGCACCCACTGCGCGCGCGAGAGGCGGATGCTGAGCTCGTTCAGGCGGGTCTCGGCGTCGCGAATGAACGCCTCGGCCTCCGCAGCCGTCGCCGGCGCACCACCCTGGGGCGGAGTCTGGGCTGCCGGCCAGGCTACGGCAAGCCCCCCCACCACGACGATGGCGCCAGCGACGCGAGAAATGGTCGATCGAAACATGATGATGCCTCCAACGCGCAGGCTGGCGGGTGCTGGCG
>JAHDVQ010000371.1 GCA_023384595.1 Vicinamibacteraceae bacterium | reverse complement strand
GCCTACAGAGCCTACAGAGCCTACAGAGCCTACAGAGCCTACAGAGCCTACAGAGGCTACAGAGGCTACAAAGGCTACGAAGGCAGGTCGCCTGTAGCCCTTGTCGCCCTCGTACCCTCTGTAGGCTTTGTAGGCTTTGTAGCCTTTGTAGGCTTTGTAGCCTTTGTAGGCTTTGTAGCCTTTGTAGGCTTTGTAGGCTTTATAGGCTTTGTAGCCTTTCAGGGAACTACCTCTGAACGCGCCCTGACGCATCCCCGCCCGCGAGGCGGTCGACCTCGTCCACCGAGACGCGATTGAAGTCGCCGGGGATGGTCTGCTTCAGCGCGCTGGCGGCGACGGCGAAACGGAGCGCCTGTTCGGGCGCGCGGCCGGTGACGAGCCCGTAGATGAGGCCCGCGCCAAAGCTGTCGCCGCCGCCGATGCGGTCGACCAGCCGCACGTCGTAGCGCTGGCTGTGGAAGAACCGGCCCGCCTGGCCGTCCCAGAGCGCGGCACTCCAGCCGTTGTCGCTCGCCGAGTAGCTCTCGCGCAGCGTGATGGCCACCGTCGACGGCCCGAACTCCTGCTGCACGCGCCTGGCCACATCCTGGTAGGCGTCGAGATTCAGTTGCCCGCTCGTGACGTCGGTATCGGCGACCTCGAGACCAAGGACCGACTGGATGTCCTCTTCGTTCGCGATGACCACGTCGACATCGGCCATGAGCGGGCGCATGGTGGCCTGCGCCTCCTTCTCGGTCCAGAGCTTCTTCCGGTAGTTCAGATCGACCGAGACCTTCGCGCCGGCCTTGCGCGCGGCCTTCACGGCCTCGGCCACCACGGCCGCCGGACCCTTGCCGAGCGCCGGCGTGATGCCGGTCACGTGGAACCACGACGCGCCGTCGAGGATGGGCGTCCAGTCGATGGAGCCCGCCTCGACGCCGGCAATCGCCGAGTGCGCCCGGTCGTAGACGACGTTGGACGCGCGCTGGCTGGCGCCGGCCTCGGCGAAGTAGATGCCGATACGTTCGCCGCCACGCACGATGAACCGCGTGTCGACCCCCTCGGCGCGCAGCGACCTCACCGCCGCCTCGCCGATGGCGTGCTTCGGCAGCCGCGTGACGAAACAGCTCTCGAGGCCGAAGTGCGCGAGGCTCACGGCGACGTTGGCCTCGCCGCCGCCAAAGGTCGCGCCGAGGACCGGCGACTGGAAGAAGCGCTCGAACCCCGGAGGGCTCAGACGCAGCATGATCTCGCCGAAGGTGACGGTTTTCATCAACAGGCTCCAGGCTCCGGGCTCCAGGCTATCTGCGTCGCGCCGCCGTCACCGACGCGACCAGCCGGCGCGCGTTCGCGGTGATGACGCCGTAATCGCCGGCGGCGATGGCTTTGGTGTCGAGCAATGCCGTCCCGACGCCGACCGCGACGGCGCCGGCCCGGATCCAGTCGCCGGCGTTGTCGAGCGAGACGCCCCCGGTCGGCATCAGCTTGATCTGCGGCAGCGGCCCCCGCACGTCCTTGAAGAATCCTGGTCCGAGTGACGTGGCCGGGAACACCTTGACCACGTCGGCGCCGGCCTCCCACGCGGTCAGGATCTCGGTCGGCGTGAAGCAGCCCGGCATCACCGCCACGTCGTAGCGGTGGCAGATGGCAATGGTCTCCGGCCGGAAGATGGGGCTCACCACGAAGTTCGCCCCCGCGAGCATGGCCAGGCGCGCCGTCTCGGGGTCGAGCACCGTCCCGGCCCCAATCAGGAACCCTTCGGGCAGCGACGGGGCGAGCGCCTCGATCATCTGGATCGCCCTCGGCACGGTCATCGTGACCTCGAGCGCGCGGACGCCGCCCTCGGCGAGCGCGTCGACCACGGCGCGCAGCTTCTCGGGCTCCTTCATGCGAATGACCGCCACGGCCCCGCATGCCTCGATGGCGGACACCGTTGCGGCCCGTCCTGTCTGTGCCACCTCGACCTCCTGAACCCGGAACTCGCTTGACGTGATCGCTCGGCCTAG
>JAHDVQ010000370.1 GCA_023384595.1 Vicinamibacteraceae bacterium | reverse complement strand
AGTGTGCGGTGACGACTAAAGAACGAGAAGCCCTGTCCGATTAACCCTGTGGCACAGAGAAACCCAGCGGTGGCAGCCGCTGGCCGAAGCCGGCAAGGAAGCCGTCTTCGCACTCTCAGGGAGGAATACGTCCATGGCATCGTTCTCCGTCGTCACCAACATCGCGTCAAGCAATGCGCAGGCCAACCTGTACTCCACGCAGAACGGTCTGAAGACTGCCTTGACGCGCGTCAGCAGCGGGTTCCGGATCAACTACTCCGGCGACGACGCGGCTGGCCTCGCGGTCGCCAACAGCTTCCGGGCGACCGTCGCCATCCTCAACCAGGGCGTGCGCAACGCCAACGACGGGCTGTCCGATCTCCAGATCAAGGACGGCGCGCTCGACAACATCTCGAAGCTGCTCGACCGGGCGGCGACGCTCGCGACCCAGGCGGCGTCGGCTTCGACCAGCGACCAGTCGCGCGCCACGCTCGACGCCGAGTACCAGGAGATCATCGGAGAGGTCGACCGCGAAGCCGCGGTGGCGGGCCTCGACGGCGTGACGGCGTTCTCGGTGTTCGTGAGCGCCGACGGCGCCGACGGCAAGGTGGGGGGCTCCATCGGCCAGGCCGACGCGGCCACGCTCGGCCTCGCTGGCGACCTCCTCTCCGCGGCGAACGCCGAGACGGCGGTGGGGGCCATCACCAACGCCACGACGGGCGCCATCAAGGTGCTCGGCGACGTCCAGGGCGATGTGGGTGCCCTGCAGAACCGGCTGTCCTACGCCATCAGCCTGGCGCAGTCGCAGATCGTCAACACCAAGGCCGCCGAGAGCCGCATCCGCGACGCGAACATCGCCGAGGAGTCGGCCAACCTGACGCGGTACTCGATCCTGAACCAGAGCGGCATCGCCGCCCTGGCGCAGGCCAACGCGTCGACCTCCGCGGTCCTCGCGCTGCTGCAGTAAGCCGGCGTCCGCACCTCCTCCACGGGCGGGGCCACGCGAGCCCCGCCCGGCTCTTTCGCCTGGCCGCCCCGCTGCGGCCGCTCCCGGCAGGGCGCGCGCACGCCCCCGCCCGCGCCCCTCCGTTCCCGGCACGGCCGGCGACGGGCCGGGAGACCTCTGCTTAAAGTTCCTCCGCCCCTGTCCGATTACCCCCCCGGACAGAGAAAGCGGCGCACGGCGCCGCGGGCTCCGGCAAGGATGCCGGGCCCGGCACTCTCACGGAGGAACCCATGGCTTCGTTTTCGGTCGTCACCAACATTGCCTCGGTCAACGCCCAGGCCAACCTCTACTCCACCAATCTGGGGCTGCGGCAAGCGCTCACGCGGGTGAGCAGCGGCTTCCGCATCAACTACTCGGGCGACGACGCGGCGGGACTGGCCGTGGCGAACAGCTACCGCTCGCAGGTGTCGATTCTCGCGCAGGGTGTGCGCAACGCCAACGACGGCCTGTCGGACCTGCAGATCAAGGACGGCGCACTCGACAACATCTCGCGCTTGCTCGACCGGGCCGCGACGCTGGCCACGCAGGCCGCCTCGGCGTCCACGAGCGACCAGTCGCGCGCCACGCTCGACGCTGAGTACCAGCGGATCATCGACGAGGTCAACCGCGAGGCCGCCGTCGCGAAGCTCGACGTCGTGACGACCTTCTCGGTGTTCGTGAGCGCCGACGGCGCCAACGGCAAGGTGACCGGCAGCATCGGCCAGGCCGACGCCGCGACGCTCGGCCTTGCGGGCGACCTGCTCTCGGCGGCGAACGCCGAAACGGCCGTCGGGGCCATCACCAACTCGACGACGGGCTCGATCAAGGTGCTCGGCGACGTGCAGGGCCAGGTCGGCACGCTGCAGAACCACCTCTCCTATGCGATCAGCCTTGCCAACTCGCAGATTGTGAACACGAAGGCCGGCGAGAGCCGCATCCGCGACGCGAACATCGCCGAGGAGTCGGCCAACCTGACGCGGTACTCGATCCTGAACCAGAGCGGCATCGCGGCCCTGGCGCA
>JAHDVQ010000369.1 GCA_023384595.1 Vicinamibacteraceae bacterium | reverse complement strand
GTGGTCCAGAGCCACGTGTCCTACCGTTGAACGACCTCCCAGCATGGGGTCGCGGCGGGACGAACGAACCCCAATTATCCCCCGGGAACGCCACCTGGTGCAACCCGGCCCGACCTCGCGGCGGACGCCCGCGCGGCAGCGGGTCTGAACAGCGGGGCGCGTCACGTGCGTCTCGAACTCTGGGCGCACCCGTTCAGCGGCCGGGGGCGAACAGCGGTGGCTGACCGCGTCGCCAGACGAGACCGACACGGTCCGAGGCGGCCGCGGCCTGCCCCGCCGGGCCGAGCGCCACGCACGCCAGGCTCGGCTTCCGGTGCGACGTGGCGGCAGATCTCACCCGCGCCCCTGTGTCCTCACGGCTCCCGCTGGCGATGACGCTCGAACCAGGCGATCGTGTTCAGCACCTGCGCGATCATGTGCGACGGCCGCGCGTTGATCGCGTGCGACGCGCCGGGGATGCGGACGAGCGCGCTCGGCACGCGGCGCAGCCGCAGCGCCTGGTAGTACTGCTCCGACTCGGCCATCGGCGTGCGCAGGTCGTCCTCGCCAGTGAGCACCATGGTCGGCGTCGTCACGCGGCCCACGAGACTGATGGGCGAGTACTTGAAGTAGTGCTCCACGTGTTCCCACGGCGGGCCGGGATGCCAGTACTGCACGAAGAATGGATACGCGTCGGCGGTGAGCGTGTGGGTGAACCAGTTGATCACCGGCTTGGCCACGACCGCCGCGCGGAAGCGATCGGTCTTGCCGACGATCCAGGCGGTGAGCACCCCGCCGCCGCTGCCGCCCGTCACGAACAGGTTGTTCGTATCGATGCCGCCGCGCGCGATGACGGCGTCGACGCCGCTCATGAGGTCGTCGTAGTCCTGGCTCGGGTAGTTCTGGTGAATCAAGTTCGCGAACTCGGCCCCGTAGCTGGTGCTGCCGCGGGGGTTGGCATAGAACACGACGTAGCCTTGCGCGGCATAGAGCTGGATTTCCGGCGCGAAGTGCGGGCCGTACGCGGCAAACGGCCCGCCGTGAATCTCGAGGAGCAGCGGGTAGTGTCGGGACGCATCGAAGTCGGGCGGGTACACCACCCACCCCTGGATGTCGCGGCCGTCGTGACTCGACTTGAACGTGATCTCCTCGACCCGGCCGAGCCGGCGCTCCTCCAGCAGGCCGCCAGACAGGTCGGTGAGCCGGCGCGGCGGACCCTCGCCGCTCACCAGCGCGATGTCGGCCGGCCGGAGCGCCGTACCCTGGGTGTACGCGATGCGCCCGCCGCCCGCCGAGAGGGCTCCCCCGGTGTATGGCCGGCCCATCGACGTGCCGCCAAGATCCTCGGCCACCGTGGTGCGCCGCCCGCTGGCGACCGACACGCGCGCGACGTGTGTCGAGCCGCGCCAGTCGTACACCACCGCGATGCTGTCGTTGTCGATCCACGCCGCGTGCTCGATGCTGGCGTCGAGGTCGTCGGTGAGCGACCGCGTCCGCCCCCCGGCCAACTCCATCACGTACAGGCGCGTGTTCGCGTAGCTCAACTTCCTGTCGTCGAACCCCAGGTAGGCCAGGTGCCTGCCGTCGGGTGACATCTCCGGACGGTTGTCTGGACCGGCGCGCGTCGTCAGGCGCGTCATCGCACCGTCCGCCAGCGCCACGCGGTACAACTCCGACTCGAGCGGCTCGAAATCGACGTCGGCATCCCGGTTGGCGGCGACGACGAGGCTGGCGCCGTCGGCCGACCAGGCGGGGACCCCTGAGACGTTGAACTCCCCCCGCGTGACCTGGCGCGGCGCACCGCCATCGGCGGCGACGACGAAGAGGTGTGTGAAGCCGGGTTCGAGGGAGCCAGCGCCGTCGGCGCGATAGATGGTGTGCTCGACGACCTTGACGGCCGGGGCCCACTCCGCGCCCTTCGGCGCCTTCGGCATCGTCGCGAGCGGCTGACCCTCACTCGGCACGAACGCCGTGTAGGCGATGAGGCGGCCGTCGGGCGACCAGGCGAGGT